>NZ_JBGCCU010000001.1:0-300000 GCF_041261445.1 Catenulispora sp. EB89
AAAGCGGTTCACCGTTCGACTTGCATGTGTTAAGCACGCCGCCAGCGTTCGTCCTGAGCCAGGATCAAACTCTCCATTGATGATTATCACCAGCCGACCGGAATAAGGTCGGCATGAGGTGTCAGAAGAGTCACCTGGCAAGTAGACCGACAACCCGACGGGGGTCGGGAAGCGTCTACCAACCATGTGTTCAATGACGCTCGGACCATCGCTCACGAGGAGCGCAGGACCGAGGTCGCATGGCATCGAAATTAATCGGCACACTGTTGAGTTCTCAAGAAACAGACGCCCGAACCACTCGTCCCGGAACTTCCGTTCCGATCGGCTGCGACCCGGCGTTGTCAGGTCTTGCTGTTCTTCTTTTGTTCTTTCTTGCCTTGCTTCGCTTTAGATCTTAGCAGATCCGCTGCGCTTTCGCAATTTCTTGCGATTTTCGCTTCCGGCTGGTTTCTTTCGCCTTCCGCATTTCCGATCTTAGCAGATCGTTTCTGCGTCTTGCGCTTCCACCTGGCCTTCGGTCCGCTTCGGAACTCGCGTTCCGCTGCGGTGCTCCAGAACTGTATCGGTACTTGTTTCCCGCTCCAAATCGGCCGTTCACCGATCGATCGGAGAAGAAATATCCGCACACCGACACCAAGAGACCACGACACGGCCGGCGCCATGAAGCCCGATAAAAGGCTGAAGGCGACGACTGGACGTTCGAATGGGCTCCTGCTGAAGATCACCCCGGGTGATCGCCCGCTCGCGCGGCGCGTCCCGAAGGGGCAACGTCGTGAAAACTTAGTCGTTGTCCGGGCCGGTGTCAAGCTCCCTGATCCCGGGCCGATGAAGTGTCGATCCAGGAGCTGCCGGTTGCTTCGTCAGTCCTCGTAGTGCGGCGGCCGGTCCGCCATCAGCTCCATCAGCCGGGCGGTGTCGCCGGCTCCGGAGGTCGAGGACGGGTCTCGGTCGCCGAGGTCGTCCATGGTCTGCTCGGGCAGCACTTCCCCGAACAGCTCGTCCCAGTCCACGACGCGCTCGTCGGCGTCCCAGCCCGAGTTCTCACTCATGCCGTCCAGTGTAGAGCAGAGCCGCTGTCTGGGGCGGCTACCCGAACACTTGACAGTCTCAGCAACCACCTGTCAGTCTCGGCTTACAGGTGATAGCGAACGAGGAGGACGCCCTGAACACCGAGGAACTGCTCGCGAAGCTGGGCGCCGTGGGCCACGCCCAGCGGCTGCGCATCGTCGCTGAGCTGTACCGCTCGGCTCAGGAAGGGGAGCGCCTGCACGTCAGCGAGCTCGCTCGCCGGCTGGGGCTGTCCCGGGCGCTGCTCTACATGCATCTGGAACGGCTCGAGACGGCCGGCATGGTGGCCGGCCAGCTCGAGCTCTCCGACGACGGCAAGGCCATGAAGTACTTCGAGCTCCAGCCGTTCACGCTGACGCTCGACGCGGAGACGATCGCCGAGACGGTGGCCCGGGACGCGGAACCCGCGCCGGACGCGAACACGAAGGGTGGAAAGGGATGAACACGGGAGTCGTGCTCGCCAGTGGCGGCGGCGGTTCGAACGGCGGAATCATCGCGGTGGTGATCATCGCGATCATCTTCACGGCGATCGCGGTGAGCATCGTGTCGTTCTTCCAGTTGCAGAAGCACCGTGCGGACGCCGTGGCGTTCGCCGCCTACCGCAAGCTCGCGGAAGAAGCTGTGGAGAAGCAGGGCCAGTTGCTCACCGAGCTGCAGGGCCTGGACCTGAAGGTCGGCGAGATCGAGCGGATGCTCAGGAGCGTCGAATGAACACCGAAGACATGGCTTCTCTGTACGGCACTCCTATATGGACGCGCCTACGGATGTACCGCAATCCGATCCGCATGTTGTTCTCAGCGGGAGTCTGGGCGTCGGCCTGGTACCTGCTCAGCTCGATGATCCTCTGCATCGTCCTGTTCTCCGTCGTCACCAGCATCACCATCACGTCCGCGGCACTGGTGATCATCTGGGCCGGCCTGCCGCTGCTGATCGGCAGCGCGTACTTCATCCGGGGGTGTGTGGTGATGGAGCGCGGCCGGGCCCGCGCCGTGATCCCCGAAGGACTGCCCGCGATGACTCCGGTGGCGTCCGCGGAGGGCTTCTTCCCGACGCTGAAGGCGGTGTGGAAGGACCGGATCACGCAGCGGGGTCTGGCGCACTTCACGCTGCTGGCCATCCCGTTGCTCGTCCTGGACGCGGTCGTCTGGACGATCTGGGTGGCCTTCCTGGGGGCCATCAGCGTCCCGATCTGGTACCGCTACATCCCCCAGACCTTCGACGGTCAGCAGATGCACGGGCTGGCCTTCGGCTACTTCCCGCACGGCCCGCACCACAAAGGGGCGATCGGCTACTTCGTCGACAGTGACCTGTCCGCGGCTGTTGCAGCAGTCATCGGCCTCGTCCTTCTGCTCGCCTGGAACTACGTCCTGGTAGCCACCGCTCGGGTGCACGCGAGCACCGTGCGAAGCGTGGTCGCCGGACGCGACCCGATGGCCGCGGCGCGCCGGGTGCTGGACAACCCGGGACCTCTGAGCTCGCCGACCACTATCTGAGCGACACGCTATAAGCGGCGCCATCCAGTAGTCAGCCACACATCACCGTTATAGAGAACCGCCCGCAAGACAAAGCGGGCCGGGCAGACGTTGCAGCGTCCACCCGGCCAGGCAAGACCCGCGCCACCAAGTCACGTCAGCTCTCACACATCGATGGCTCACCCATGGAGGGGATCTCTCATGTCCACGCTAACAGCACGCCCGCCTGTGGTGGAACGGGTGGCGGGCTGGAGTGCCCGCCACCGCAAGACGACGGTCTTCGGCTGGTTGATCCTGATCATCGCCGCGGTGGTGATCGGCGGAATGGCCTCCGGCGCTAAGAAGACCGCCTACGACCCCGGTGAGGCGGGACGCGCAGAGCGTGCCCTCGACGTCTCCGGGATCTCCCAGGAGTCGGAGAGCGTTCTCGTGCAGAGCCGGTCCGGGGCGTCCTTCGCCTCGGACGCGGACTTCCGCAGCGGAATCGCGGACGTCGCCGCCGCACTCCGCGGGATTCCGGGCTCCGCAGCCGATGTCCGTTCCCCTCTGGACAGCGCCGCGGAGACCAAGGCTCTGGTCTCCAAGGACGGACGCTCCGCGATGGTGACGTTCGTAATCGCCGGCAAGAAGGACGACGCCGACACCACGGTCGCCAAGCCGCTGGCGACGGTCGCACAGGTCCAGGCCGCGCACCCCGGGCTCCGGGTCGAGGAGGCCGGCGCGGCATCGGTCGACAAGACGGTCAACGACATCGTCGCCACCGGCTTCCAGCGCGCGGAGTTCAGCTCGGTGCCGGTCACCCTGATCCTGCTGCTGATCGTGTTCGGCGCGCTGGTCGCCGCCTCGATCCCGCTGCTGCTGGCGCTGACGGCGGTGGCCGCGGCGATCAGCCTGATGGCCGTCCCGGGCCGCTGGCTGCCGATCGGGGACAGCACCTCCTCGGTGGTGCTGCTGATCGGCATGGCGGTCGGCGTCGACTACTCCCTGTTCTACATCCGCCGCGAACGCGAGGAACGCGCCCTGGGCCGGTCGCCGCGCGAGGCGCTGCGGATCGCGGCCCGCACCTCGGGCCGGTCCATCGTGGTCTCCGGTCTGACCGTGATGGCCTGCCTCGGCGGCCTGTTCTTCACCCGGATGGACGCCTTCTCCGGCTGGTCGGTCGGCACCATCCTGGTGGTCGGCATGGCGATGCTGGGCTCGGTCACCGTGGTCCCGGCGATGCTGTCCTGGCTCGGCGACAAGATCGACAAGGGTCGGGTCCCGATCCTTGGCAAGCGCCGGACCGTGGCCCGCGAGTCGCGGTTCTGGAACTTCCTGGTGCGGCACGTCGTGAAGCGCCCGCTGCTGTGGGGCGTCCCCGCGCTCCTGGCCCTGCTCGCGCTGGCGGTGCCCGGCGCCGGGCTGAAGGCCAAGGACGCGGGAGCCGTCGACATCACCCACGGCAAGCCGATCAGCCAGACGCTGGAGCGCATGCAGACCGCGTTCCCCGGCGGCCCGGCTCCGGCGATCCTCGTGGTGCACGGCGACCCGCAGGTGCTGAAGGGCTCTGAGTTCACCGGCGCGGTCGCCGCCATGGAGCGCATGCTCCCGAACGGTGCGCAGGTGTCCACGCAGACCAGCGTTGACGGCCACTACCAGGCGCTCTCCATCCCGCTCGCGGGCGACGGAGCGGACAGCGCCTCGACGGCGGCGTTGAAGCACCTGCGCTCCGATGTGCTGCCGGCCACCCTCGGCCACGTCTCCGGCATCGACTACAACGTCGGCGGCCAGTCGGCGAGCCAGACCGACTTCGGCGACCAGCTGCACAGCACGACCCCGCTCGTCATCGGCTTCGTGGTGCTGCTCGCCTTCGTACTGATGGTCGCGGCCTTCCGCTCGCTGGCGATCCCGTTGACCGCGATCACGGTGAACCTGCTGTCGGTCGGCGCGTCCTACGGCGTGGTGAAGTGGATCTTCCAGGACGGGCACCTGGAGAAGCAGCTCGGCTTCCAGTCCTACGGCGCCGTGATCTCCTGGCTCCCGCTCTTCATGTTCGTGATCCTGTTCGGGCTCTCGATGGACTACCACGAGTTCGTCCTCAGCCGGATCCGCGAACTGCGGATGCGCGGCGTGCCGACCAAGCAGGCCGTGGTCAAGGGCGTCAGCTCGTCCTCGGGCGTGGTGAGCAGTGCGGCGATGATCATGGTCGCGGTGTTCTCACTGTTCGCCTTCATGCCGTTCGCGCCGATGAAGATGGTCGGCATCGGCATGAGCGTCGCGGTCGCGATCGACGCCACCCTGGTGCGTGGGCTGCTGGTCCCGGCGGTCATGAGTCTGCTCGGCGAGCGGAACTGGAAGCTGCCGCGCGGGCTGCAGTGGATCCCGGGCCTGGCTCTGGAGAAGTCGGAGGCACCGGCGCCGGCCCGGACGTATGGCCGGCACGAAGTGCCGATCGGTTAGGACTCCACGGCGCGAACGCTCTAGAGACAACGCTATAGAGAACACGCCACAGAGAGACCGCGGCGCCGGAACCCACGGGGGGCTCCGGCGCCGCTGCTCATTTGTGCGGTCGCTCCGTGACCCGCTCAGGCCGCGAGCCGCAGGGCGACCTCGTCGAGCCGCTCGGGGTCGAGGATCACCTGGATCGACGCCACCTTGCCGTCGACCACGGTGAAGGACATGAGCGAGATCGGCTTGCCGTCCTTGACGACGAACGCGCCCGGCGTGCCGTTGATGAGCACCCGCTGGACGTACGGCGCCATGGTCCGCGCCAGCTGCGCCTGCGAGGCGACGGTGTGCGCCCCGGACAGCGTGACGGACTGGCCGGCCCGCAGCACGCCGCCGTCGGCACGGAGCACGACATCGGGATGCAGGACGGCCACGAGCGCCTCGAAGTCGCCGTTCCGCGCGGCAGCGAAGAACGCGTCGACGGCCGTGCGCTGTACGGCCAGATCCGGGTCGGGGACCGGCGCCCGGCCCTCGACGCGCCGGCGGGCGCGGCTGGCGAGTTGGCGGACCGCCGCGGGCGTCTTCTCCAGATCCTCTGCGATGTCCTCGAACGGCACCGCGAACATGTCATGCAGCACGAACGCAAAGCGCTCAGCAGGCGCGAGAGTGTCCAGCACGATCATCATCGCCAGCCCGACCGAGTCCGCGGTCAGGGCGACGGTCTCGGGATTGCTGTCGTCCTCCGCACAGACCACGGGGTCGGGGATATGGAGTTCTAGAGAATCCTCTGCGCGCTGCTGCCGCGAGCGGAGCATGTTCAGGCAGACCCGCCCCACGATCGTGGTCAGCCACGCCTGGAAGTTGCGCACCACGTCGGTGTCGGCGCCACTGGCCCGCAACCAGGCTTCCTGAAGAGCGTCATCGGACTCGCTGAGGGAACCCAGCATCCGGTAGGCCACGGCCCGCAACCTGGGCCGGTTCTCCTGGAACCGCTCGGCGAGAAGATCCTCGTCGACCATCTGTCACACACCCCTCGTCCGTCACATTGTCTATACGGCGGAGGCTCTCGGGCCAACCGGATTAGAGGCGGGGATTACGCCGCGCTGACGGCGTCGTTGGCAAGATGGGTCCTGCACTTTGAAGGGAGTCACCTTGTCCGCCGCCCGGGTCCGCGTCCTCATGCCGCGGCTACTGCGCAATCCCGCGCTTTGGTACGTGGTGTCGCTGACGGTCGCCGCCGTGGTCGAGGACAGGATCTCGACCGACCAGCTGCGGCGGCTGATGGACTGGTGCTCGACGAACCTGGCGAACATCCGGCCCGCCGGGCATCCGGTGGAGGCGTTCGTGGCGTCCGCCTTCATACCGCAGGAGTCGGCGGGGGTGTGGCCGTTCTTCGCGCTGTCGCTGTTCAGCGTGGTCGCCGCGTTGGGCGCGCGGAGGACCGTCTTCCTGCTGGCCGGCGTGCACATAGGCGTGAGCATGGCGACCGAGGGTCTGGTGTGGCTGCGGATCCATCAGGGGACGCTTCCCGGGTCCGAGGCTCACATGTGGGACACCGGTCCGTCGTATCTGGTGGTCACCGCTCTGACAGTCGCCATCACCACGGCCCGGCCGCTGTGGCTGCGGGTGGTGTGGGCCGTCTGCCTGGCCGGGGCGACGCCGAGCCTGCTGCAGGGCATCGACCACGCTGACTACACCGCCATTGGGCACGTGCTGTCGTTCTCTATAGGGGTCGTCGCAGTGCTGCGTATGCGCCGTGCACACGACGCTGTAGACCTTGAGGTGGTACCGGAGCCGGTCACCGTGCCAGCCACTCCCCAATAGGGCTTACGTACACACCCTCCTATGGGAGGGGGTGGAATAGACCTTCGGTGGTTACCGGCAGGGGGGTGCAGCGGCGACTCTGAATATATGACCACGATGGTTCTGTCCGCCCCGGAATGCCACAACCAAAGCGGCACCATTGATGTCGCCGAACTCTACGCCCGACACCGGCTGCCGCTGACCCGGCTGGCGGTGCTCCTGCTCGGCGACACGGCGAGCGCCGAAGACGCCGTGCAAGAGGTGTTCGTCAAGCTCTGGTCCCGCCCCGACCTGCTCAAGAGCGTCGCGGCGCCGTCCTCGTATCTTCGTACCGCCGTGGTGAACCGCGCGCGGTCGGTCCAGCGCCGGCGCAAGCTCGAACGCGAATACGCCGTGCTGGACACCGTCGACGTGGAACCCGCCGAGATCACGGCGCTGGTGCCGCTGGAGCACCGTGAGGTGATGGAGGCCGTCAAGGCGCTCCCCACGCGTCAGCGGGAGGTACTGGTGCTCCGCTACTGGGGCGACCTCTCGGAGACGGAGATCGCGCGCACGCTGGGTGTCACCCGCGGAACGGTGAAGTCCACCGCGAGCCGCGGGATGCGCGCGGTCACGGCACGGCTAAGGGCCGGCAACGCATAGCGTCACCGGCCCTGTCACTCGCTCTATAGCGTTCGTACGCAGAGAGATTGCTACACGGAGATTGCTTCACTCATAGAGAGCGGCCGGTCGCAGAGCTCTGGAAGCGGCCGACCGCTCGTCCCGACCCATCAGGCGTTGGCGGACTCGCCCTCGGGAGCCTCGCTGCGAGCCTTGGCCAGGTGCGCCGAGGGGACGACGAGCACCGGGCGCTGCGCGTGCCGCAGGACCTTCGTGGACACGCTGCCGACCAGCAGCGAGTGCAGACCGGTCAGGCCGCGGGAGCCGGTCACGATCAGGTCGGCGTCGAGCTCGTCGGCCACGCGCTCGATGGTCTGCCACACCGACTGCGCGCCCTCGGACTCCCAGCGGGCGGTGGCCTTCAGGCCGGCCTCGGCGGCGAGCTTGGCGCCGCCCTCGGCGACCTGCTCGGCGCTCTGCTCCACGACCTTCTCGTCATCCTCAGTGGCGACCGCCCCGACGAAGGCCTCGGCGACGCCCAGCTGGGCCATCAGCGGCTCCCAGACGGTCACCACGACGGCCTCGCGGCCGGGGAACGTCCGGGCCGTGTACTCCAGGGCGGTCTTGGCGTCGGCGGAGCCGTCGTACGCGATGAGAAGGGTGCCGGCCATGGTGGTTCTCCTTCGGTGAGACCTCGTCGTCGTGTTTCACGTTCATAACACTGACTCGCTTTAGATCATTCCACCGCACGGCCCCGGAACGGCGGAGCCGGGGGTCCCGAGTGACCCATCTCCCACGCGGTGACGGAACGCATCCTCCTCGCTACTCAACCCGTTGATACCGATGGGATCGCCGGATCCCTTCGATACGGGAGGACAGGATGAGGATTCGCTATAGAGGAACCGCCACTGTGGCCCTGGCCGCGCTCACAGCCACGGTCGCCACAGGCGTCGCCTTCGCACCGTCCGCCACGGCGGACGCCAGGAGCACACACGCCACGACCGGCCGAGTCTGCATGTTCGACGCACCCAAAGGTGCACTGTCCCTCGGGCACGTCGGCTGGGCCTTCCGCTGGTCCGACGGCAGCGACACCTGGGACTACGGCGCCACTCTGGCGAACAGCAACTGGGAGAAGCACGGGACGGAGCAGCAGATGCTCCACGACTTCGCGACGGCGAACGACTCCGGCGGTTACCAGAGCTACCGCTGCAAGGACACGGCCACGGACGACCAGAGCATCGCGGAGTCGACGGTCACGGCCGGCTTCGCGCGGTCCTACAACCTGATCAACGACAACTGCCTGACGCGTTCGATCGAGATCTTCAAGGCGTACGACGGCTCTGGAGGGCTCAACAGCCTGCCCGATGGGAAGTTCGTCTTCCCCAACGCCTACTTCAATTACGACCTGTCCGGCTGGGATGCGTCGAAATCGCTATAGCGTTCCCCGCCCCCGGGCTCCTATGTCCCGGGGGCTCCGCATAGCCGCCGCATACGCCGCTGCGTGCTCAGTCCGCCTTGAACCCGTGCACGGTGGTGCCGTAGCCGGCGAAGACGTAGGTGTCGTTCGCGACGATCTGCCAGCTGGTGTTCGATCCGGCAGCTGCCGGATCGTGGAACTGCCAGAGGGTCTTGCCTGTCTTGGCGTCCAGTGCGACCAAGGTGCCGTTCACACGGTCGGCGGCGTAGAGAACTCCCCCGCCGAGCGCCAGCTGGCATTCCAAGCTCGGATCCAGATAGGACTTCGGCCACGTGGATCGCCATAGAGGTCCTCCGTCGGAGGCCCTATAGGCGGCGATCACACTGTTGCCCAACGTAACGCTCGATGCCGCGAAGACGGTGTTGTCGTCCGCGATGACCGCGTGGAACGAGCCGCCGTCGCTCTCGGTGACGCCCACCGGCCACAGGGCACGGCCGTTCGCGTCGAAGGCGTAGAGGCGGTTGGTGGCCCAGTAGATGGACGTGCCATGGCTGGTGATGTCGGTGGCGAACGCGGGATCGGTCGCCGGGGAGGTGTCCTGGGCGGTCCACGCTTGGGCGCCGGTCTTGGCGTCGTAGGCCGTCAGCTTGCTGTCGTGCGGCTGCGACAACAGGACGAGGCCGGTTCCGGCGCTGTAGTAGGGCACGCGGTCCACGGCGCCGATCTGCGTCTGCCACCGCAGCTGGTGCGTCCGCGGGTCGACTCCCCACAGGCCGTCGTTGGCGGGCTGGTTGGCGTCGATGTAGGACCAGCCCACGACCATGTCCGATGAGGCCCCGATGAGGCCGCGCGTCAACCAGTTGGCCGGTCCGGGCACGCTCCAGGCCGGGCGGCCGTCCGCGACGGTGACCGCGACCAGGTCGCTGCCGGCGGCCGCGGTCTCGTACGCGGTGTCCGCGGTGGCGGGGAAGACGCCGTCGTTGAGCTGCGCGTAGGTCCCGGTGGGGACGGTCCAGCGCTGGGTGCCGGCGGCGGTGTCGAAGGCGGTGAGGGTCGTGCCCTGGACCAGAAGGGTGTTTCCGGACAGGGCGAGGAAGTCGGCGTAGACGCCGGTGTGGGACCACAGGGGGTTCTTCAGGGGGCCGCCGAGGCTGCCGTTGCTGACGGTGGTGGGCAGGCCGGACGGGGGGTTCGAGCCGGGGTCGCTGGTCTCGGCGCCGGTCGTCTTGGCGTCGCCGTGGGGCATTTTGGCGACACCGGCGCTGAACGCGGCTACCGCTGCGCCCGCCAGGCCGAAGTAGAGAAACTTTCGGCGGGTCGGGGTGTTCTTGGCAGCGTCGCGGTCCTTGCGGTCCTTAGCGTTCTTCGCACCTTTGCCCGGCTGGGCGCGCATGAGGGTCGTCGGCGTGGTCGCGATCTCAGCGTTCTGGGTGCCCGACGACGCGGCCAGGAGGAGGTCGTCCAGCTCCCGGGTATTGGTCTTCGTCTTTGTCTTTGTCTTGCTCTCTGTCTTCGCGGGGCGCTTGGTCTGCGCCGTGCGCTTCTCGTCCTTCCCGTTCCCGTTCCCGCCCAGGAGCTCTAGGAGAGAGTCCGTAGTAGGGCGGGCCGTAGGGAGCGTGTCCAGACAACGGGACACGACGTCGCGCAGCCCTTCGGGAACCCCTGAGATGTCGCGCTCCCCGGACGCCTGGCGGAGCAGCACTCCCGGCGTCGGGCCGTCGCCGAACGGTCCGTGCCCGGTCGCCGCGTAGGTCAGGACGGCGCCGAGCGCGTAGATGTCGGCCGCCGCGTCCGCGGCACCGCCGGCCGCCTGCTCGGGCGCCATGAAGCCGGCGCTGCCGAGCACGTAGCCGGTCTCGGTGAGGCCCTCGCCGTCCTCCGCGCGGATGATGCCGAAGTCGATCAGGCGCGGCCCGTCCGCCGCCAACAGGACGTTGCCGGGCTTCAGGTCGCGGTGCACCAGCCCGACGCGGTGGATGTCGCGCAGCGCCTCCGCCAGCCCCGCACCCAGAGCCCGCGTCTCCTGCGCACCCAACGGCCCGCCATCGGCGACCCGGGAGAGCAACGACGGCCCGTCGATGTACGCGGTCGCCAGCCAGGGACGCTCGGCATCGGGATCGGCATCCAGTACGGCCGCCGTATAGGCACCGCTCACCGACCGCGCGGCAGCCACCTCCCGCCGGAACCGCTCCCGGAACCGCGGATCATCGGCCAGCAGATCCCGCACCACCTTCACGGCCGCCAACCGCCCGCCCGGCGACCGTCCGAGGAACACGTCGCCCATGCCCCCGCCCCCGATCCGTCCGGTCAGCTCATAGGGGCCAATACGCGCGGGATCGGTGGAACGCAAAGGACGCGTCATGAGATGAGCATACTTACTCACCCACCGGACAACGCCAGGAGCCGCTCACCCGCCGAAGCCACCGCCTCGACCGCAGCCATCAAGCAACGTTCAGGAACCAGTGTTCAGGACCATCGCCTGACACCACCGCGAGTGCCCCCGGTTGGATTCGAACCAACGGCCCCCCGCTTAGGAGGCGGGTGCTCTATCCCCTGAGCTACGAGGGCGGGACGGGCATGGCCACGGGTTCAGGAGATCGGTGCGGCTCCCGGGCCCGAGGACAGGCTGTGGGTAGCTTACAGGCTGGCGTTTGCGCCGCGAACCGTATTGCGGGGTGGACGGCATGCCCGCCGGGACGGCCGGCTCGACCGGGCCGTCAGCTGGTTCCGTGCCCTCCCATCACGTCGGACGTCGCACCATCCGGGGCGCGTGTTATCCGTGTGGTGCGGGGCGCGGTGGTCGTGGGAGGCTGGCTGGGACAGCTCTTCCGTCACATCGCACAGCATCAGGAGGCCGGTATGGACGCCACCGCGGCAGGATCGCAGTCGGAGCCCGGCGAGCCGGGGGGCGGGCCGGAGGTCGCTCCGGACGCCGACGAGCAGAAGCGGCGTTTTCTGGAGGCGTTGGAGGCCAAGCGGGGCAATGGGGCCCGCGGGGCCGGGAGTGGGCCGGGGGACTCGAAGATCCACTCCGCGCATGGGCGGGCCGGGGCCAAGCGGCAGTTCCGTCGCAAGAGCGGCGGGTGACCGGTCGGCGCTATATACGGCGGTGCCTATGTGACTCTCATGGAGAGGTGCGCATAGGGGTGCCGCGCAGAGCCGCTGAGGGACGTGACTGTGGGACTGCGGTCACGTCCTTCAGCCTTGCTGGGGCGGCAGTCCCGGTTCCTGCTGCCCCGCCGCGTCGCGGCGGAAGCGCCAGACCAGCTCCTTGGTGCCCCTCATCCGAGTGAAGATGCGCGCCAGCTCGCCGCCGAGGCTCACGCCGGCGCCGATGGCCAGGCCCAGGGAGATGGCGTCCTCCAGGGAGTTGATGCCGCGGTGGCTGTCGCCGCTGGTGATCTCCAGCATGGCGAAGTACACCGCGGAGCCGGGAAGCAGGGGCCCTACGGCGGGAATCACATAGGGCAGCGCCGAAGTGCGGAAGCGGAGCGCGACGAGGTAGCCGATCAGGCCGACGATCATCGCGGCCAGTCCGGTCGCGATCACCGGGGACAGGCCCCACTGGACCGGATACGTGGCGGCGGCCCAGCTGAACGCCGCGCCGACGGCGGCGAACGGCAGTATGCGCCGCGGAGTGTGCACCGCTACCGCGAACGACACTCCCAGGGCCGCCGCGACGAGGGCGATCAGGGGCTCGGCGCGGACCGGCGCCAGGTGCTCGTCCACGATGAAGCTCGCGCCGACCTGGCGGCCCACCTTGAGCACCAGCGTGATGCCGGTGACCAGGGCACCGACCAGGAACACCACCTCCAGCAGCCGTGCGGAGGCGGTGATGTAGAAGCCTGTCAGCCCGTCCTGGATCGCCGCGACCAGCGCCCGCCCCGGCAACACCGTGAACACCCCGCCGACCACCACCGCGGAGCTGTTGATGCGGACCCCGAGCCGGTCCAGGATGATCGCCGCGATCGCCCCCGGGACCGCCGCCACCGCCAACAGGTAGAAGGACGGCAGGCCGGTCTTCGCCAGCTGTCTGTAGAGCCAGTCCCCGAGGATGGCGCAGCCGAAGGCCACCAGGCTGGCCAGGTACCCGCCGCCGACCAGCAGGGCCGCGGTCGCAGCGATCGCCCCGAGGCTGCCGACGATCACCCACGGCGGATACGGGTACTTGTTCCGGCGGATCGCCGCCAGCCGCCGGTACGCCTCCTCCAGCGTCATCCCGTCCGTGCTGATGTCCACGGCGAGCCGGTGCAGCTCGGCCAGGCTCGTGTAGTCCACGGTCCGCCGCCGCACCACCCGCTCCAGCGAGAGCGGCGTGTCGGTGAGGCTCAGCTGGTAGGACAGCGTGACGACGGTGAAGGTGACGTTGGTCTCGCACCCCGAGAGCCCGTACGCCTCGGTGATGCCGACCATCGCGACCTCGACGTCCTCGCTGCCCTCCCCGCTGGCCAGCAGCAGCTCGCCGATCCGCAGGCCCAGGTCGATGACGCGCGCCGCCGAGGACGGCTCGACGGCGCGTTCCTCCAGGCCGGGGGCGCCGGGCGCGCCGGCGCGGATCCGGGTGCGGTGCTCGTGGGATTGCACGCACGAAAGATATCGAATCGATGCGTATCCACTCGATCACGCGTGGTGATGCCCTGATTCACCCGGCTGCCCTGACCAGTGCGGTTATGGAACATCCGGACCAACAGTGAATGATTGTCCGATGATTCGCCCGCTCTTGTCCCGCTTCCCCGCCCGCAAGCAGGCCCTCGCCGCCCTCGCCGTCATCGGCGCGGTCGGCATCGCCGCGACGGCGTGTGCGAGTAGCGGCTCCGGCGGACGGAGCACGACGGCATCCGGCGCGAGACCCGCGCCGACGCGGACCAGTCCGGACCCCGGTCCCGACGGCCAGAACGGGTCACCGGGCCCGTCCGGATCGCCCGGATCCTCGGGAACCGCGAGCACCGCCACGACCGGACCGGGCTCGGACGGCGGCTCGACGTCCCCGTCGCAGCAGCAGTCGCAGTCTCAGTCGCACAACGGCGGGTCCAGCCCCGGCGGCTCCAGCAACCCGAACACCCCGAACACCTCTGGCACGACGCCGATCCCCCCGAACACCACCCCCGGCTACCGCCCGCCGACCACGCCGCGCACCAACGCGAACGTCGACTGCGCGGTCGCCAAGTGCATCGCCCTCACCTTCGACGACGGCCCCGGCCCGGACACCGGCCGACTGCTGGACCTGCTGAAGGCGCAGAACGTCCCGGCCACCTTCTTCGTCCTCGGCAACCAGGCCGTCAAGTACCCGGCCGTGGTCAACCGCGAGTACGCGGAGGGCAACGAGGTCGGCAACCACACCTGGGACCACAAGGACCTCTCGACCCTGTCCGCCGCCGCGGTCCAGAACGAGATCAACCGCGCCGCCGACGCGATAGCCGCGACCGGCATACCACGCCCGACCCTGGTCCGGCCGCCCTACGGCGCCGTCAACGACACGGTACGCACGGTCGCCGGCTTCCCGTTCATCATGTGGCGCGTCGACCCGGAGGACTGGAAGTACCCGGACCCGACCCGCGTCGCGGACCAGATCGTCGGCCACGCCAAGCCGGGCCGCATCGTGCTGTCCCACGACACCCACAAGACCACGGTCGATGCGATGCCCGCGGTGATCCAGCGGCTCAAGCAGCAGGGGTACACGTTCGTGACGGTCAGCACCCTGATGAAGGGCACGGCGTTGCAGAACGGGACGTCGTACTTCAACCGGCCGGCAGCGACCACCGCGCAGCACTGAGCGGTCCCTCAGATCAAAAACCGCTGGCCCGCCGGAAGATTCCGGCGGGCCAGCTGAGCTCTAGCTGTTCAGTTGTCGGACGCTCGCGAAAGCGCCCGGTACCACGAGCAGGTTCTTAGAACTTGCCGATGGTGGTGACCTTCAGCAGGCCGGCGATCTCCTTGGCCACGGCCGGCGAGATCGCCACGTTGCCGCCGAAGATGTTGATCTCCTGGGTGGAGAACCCGGCCACGGCGGCCGCGGAGGAAGCCGGCAGCACCTTCGGGTCGGTCAGCAGCAGCGGGCCGCCGACGGTGGCCTGGTACGCGCCACCGGTCAGGGCGTCCGCGAAGACCGTGCCGGTCGCGAAACCGACCTCGGCGTTCTTGCCGTTCGGCAGGAAGTGCGATGCCACCGCAGCGGCGGTCTCGTAGCGGGTCGCGCCGAACGCCGCGGAGTAGGTGCCGGCCGAGCCCTTGATGGTCGTCATCGCCGTGGCGGCCTGGCCGCCGATGGCCGCCACGTTCACCTGGCCGGCGTGCAGCTTGCTCTGCACGTAGGCCTCGGTCGCCGGGTCGAAGGTCTTGAAGTTGCTCAGGACCACGGCCGAGTTGCCGCCACCGAACACGTTGGCCGCGTAAGAGCCAGCCGCCAGGGCGTCGGCGAAACCGTCGCCGTTGGTGCCCTCGTCACCGCGCGCCACGATGACGTGCGACGGGTTGCCCATACCCCGCTGGGCCACGTCCAGCGCGGTGCCGAAGCGGTCCGCGCCGGCCAGACGCTCGGTGGTGTAGCCGAGCTTCTGCAGCTGGGTCTCGATGCCGCCGTTGAGCGCGACGGTGCCGCCCAGCAGGTAGATGGTGGTGCCCTTGGTCGGCAGCACCCGCTGGATCTCGGCCAGCACCTTGTCGTTGGTCGTGGTCGCCATGCCGTCGGTCAGCAGCAGCGGACCCTGGACCTTCTTGGCCAGCGGCACCGCGACCAGCGCGTCGGCGAAGTCCCGGCCGGTGGCCAGCACGACGGCCTTGGCCTGGGTGCGGGAGTCGGTGGTGACGCCGGTGCTCGCCCACTGGTGCTGCGAGATCTGGACGCCGGTGTCGTAGCGGGTGTCGCCGGCGGCCTGCAGGACCTGGGGGCCGGCGGTGTCGCTGACCTTCACGGTGAAGGTCTTGGTCTGCACCGAGGTCTTGGTCTTCAGGCCGTCGTCCAGTGTCACCGTGACGGTGTAGGTGCCGTTGGCGGCGAAGGTGTGCCACAGGTTCGTGTCGGTGGTCTTGATCAGCGCCGGGTCACCGGGGATGGTCGCGACGGGGGTCTTGTCGCCCCAGCTGATCGTGGTCACGGCGGTCTTGGCGACCGACTTGTCGACCGACGAGCCGGTCAGGTCCAGGCTCACGGCCTTGCTCTTGGTGGCCGAGGTCGCCGACAGCGACGCGACGAGCGTCTCGTCGGTCACCGTGACGGTGGTGGTCTTCGTGACCGGCGCGTTGGTGCCGTCGTTCACGGTCACCGTGACGGTGTACGTGCCGGGAGCCGTGTAGGTGTTGGTGAGCACCGTGGACTTGCTCGGCAGACCGGTGGCCGAGTCGAACGTGATCGGCGTGGTCACCGAGCTCTTCGCGCTGTCCCACGAGATGGTGCCCGTGGCAGCGCTGGCGAAGCTCGGGTCCACCGAGGTGCCGGCCAGGCTGGCGGTCGCGGTCAGGCTGCTCGAACCGGTGCCCGCGGTGACCGCGACGGCCGCCAGCGGAGCAGCGGTCTGCGGGTTGCTCTGGCCGTGCGCCTGCGGCGCGGTCGCGGCGTTAGCCGCACCGGTGCCGACGACGCCAACGCCGACGGCGGCCAGCGTGGTGGTGATGGCCAGCGTCGAAAGGCGCTTGCGGGCCACAGAGTGGTTGTTCTGGTTTCCCATTATTGGGGGGACCTCCGGAATGGGCCGGGTGCCTGGGACGGGCTTCTCCGGCGTTTCTCGTCTGCAATCTTCAGTTGTGTGGTGCCCCGGTCGCCTTGCGGTGCCGGGGCCTGGTCGCGGGTCGGTGGCGGGCCTCGTGGGTCCGTCGCCCGGCCGCGGCCAAGCTTTGGGGGTGCTGGCCGGTCAGGCCATGTGGCCGTGTACTGCGTCGGTCACGGCTTGGACCGTGGTGGTGCTGACCGCCACCGGGCCGCCGAAGATCTCGACGGTGCCGGAGGCGCCGACCGAGGCTTCGATGCCCTGGAGGGCGGCCCAGGTCGCGGGGGCGAGCAGGTGGGTCGGGGTGAGGACCAGGGGGCCGCCGGCCTGGGCCAGGTACGCCGCGCCGGTGAGGGCGTCGGCGAAGTTCTCGCCGGTGGCGACGCCCGCGGTCTTCTCGCCCTTGAAGGTCGCGGCGACCATCGCCGCGGTGAAGTAGCGGTCGATGCCGGCCAGGCTCGCGCCGGGGGCCAGCGTGACGTGCGCGCTGCGGGCCGCGGTGACCGCCTGGCCGCCAACCGCCGCCACGGCGTGCGCCTTGGCCAGGTAGGCCTGCACCTCGGGCGGCAGCTGCGTGCCGTCGGTCAGCAGGATCGCCGCCGGGTGCGCGGCGTCGGCGTCGAAGACGTCCGAGGCGTACGGGCCGGCCGCCAGCGCGTCAGCGTAGTCCGCGCCGGTCGCCAGCACCACCTTGGCCGGGTCGCCGAGCTGGTCGGCGATCTTCAGCGCGGTCTGGTAGCGGTCGGCGCCGCCGATGCGGGTCACGTGTACCGAACCCAGCGCGGCGACCACCGACTGCGAGACGGCGCTGGTGCCGCCGAGTACGTACACCGTGCCGCCGGGCTTCAGGACCCGCTTGATCTCGGCGGTGACCGCGGCGTTCGGGCCGGCGGTCGGGGTCAGCAGCAGCGGGCCGCCGACCTGCTTCGCCAGCGGCACGCCGGCCAGCGCGTCCGGGAAGGTGTCGCCGGTGGCCAGCACGACGGCCGGCGCGGAACCCGCGGCGAGCTTCGAGGAGATGGCGATCGCGGTCTGGTAGCGGTCGGCGCCGGCGATCCGCGAGACCGTGGTCCCGCCGGACGCCGGAGGGCCGCCGGTCGTCGGAGTGCCGACGGTGATCTTCTGGGTCGAGCTGGCCGTCGCCTTGTCCTGGTCGGCGACCGTGGTCGAGACCGAGTAGACACCGGCGGCGGGATAAGTGTGGGGGACCGGAGTCGTCAGGTCCTGCGCGGTCGGGTTCTCGATCACCAGGGTTGATCCGTCACCCCAGGTGAGAGTGAGCCTGGCGATGGTCTGCCCGGGGACCGGAGCGCACTTGGACAAGTCCGCGGAGACCGCCAGGGAACCGGACGTGGCCGTGACCGTGGTCTGCGTCGACGGGGGCACCACGGTGTACGACTGCGTCGAGTCCGCCGAGTCCGTACCGTCGGAGACGGTCAGCTTCACGGGATAGGTGCCGGCGGCCTTATACGTATAGAGGACCGTCACTTCACCGGAGTGGCCCGTCACCGGACCGCCGACCGGTTTCGAATTGTCTCCGAAATCCAGGGTGTAGGTCAGATTCGCACCAGGGTCGGTGTCGCCGGCGTGGATCGTGAACGCGGTCGCCAGCGGATTCGTGCTGCTCGAATCGTGGCTGATCTGCAGAGCGGCCGATATCAGACCGAGGGACGCCGGAGCCTGAGCGGATGCCGGAGCCGGTGCTGCCGCCGCGAACGAAGGCGCCGCCACTCCCATGCTGACCGCGGACGCGGCTATGGCGGTGACAGCCAGCCGGGCCTTGGTCGTGACATGCATGCGGTTCCTCCGTGGGCGGGGCGCGGGGCGGCAATATCCGATCCGCCCACGCAACCCTCCCCAGAGCCAGGAATCTGCGCATCCTGCGATCTGCGTAGAAAGCCATGGGACTACATACGTAGCAGTCCATGGTTGCCCCCGCGCAGGTAAAGTCTTCGAAACAGCTTTGTGACAATCACCGGACGAAGGTCCGATCCGGCGCGGTCAGCGGGGTCATTCCGTCCAGCGGCCGGTCGCGAGCGCCACGCGCAATTGCTCGCTGTACGGTGCCAGATCGAGCCCTTGCTCAGCTAGCCACGCATCCGATTTATACGTGTTCCGATACCGATCGCCGCCATCGCACAACAACGTCACGATGGATCCCCGGCCGCCGACCGCGCGCAGCTCGCACATCAGCTTCACGACGCCCCAGAAGTTGGTGCCGGTCGACCCGCCGGCGTCCCGGCCGGAGAGCTCCGACACCAACCGCATCCCGGCGATCGACGCGGCGTCGGGGACCCGGATCATCCGGTCGACGACGTCGGGCTGGAACGAGGGCTCCACCCGGGGCCGCCCGATCCCCTCGATCCGCGAGCCCTTGCCGGTGACATAAGAGGGGTCGTGGCTGCGCCAGCCCTCGAAGAACGCCGAGTTCTCCGGGTCCACCACGCACAGCTGCGTGGCGTGCCGCTGATAGCGCAGATACCGGCCGATGGTCGCCGACGTGCCGCCGGTCCCGGCGCCGACCACGATCCAGCACGGGCAGGGCTGCCGCTCCTGGCTCATCTGCTCGAAGATCGACTCCGCGATGTTGTTGTTGCCGCGCCAGTCGGTGGCCCGCTCGGCGTAGGTGAACTGGTCCATGTAGTGCCCGCCGCCGGACTCCTCCGGGGCCGACGCGGCGACCCGCCGCGCCTCCTCGTACAGCGCGCCGGGATCGTCGACGAAGTGGCAGCGCCCGCCCTGGAACTCGATGAGCTCGCACTTCTCCTTGGACGTCGAGCGCGGCATCACCGCCACGAACGGCAGGCCCAGCATCCGCGCGAAGTAGGCCTCGGAGACGGCCGTGGACCCGCTGGACGCCTCGACGATCGTCGTGCCCTCGCGGATCCAGCCGTTGCAGAGCCCGTAGAGGAACAGCGAGCGGGCCAGCCGGTGCTTGAGCGAGCCGGTCGGATGCGTGGACTCGTCCTTGAGATACACGTCGATCCCCCACTCGGGCCACGGATCCGGGAGCCGGAGCGGGATCAGGTGCGTGTCCGCGGAGCGGTTGGCGTCCGCCGAGACGCGCCGGATCGCCTCGTCCACCCAGGCGCGGCCGGACTGACAGAGGGGGTCGGAGACATCCGTGCTTTGCTGCATGGCCTCATGCTAGATCGTCGTGCTGACAGGAAACGCCCAGAACGGGGTATAACGCTCGGCCGAAGATCGGGAAAGGCGGAGCTGCGGCAGCCCTGATCTGCCACAGCTCCGCCGTCTGAGGGGAGCGCCGGGTACGCCGGGTACGACGCTCAGCCGGTGCTGTCCACGCCGCCCTTGCGGGCCGCGGCCAACTCCGCCGCGTAGACGGCGGCCGGCGACACCGCCAGGTAGTCGAGCGCCGACTGCGTCGACCCGTGGAAGGACGGGTGGTACGACGGCTTGAGGTACTTCGGCACCTCCGCGACCAGGCTGCCCAGCGAGGGCAGCCGCCCGCGCCGCGCGGCGTCGCGGAACCGCCCCAGGAACTCGCGCTCGGTCATCCGGCTCGGCCGGCCCGGGCGCAGCCCGTGCGGATCGTGGGCGACCATGTACTTCGCGCCGCGGCCCCAGATCCAGGCGAACGCCACGGAGGTCACCAGCATCGCGCGGGTGCGCCGGGCGTAGGAGCCGTCCAGGTGCATGAACACGTCGTACGCCACCGAGCGGTGCTCCACCTCCTCGGCGCCGTGCCAGCGCAGCAGGTCCAGCATCACCGGGTCGGCGCCGGCCGCGTCCAGGCCGCGGGAGTCCACGATCCACTTGCCCAGTACCGCGGTGAAGTGTTCGATCGCCGCGATGATCGCCAGCCGCTCGCGCAGCCACTTCCTGCGCGCGAACGGCGGCATCGTGCTGTCCCCGAGCAGCTGCTCGAAGAGCCACTCGATCTGCTCCACGAACGGATCCGGGTCCAGGCCCTGCACCTTCATGTGGTGCAGCACGTTCTGGTGCGCGACCGCGTGCGTGCCCTCCTGCCCCATGAAGCCCTTGACCTCGGCCTTGAGCTGCTCGTCGCGGATGTAGGGCAGGATCTGCTTGTAGACGTGCACGAACCAGCGCTCGCCGGCCGGCAGCAGCAGGTGCAGCACGTTGATGATGTGGGTCGCGTACGGATCCTCCGGGATCCAGTGCAGCGGCGTGTTCTCCCAGTCGAACTTCACGCGCCGCGGCTTGAGATCCGGGTGCCGGTCGATGTCCGGAGAGGTCGCCGAGTCCGCGACCACTGGGGTGTCAGCCATGGGGATCAGCTCCTCAGCCAGTCGGGTCGATCTTCGCCATCCGGCGCGCCAGCGCCGGGGACAGCCGGGAAATGGCCCTGCTCGCCCGGGCCTCCAGCGCGACCGGTACCACCGGCTTGTCGCGCCGCACGGCATCGACGATGCGCTCGGCCACCTTGTCGGGCCCGAAGTTCCGCCTCCGGTAGAGCCCGGTGACGCGCTGCCGGGTGCGCTCCTGTTGCTCCGCGCTCTGCCCGACGAACTTCGTGGTCCGGGTGATGTTGGTGGCGATGAAGCCGGGGCAGATCGCCGAGACGCCGATGCCGTGGCGCGCGAACTCCGCGCGCAGGCACTCGGAGAGCATGAGGACCGCGGCCTTGGACGTCGAGTAGGCGGAGAGTGTGCGGGACGGCGTATAGGCCGCGGCCGACGCGAGGTTCACGATGTGCCCGCCCTCGCCGCGCTCCCGCATCATCTCGCCGAAGCAGCGCGCGCCGTGGATGACGCCCCAGACGTTGACGCCGAGGATCTTCTCCCAGTCCTTCACCTCTGTGGCGAGGAACGGACCGGACATCCCGATGCCCGCGTTGTTGACGACGACGTCGGGAACCCCGGCCGTCTCCTTCACCTCGTCCGCGAACTTCTCCATGGCCTCGCCGGAGGAGACGTCCACAGTGAAGGGGTAGGCCCGCGCACCGAGCAGTTCCACGAGCTCGACCGTGCGCGCCGCGGCGACGCTGTCGATGTCCGCGACGACGATGTCGGCGCCCTTCTCGGCGAACGCCAACGCGGTGGCCCGTCCGATCCCGGAGCCGGCGCCGGTGATGACGACCAGCTTGTCCTCGAACTCACGCCGGTCTTTGGTGCCCTGGCTAGCTTCGGCACGCAATAGGGAACGCACAGGCTCGGGTCCTCCCGGAGTCGCGATGCTGGACTGGACGAACTCGCGAATCCGCTCGGCGATCAGTGCGGGCTTCTTGACGACGATCCAGTGGCCGCCATGGACCTTGCGCACATAGAGCCGTTCCGTCCACGGAGCCGGTGCCTGCGCGGCGAGAGCCGGGGTGACGAACCTGTCGCCGGTCGGTGTGAGCACCTGGACCGGAACAGAAGTCGGCCGCTCCTCGGGATGCCGCATCTTGGGCAGCATGTTGGCGCGGTAATAGAGGACACCGCGCGAGCCGTCTCTATGGAGAGTCGGAGAGGGGTCGAGTCTGGTCCCCTCTATGGCCTTGATGATCCGCGGCCACTGCTTCGCCAGGCCGAGCCGCCAGGCCACCCGCGGCCCCACCGGCAGGTGGAACACGACGATGTACCAGGACGCGAGCGCCTGCTTCAGCGAACGCGCGGCAGCCTGGGGCGTCGGCTTGCGGATGCCGGAACGCGTCCACATCGCCGCGTGGTCCAGGCAGGGGCCCGAGATCGACGTATAGGAGAGGAAACGCTGTGCGGAGTCCGCGCGAGTGACCGCTTCCCAAGCCTGGATGGAACCCCAGTCGTGGCCGACCAGGTGGACCGGCCGATCGGGAGCCACTACGTCCGCGACCGCGTAAAGGTCGTTCGCAAGGTGCTCCAACGTATAGCCGTGCTTGAACAGCGGCCCTTTGGAGGCGCCGATGCCGCGAGTGTCGTAGGTGACGACGTAGAAGTCCTCGACGAGTTCGGAGACGACGCCGTCCCACACCGCCTGAGTATCGGGATAGCCGTGGACCAACAGGACGGTCGGCTTGGAAGGGTCGCCGTAGGTGCGGACGGAGAGCTTGCCGCCCTCCACGGTGACCGCGAGCGTGCGGACGTCTTGAGTCATACGAGTGCGCCTTCCTTGACCCGAGCCTGCTCCTGCCAGCGCCGCACGTGCGGCAGGTCGTCGTCGAGCCAGAAGGCGTCGTCCTCGGTGACGACCAGCAGCTCCTCGAACTTCACTCCGACGCTGCGAAAACCGATGTGCGGCTCGACCGCCCACAGCCCCGGCGCGGGAGCGTGGTGGGAGGCGCGGCCTCCGGCCCACAGCGGGGAGCGGCCCTTGATGCCCTCGGTGACGATCTCGCGGCCCAGGGTCTCCAGCGTGCGCAGGCCGAACCCGAAGGCGTAGCGGCCCATGTTTCGGCGTTGGCTCATGTGGCCGACCTGGTGGCCGATGACGCGGCCCGGGTAGACCTTGTGCCGGGACTCGTAGCCCTGCCGCGCGATCAGCGCGTCGACCGCCGCGTAGACCTCCGAGAGTGTGTCCCCGGCCTTGATCCGTTGCAGGATCAGCGTCCTGTACTCCGCGAGGTCCCGCATGAGCGCGTCGAAGATGCGGTTGCTGCCGGGTTCGCCGAGGACACCGGCGTACCCGATGTCGGAGACGTAACCGTCGACCACCGGCGAGCAGTCGAGGATGTAGGACATCCCCTCTTCCAGCCGCTTGGTGGTCGGGAAGAAGTGCAGCGGAGTCCACGGGCCCTTCAGCGAGCGGAACGCTGTGCGCTCGCCGAACCAGGCGAAGGGGATGTGGAAGAAGTCCTCGACGCCGTTCTCGCGCAGGTAGGCGCGCATCCGCCGGGCGGCTTCACGTTCGGTGACGCCGGCTTCCAGTCCCGCGCCGACCGTCTCGGCGCAGCGGTAGGCCAGCGCCTGGGCGTCGCGGTGACGCTGCAGGGCATCGGGGGTGGGGCCGGTGTTATTGGACACAGCGTCTAATGTAAGCGCCGAGTGTCCAACCGACAAGACCCCGTTTCCGAAACGGACACCAAGAGGCGCCAAAGAGGCGCCAGGAGACGCCGCCAAGAGACACCGACAGACACCCGACTGACACCACCGGATGCCGCCGAGCGCCGACGGATGCCGGGCGGACAGCGAGTGGATAGCTGGTGCTCTTCAGGCAGATCCGGGCACACCGAAGCAGATTCGAGAATGGTCGCGACACGCTTGCCGATTCGTTCCCGGCGCCGGACGTGGCAGCATGGCGATGTGCAGTCCGAGTCCCGCAGCTCCCAGCCCGTCCGCTCGACCCCGCGCACGGCACCCCGCCGCCGGCTGTCGGTGGACCGCCGCCGCGACGAGCTCATCGAGGCGGCGCTGGACCTGCTCTCCAAGCGCGGTCCCGACGACGTCTCCGTCGACGACGTGGCGCAGGCCGCCGGCGCCTCGCGCGCGCTGGTCTACCACTACTTCGGCACCAAGCAGGAGCTCTACGCCGCCGCCCTGTCCAAGGCCGCGGCCGAGCTCACCCGGCGGCTCGCGCAGGTCGAACCCGGCGACACCCCGTTGCAGCGGCTGGACCGCGCGGTGCGGGCGTTCGTGGAGTTCGCCGAGGCGCACTCCGCCGGATTCGTCGCGCTGCTCGGCGGTTCGGCGGCGTACGGCTCCGGCGCGGAGTCGGCGGCGTTGGTGCACTCCGTGGAGGACACCGTCTATGAGCTCCTGGTGGAAGGACTCAGCGAGCCGACTCCGGTGGATCCGCTCGTCCGGATGACGCTCAAGTGCTGGGTGGCGGCCGCCGAGACCGCGGTCCTGGACTGGCTCAAGCACCAGGACCTGGCCCGCTCCGACATCGAGCAGCAGCTGATCGTGCAGCTCGGCGCGCTGCTGATGGCGATCGGCCATGAGGTCCCGGTCTAAGTCCCGGTCCAGGGCGTTCACAGGAAACGGAGAAACCCGGTCCCTGTTCCAACCACACGGACCGTCCTCCGGTCATACCTGATGTGAGGAAACTCAAGAGCCCGCTGGCGCATGGCGGTTCGGCTGACGCCCGCGAACAGTTCCGTGAGTACGCCGTGGGGGCTCAGCCCCATCTGCGCCGTAGCGCGTACCTGTTGTGCGGGGACTGGCACACCGCCGAGGACCTCGTCCAGACGACCTTCGGTCGGCTGTTCCGGTCCTGGCCGAGGGTGATGCGCGCCGACTCGGTCGACGCGTACGCCCGAACGGTGCTGTACCGCGCCTTCCTGGACCTCAAGCAGAAGGACCGCGCGACCGTCGCGCTCGACGGCATCCCCGAACCGGCCTCCCCGGCCGACGACGCCGCTCTGCGGCTCGCGGTGCGCAGCGCACTCGACACGCTGCCGCCCCGGGCCCGGGCGGTCGTCGTCCTGCGGTTCTGGGAGGACCTCTCCGTCGACCAGACGGCCGAGGCGCTGGGGGTCTCCCCCGGGACGGTCAAGAGCCAGACGTCCCGGGCGATCGCCATCCTGCGCCAGCGGCTCGGTGCGGCCGTCAGCGAGCTCATCCATGACTAGCTGGGAGAAGAGAACTGTGAAGGACATGCGTGAGCTGTTGTCCGGCGCCCTCCCCGAGCCGCAGGACGAGCCGCCGCAGCGGGACGTCGTCGACGCCGCGATGGAGTGGGGCGCGCGCCGGCGGCGCCGGGACTGGACGCTGACCGGAGCGGCGGCGCTGGCGGTGGTCGCGGTGGCGACCGGGGTCGCCGCGGTGAGCGGCGGGGGCGGGGGCGGCGGGTCCGCCGCCGGGCAGGCACCGACAGGCGTCTCGACGCACCGCTCGATCGGGGGCGTCCCGTCGCAGCCGGAGGGTACGTGGTGGACGCCGTACTGCTCGTACTCGGGAACCCTCAAGGGAAATCTCGCGGACTACTGCAAGATCTACATCGAACAGCAGGACTTCAACGTCACCTTCGCCAAGGGTTCGGTGCCGTTCATCCAGGCGGCGCTGCCCCCGGGATTCAGCGTGAAGGTGACGAGTTCCTGGGTGCTCGTCCTCACCGGCCCCGACGGCACTACGAACTATCTGTTCCCCTCGACGGAGCCGGCCTCGACGCTGGACGGGCATCCGCTGAGTTGCGGCACGCCGGCCCCGCCGGGATGCGTCCAGACCAGCACCGCGGGCGGGAGCGTGGTCGTGAACAGCGCGCCTTCGGGCCAGCAGAGTGCCGGCTATGTCGGGGACGGCCTGAAGGACCCGCGCGTCGACATCCTGGTCGGCACCTCTGCGGGTGGCGGGATGAACGGCATCGCGCCGCCCACCGCCACGGTATCGCTGCTGAGCGACGCCCAGCTGGCGAAGATCATGAGCGATTCGAAGCTGCTCGAGTACGCGAAGGCACAGCTCAACTACCTCAACGCCCTCACCCGGCAGCTGGCGGCCATGGCGCCGCCGAGCGCGAGCGGATCCTCGTTCCCCCCGGCGCCGCCGGTGAGCTCGTCGGATCCCGGGCTGCCGTCGGGCTGGACGTCGTCGAGCGGGACGACCGGTTCGTCGAGTCCGCCCTCGGGATCGCAGTCGTCGAGCGGATTGCCGCCGGGAGAGTCGAATTCCACGGACCCCGCGGGGAGTCCGCATTCGGGGCAGAGCTCCTCGCACAGCCAGCCTTCCGGAAGCCAGACATCGGCTGGCTCGTGACGCGGTGAGACGAGACCCTGAGAAGCGCCATGAGCCTTCTCAGGGCCTTCTGCCTTCCGCCGACTCAGGCGAAGATGACCGTCCGGTTCCCGTTCAGCAGCACCCGGTGCTCGGCGTGCCACTTCACGGCCCGCGCCAGCACCTGGCACTCGACGTCCCGGCCGACCGCGACCAGCTGCTCCGGGGTGACGCCGTGGCCGACGCGCGCCACCTCCTGCTCGATGATCGGGCCCTCGTCGAGGTCGGCGGTGACGTAGTGCGCGGTGGCGCCGATCAGCTTCACGCCGCGGGCGTGCGCCTGGTGGTAGGGCTTGGCGCCCTTGAAGCTCGGCAGGAAGGAGTGGTGGATGTTGATCATCCGGCCCTCCAGCGCCTTGCACACGTCGTCGCTCAGCACCTGCATGTAGCGCGCCAGCACGACCAGCTCCACGCCCTGGCTCTCGACCACGTCCAGCAGCGCCGCCTCGGCCTTCGCCTTGGCCTCGGCGTCGCCGGCGGCGACCGGCAGGTGGACGAAGTCCACGCCGTAGGAGCGGGTCAGGTCCTCGAAGTCGCCGTGGTTGGACACCACCGCCGCGATCCGCACCGGCAGCGCCCCGGTGCTGGCCCGGAACAGCAGGTCGTTCAGGCAGTGCCCGAACTTGCTCACCATCAGCACCACCGGCATCAGCTCGTTGGCGTCGTGGATCCGCCAGGCCATCCGGAACGTCGCGCCGACCGCCGCGAAGCTGCTGTTGAGCTGCTCCAGCGTCACCTCGTCGTGCACCCGCTCGAAGCTGACCCGCATGAAGAACAGGCCCGAGTCCGGGTCGCCGTACTGCTGGCTGTCCAGAATCGTGCAGCCCGTCATGAGGAGGTAGTTGGCGACGCCGTGCACGACACCGGGGGTGTCCGGACACGACAGGGTGAGGACCCACTGCTGCTTCTTCGGATCGGCCATGCCCGTCATTGTCGCTGATCGCGGGCGTTCGTCCCAGTAACCGTCCGGCTGGCGACACCGGAAGCCGCCGAACAGCGCCTACCCGTCGATGACGTGCGGCACGAACCGCGCGTACGTGTCCGTGACCAGACCGTCCGACTCCCGGATCCCCAGCCCGGCCGGCTCGCCGTCGACCAGCCAGGAACCGAGCACCGCGCGCCCGCCGCCGTCGCTGCCGGGGAACGCCGGAAGCGCGGAGAACTCCTGGTAGACGTACCCCTCCTGGCCGTAGTGCCCCGGCTGCTCGAAGTGTTCGCCGCCGGTGACGATGCGGATCGAGGCACCCTCGCGGCCCAGCAGCGGCTTCGCGACGTAGTCCTTCATGCCGCGGGGACCGTCGAGATAGGCGGGCAGCAGGTTCGGGTGGCCCGGGTAGAGCTCCCAGAGGATGGCCAGCAGCGCCTTGTTGGACAGCAGCATCTTCCAGATCGGCTCGATCCACTGCGTCCGGTCCAGGGCGGCCAGCGCCGGCGGCCCGAAGTCCTCGGCGACCAGCCACTCCCACGGGTAGAGCTTGAACACCGTGCGCATGCGGGTCTGCTCGAGGTCGACGAACCACCCCGACGCCGAGTGCCAGCCGATCTTCTCCACCGGCAGCACCACCGGCGTCAGCCCGGCCTGCTCGGCGGTCTCGGCGACGTAGGTGGAGGTCATGTAGTCCTCGCCGCTCTCGTCGCACTCGGCGTAGACGAAGTGCACCGGCCCGTGCGACAGCCGGACGCGCGTCTTCTTCCAGGCCTCGACCAGGCGCTCGTGCAGCGAGTTCCACTGGTCCAGGTCCGGACGCGTGTCCTGGAGCCAGTACCACTGGCAGATCGCGGACTCCAGCAGCATCGTCGGGGTGTCCGCGTTGTACTCCAGCAGCTTCGCGGTGGTGCCGTCGTCGCCGTCGTAGCGCAGGTCGAACCGGGAGTACAGGGACGGCGGCTGCGCCGACCACGACTCGCGGACCGCCCGGACCACCGCCGGCTCGGTGATGCCCAGGTCGGCGAAGCGGTCGCGGGACACGATGTGCTCGGCCGCGGCCAGGCACATGGCGTGCAGCTCCGCGGTGGTGTCCTCCAGCGCGTCGACCTCGGCCATGGTCAGGGTGTAGTGCGCGGACTCGTACCAGTACGGGACGACGCGGCCGTCGTCCATGGTCGTGACCGGGAAGACCAGGCCCTGCGACTCGACCGCCTGCTGCCAGCCGTCGCGCGGGCGGCTCTGGACTCTGCGCATCAGCCGCCGTGCCCGCCTTCGCCGCCGCCGTGGCCGCCCTCGTCCCCGGAACCGCCGTGGCCGCCGAAGCCGCCGCGGGCCACACCGTGCTCGCCGACCTCGCCGCCGGAGACGCGCTGGCCCATCTTCAGGCCGCTGCCGCCGCGGTACCAGTGCGCGTAGGTGTAGTTCGCGGTCGTGTCCCCGCAGTACTGGTCCGGGATCACAGTGTTGTTGCGGGTGTCGACGCACCGCTGGTGATCGTCGTGGCTGCACCCCGCGACGCCCCAGCCGATCACCGCCGCGGACATCATCCCGCCGACGATCAGTTTCGCGCGCTGTCGTTTGACCTCTTCACGCATGGTTCTCCCCCGATTCCGAGCCCCCGATGCCAAGCGAACCGCAGCTTACTCCCTTGTTACAAACAGGAACGGCTGCCGAAACACCGTCGAAGCGACCGGGAAACGTCGGTCGGCCATCGTGGGGGCATCGCGTCGCCGACCGAAGGGATCCCACGATGACCAGGAAGATCGTCGTCGTCGGCTGGGGCCTGGCGGCCCACCGCCTCGTCACCGGCCTGCTGGCCGCCGACGCCGACGTGGACGTCACCGTCTACGCCGGCGAGGGCGCCACCGCGTACGACCGCTCCGCGCTGCCCGGCACGCTGGCCGGGGCCGACGCCGCGCTGGCCGCTCCGGCCGACGCCCGGCTGAACCTGCGGGTCGGGGTCCGGGCGGTGGCCGTGGACCGGATGCACCGCCTCGTGCACGGCTCCGACCAGTGGGTGCAGCCGTACGACACCCTGGTCCTGGCCACCGGCGCCAACCCGGTGCTGCCGCCGATCAAGGGCCTGCGCACCGCCGACGGCGAGGACCTGCTCCCGGGCGTCCACTCGGCCCACAACGCCGCCGACTTCCGGCGCCTGGCCGAGGCGGCGGGCCCGGCCACGCACGCTGTCGTCATCGGCGGCAGCACCACCGGCCTGGACACGGCCGCGGCGCTGCGCACGATGCGCGCCGAGGACCCGCTGCACGTCGAGCTCATCGACCAGACGCCGGCCCGGCCCGAGATAACGCCGACCGACGCCTACCTGACGCTGCGCCGCAGCGGGGTCATCGCCTACCAGGACTGCCGGGTCCGGGCCCTGACACCCGGCCCCGACGGCGCGCTCGAGGCCGTCCTGCTGGCCGACGGCCACCGGCTCTCCTGCGACCTGGCGGTCATCGCCTGCGGCACCGCGCCGAACACCGCGCTGGCCTGGACCTCCGGCCTGGCGGTGGCCCGCGGCATCGTCGTCGACGACACGCTGCGCAGCGTCTCCGACCCGCACATCCACGCGCTCGGGGCGTGCGCCGAGCACCGGCGCAGCCTGTCGGGGCGGCGCGAGACGGTGCTGGCGCAGGCCGACGTGCTCGCCGCGCGGCTGTCCGGGGCCGATCCGCAGCGCACCTACCGCGGGCCCGTCGCGCCGCCCGCGGCGAACGCCGCGCCGAGCACCGCCACCGTCGTGGCGGAGGCCGAAGCACTTCTCAGGGCCGCAGCAGCCTGAGAACGGGGTCGATCAACGACGCCCGACCCATGGTGGCGGTACCAGTACACCCCGCTGGTACCGCCACCTCGAACTAGTCCCGGAACCGGGCCACCAGATCGCGCTTGACGACCTTCCCGGTCGGGTTGCGCGGCAGGCCGTCCACCACTTCCAGCTGCTCCGGCAGCTTGTGCGTGGTCAGCCCGGCGGCCTTGAGGAACGCGACCATCTCGGCGAACCCCAGCGGCGCCGTGTCGTCGGCGCCCTCAGCTCCCTCAGGGCCCTGAGCTCTCTCAGCGCCTTCCGCGACGACCACCACCGCGCACACCCGCTCCCCGCGCTCGGCGTCCGGCAGTCCGATCACGGCCGCCTCGGCCACCCGGGGATGGGTGAAGAGCAGATCCTCGATCTCCTTGGCGGAGATGTTCTCGCCCTTGCGGATGATGATGTCCTTGAGCCGTCCGGTGATCCGCACGAAGCCCTCGGCGTCGACCGTCCCCAGGTCGCCGGTGCGGAAGTAGCCGTCCGCGTCGAACGCGTCGGCGTCCAGCGCCGCGTCCACGTATCCGAGCATCAGCTGCGGCGCCTTGGCCCGCAGCTCCCCCTCCTCGCCGGGCTCGGCGAGCTTGCCCTCCAGCGTCACCACCCGCAGCTCCACGCCGGGCATCGCGCGCCCCTCGGAGTCGTCGAGCGCCGACTGCGGGTCGTGGACGGTGGACATGGTGAGGATCGGCGCCTCGGTCAGGCCCCAGCCCGCGATCACGCCCAGGCCGCCGACCTCGTCGCGGATCTGCGCGTGCAGTGTCGGCGGCCGTGGCGCCCCGCCGCCGTTGCACAGCCGGAAGGACGGGAACGCGCGCTCTCCCGGCCGGGTCTTCGCGAACTCCCGCTGGGCTTTGAGGTAGGCCAGGTGGAACGGTGTGCCCGAGCCGCCGAGCGTCACCTTCTCCCGGCCGAACAGGTCGACGGCGGCGGCTGGGTCGAACCGGTCCAGCAGGACGTTCGAGAGTCCGGCCATCAGCGACGAGGCGAGCCAGATGGGGCCGGCGACGTGCGTCAGCGGGAACGCCATGCCGTTGATGTCCTCGGCGGTCAGCTCCAGGCAGGCGTGCATGCCGCGGGCCGCCGCGAGGATCGCGGTGTCGGTGTGCCGGGCGCCCTTGGGGTCGGCGGTCGTCCCCGAGCTGTAGAAGTACCAGCGCAGCTCGCGCTCCGCAGGGGCCTGATAGTCGGGAAGCACCGCCGGATCGCCTTCGGGCAGCGTGCGGTCCGCCGCCAGGTGCCGCGTCGCGGTGCCCTCGGTCAGCCGCGCGATCATCGCCGCGAAGTCGAAGCCGCCGAACTCCGAGGGCGTGATCACCACTTCCGGCGCGATCTGCCGGATGATGAAGCCGACCTCGCGGTCGCGGTAGATGGGGATGATCGGGTTCTGGACCGCGCCGAGCCGGCTCAACGCGGCCATCAGCACGTAGCCCGCGTTCCAGGTCGGCAGCTGCCAGGACACGACGGTCCCGGCGCGTACCCCGAGGTCGTGGAGCCCGGCAGCGGTGCGCAGCGCGGCGTCCCGGTACTCGCGGTTCGTCATCCGCGAGCCGCCGGAGTCCACCAGCAGCTCGCGCTCCGGGTCGGCCTCGGCGCGGCGCTCGATCAGCTGCCACAGACTCTCGGCGTCCAGACTCTCGGCGTCCAGCATCTCCGCGTCCTCCAGCTCAGATCTGACGGTGAGTCAGTCTTACTCCGGCCCGCGATCAGGGGGAAGAGCCGTGCCTCTTGCGACCGCAAAGCCGATCAGTACGATATCTGACGGTGCGTCAGATGGCGCCGACCGACCGACGAGTAGGAGCACACCGTGGAGTTCGGCCTCTTCAACAGCCTCTACGTACCGCGGAACCACCCCGACATCACGGAGGCCAGCCGGCTCCGTGACGAGATCGAGCTGGTCAAGGCGGCCGACCGGTCCGGCTTCAAGTACACCTGGGCCACCGAGCACCACTTCCTCGACGAGTACTCGCACCTGTCCGCCAACGAGGCCTTCCTCGGCTACCTCGCCGCCGCCACCGAGCGCATCCACGTCGGCTCCGGCATCTTCAACATCACCCCGCCGGTCAGCCACCCGGCCCGCGTCGCCGAGAAGGTGGCGGTCCTGGACCACCTGTCCGGCGGCCGCTTCGAGTTCGGCGTCGGCCGCGGCTCCTCGACCACCGAGACCAAGGGCTTCGGCATCGAGGACTCGGACCTGACGCGTGAGATGGTCGACGAGACACTGCCGCAGATCGTGCGGATGTGGAAGGAGACGGACTACTCGTTCCAGGGCCGCTTCTTCTCGATGCCGCAGCGCAACGTCCTGCCCAAGCCCCTGACCGACCCGCACCCCCCGCTGTGGGTCGCGGCGGGATCCCCGGGCACGTTCAAGAAGGCGGCCGAGATGGGCATCGGCGTCCTCTGCTTCGCCCAGGCCTCGATGGACGACCTCGCCAAGCTGATCGCCATCTACAAGGAGGAGATCGAGCGCTGCGAGAACCCGGTCGGCGGCTACATCAACAACAACGTCATGGTCACCTCCCAGCTGGTGTGCCTGGAGGACGGCCAGCGGGCCCGCGAGGTCGCCGCCGCGATGGGCTCGGGCTACCACCAGTCGCTGCTGTGGAAGTACCTGGACACCTTCCCGCGCCCGCAGTGGGTGAACGACCTCGGCGGCCGGATCCCGGAAATGGACCGCGCGACCATCGACGCGGTGATCGAGGCCAAGCAGATGTGCATCGGCACCCCGGAGGAAGTCGCCGGCGCGGTCGCGGCGGTGGCGGCGATCGGCGCGGACCAGCTGGTGTTCGGGATGCTGTCCACGGCGATGCCGATCGACGTGGCGATCGAGTCGGTGGAGACCTTCGGCCGGGAGGTGCTGCCGCGCTTCGACACCGATCCGGTGCACTCGACGACGCGGCAGCGGGAGGCTCAGCTGGGGAGCTGAGAGCGGGGGCAACGCTGGAGCCGGGGAGTTCCGGCGGGCAGGCGCGGCGGCCGAGGGGGTGCACTCGACGGCGCAGCGGCAGGAGGCTCAGCTGGGGAGCTGAGGGCGGGGCTGGGCTGGAGCCGGGGGTCTTGGCGGGCAGGCGCGGCGGCCGAGCCGGTGCGGCGCCGCCCGCCTCACCGCCCCCAAGCCGCGGCGAGCGCCCCGCTGCTCGTCACCACGGCCAGCACCGCGAGCGTGTTCTCGATCATCGCCTCGGCGTACGCCGCCGGCACGCCGGCCACCGCGTCGCGCGGCAGTACGACGTCGAAGCCGGCGTTCACCGCGTCCATCACCAGGTTCGTGATGGCGACGTTCACCGACAGGCCGACCGGGATCAGGGTTCTGGCTCCGAGGTTGCGCAGGACCGCGGCGAGGCCGGAGTCGTACATCGGGCCCAGGCCGTGGTAGCGGGGCAGTTCGATGTCGGTGTCCAGCAGGCCGATCTCGTCGATCACCGCTGCCGCCTTCGAGCCCGGCAGGAGGTCCTCGACGTCGTCGCGGCGGGCGGACTTCAGTGCTGCGGCGAACAGGCGGGCGTTGGTGTTCGCGCCTCGGGTGTCGGGGCGGCGGTAGACCGTGGCGTGGATGACCGGGACGCCGGCCGCGCGGGCCGCGTCCACCACCCGGACCATGGCCGGGACGTGGGGGCGCGCGGCGGCGGCGAGGTCCGGGAACAGGGCCGCCGGGCCCAGGACGCCGTTCTGCACCTCGGAGGTGACCACGGCGCAGCGGGACGGCTCCAGCATCGCTTTCAGATCGACCGGCATGCCGGGCACGGTAGCTGACGCGGCATCAGAAGGGGAGCGGGTCTTGTCGCCTGCGATCTCTGGCAATACGCTCACCTGACGGGCCGTCAGATTTGCTCGCCCCGCTGTTCGCCTCCAGATCCAGATCTCGGATATCGCCAGGAGCCCGCCGTGCAACTGCGTGACACCCCGGACCAACTGCGGTTCCGCGAAGACCTGCGCGCCTGGCTCCGTACCGTCCTGCCGACCCTGGACCCGCAGCCCTCCCAGGACGACTGGCAGGCCCGCCGCACCTACGACTCGCACTGGCAGGCCCTGCTCCACCAAGCCGGCTACGCCGGCCTGAACTGGCCCGCCGAGTACGGCGGCCGCGGCGCGACCCCGACCGAGCACCTGATCTTCCTGGAGGAGTCCGAGCTGGCCGGCGCCCCGTACGTCGGCGTCAACTTCGTCGGCCTGCTGCACGCCGGCCCCACGCTCATCGCCGAGGCCGCTCCGGAGCAGCGCGAGCGCCACATCCCGGCGATCCTGCGCGGCGACGAGATCTGGTGCCAGGGCTTCTCCGAGCCGGACGCCGGGTCGGACCTGGCCGCGCTGCGGACGCGCGCGGTGCGCGACGGCGACCACTACGTCGTCGACGGCCGCAAGATCTGGACCTCGCACGCCGAGGTCGCAGACTTCTGCGAACTGCTGGTGCGCACCGGTCCGGCGGACGGCCCGAAGCACCAGGGCATCACCTGGCTGATCATGCCGATGGACGCCCCCGGCGTCACGCTGCGCCCGCTGATGACCGCCGGCGGCTCGACCGAGTTCTCCGAGATGATCCTGGAGGACGTGCGGATCCCGGTGGCGAACCGGGTCGGCGCCGAGGGCGACGGCTGGCGGATCGCGATGGTGACGTTCGCCTTCGAGCGCGGCACCGGGTTCGTCGCCGAGGTGGTGTGGGCGCGCCGGCGGCTGGCCGAGATCGCCGCGCTGGCCCGGGAGAACACCGCCTGGGAGGACTCCGAGACCCGCCGCCGCATCGCCCGGCTGGCGGCCGAGTTCGACGCCTTGTGGGCGCTGGTGAAGCGGAACGTCTCAGAGGCGGAACATTCCGCGGCCGGCATCCCGGGCCCCGGTTCCTCAGTTTTCAAGTTGAGGTTTTCCGAGGCCCGACAACACCTTGACGATCTCCACGCCGATGTCCGCGGCCGGGACGCACTGGCGTTCGACGACGACCTGTGCACCTACGACGGCGAGCCGGGCTACGAACGTCTCAGATCCCTGGCATACACGATCGCCGCCGGGACTTCGCAGGTCCAGCGCAACATCATCGGCGAGCGGATCCTGGGCCTGCCCAAGGAGCCCTCGGCAACGGCACCGGCGGCCGGGGCCGCGAAAGGCGGCGCGCGCTAATGGACTTCCGGCCGACCCAGGACCAGCGGGCACTCGCCGGCGCGGTACGCGACGTGCTGGCCAAGCATCCCGCGCCGGGCACGCCGGGCCGGGAGGCGGAAAAGGGGCCCGATCCCGGCATCGGCGGCGTGGACGTCGCCCTGTGGCGCGACCTCGCCGAGCTCGGCATCTTCGGCGTCCGGGTGGCGGAGGCGGACGGCGGCCTGGGCCTGGGCCACCCCGAATCAGTGCACGTCTTCGAAGAGCTGGGCCGCGCGCTGGCGACCGGCCCGTTCACCGCGACCGCGCTGGCCGCGGCGCTGCTGCCGGAGTACGCCGGCGGCCGGCACCGCGTCGGGCTCGGCGACCTGACCTGCGGCAATCAGCAGACACAGATCCTGGAGCACCTGGACGCCCTGGACGCGCTGCTGGTCATCGAGATCGTCGACGGCGAGACCCCCGGGGTCGCCGGGCACAGCCAGGTCCTGCGCGTGGAGCCGATCGAGCTGCGCGCCGATCCGGTCCCGCACCCCGTGGATCCCCGCGTCCCGCTGCACCGGCTGCGCCAGAAGCCGCTGCGCGGCGAGATCGTCGGCGACGCCGGCACCGCCGACGCGCTGCTGCGCGAGGGCGCGCTGCTCACCGCCGCCTACCAGGTGGGCATCGCCGCGGTGCTGACCGAACGCGCCGTCGCCTACGCCAAGCAACGCACGCAGTTCGGCCGTGCCATCGGCTCGTTCCAGGCGGTCAAGCACCTGTGCGCGGACATGTTCGCGCGCGCCGAGCTGGCCCGCGCCGCCGTACACTCGGCCGCGGTACTGCTCTGCGACGAGGCGGCCGGCCACGACGGCGCCGACCTGCCGACCGCCGCGGCCGCGGTGTCCACGGCCAAGCTGCTCGCCGACGAGGCGGCGGTGGCGAATGCGAGGTCTGCGATCCAGGTGCACGGCGGCATGGGCTGCACGTGGGAGATGGGTCTGCACTTCTTCCTCAAGCGGGCCTGGGCGCTGTCCCTGGCGTACGGCCGCGCCGCGGACCACGCGGACCTGATTTCCGAATCCCTGTAAGGGAAATCCCGCGCCGGACACGCGTCGCGGCGCGCCGCCGCACGCCTGCGACAAGCACCGGTCATCACCCCCACACTCAGGCGTTGATTGATGGCGAATATTGACACTCTGGGACGCGGCGCCTATACAGGGTTCTCTGGCGCAATCACAGAGAACCCCCAGCTCAGCACCTCACCGGCGGTCCGACGGACCGCGGATCGGAGCAGGTGAGACCCTGCTCGCCCGGCGCGACAGGGCCCTGCGACACCGGTGGCGAACCCCGACCAATCCACAGGACTACATCGGTCGCGACTGGTTACAACTGAATCAGAGTTCTCATTGGTTTCAGCGAGAACCCGACAGCGCCGAAACGATCAGAACAAGTCCGCGCAATGCCACACAGCACCACCGCGCTACCGAACAACCGGGAAAGAGCTCAGCCGATGTGTACCGCACCCGCCCCACCGCCCGCCGGCGGCGGCGTCAGCCCGAGCGCGCCGTCCGTCCCGCCGACGGCGGCCGCAGCGGCGGACCGCCGCCCGGTCCGACGTCCGGTCCGACGACCGCGGGGACCCGCGACCCCGGGTGTGCCATGGCGATGATCTGCCTGGTGTCGGCCAAGAACTCGCCCGGAGTGACCACCACCGCGGTGGCGCTGGCCGAGGCGTGGCCGCGTCCGGTGCTGCTGGCCGAATGCGACCCGCGGTACGGCGACATCGTGGCCGGCTACCAGCAGGGCGGCGGGGACGTGGCCAAGGGGCTGCTCGGACTGGCCGCGATCCACCAGCACACCGACATCCGGCAGGAGATCTTCCGCTACGTCCAGCCGCTGAGCCCGAGCTCCCCGGCCCGGTTCCTGGCCGGAGTCCAGGTGCCGGCGCAGGCCGCGGCCGTGTCAGTGCTCTGGGAGCCGCTGTCCCGGGTGCTGCCCGCGCTGGTCGTGAAGCGGCGCACGGTGGACGTGCTCGTGGACTGCGGGCCGCTGCACGCCGCGCACGCGCCGCTGCCCCTGATCCAGCACGCCGACCTGGTGCTGATGGTGACCGGCGACCACCTGGAGCAGATCCGCGCGGCGCACGACGCGGTCGGGACGATCGCCGAGCGGCTGGCCGCCGCCCGGCCGCACGCCGACCCGCGCTGGTGCCTGGCCGGCGTGGTGATCCCGCCCGGCGCGCGGCGCCACAACGAGCGCGCGGCGATCGAGCAGGCGCTGGAGATCGACGTGATCGCCGAGGTCCGGCACGACCTGAAAGTCGGCGCGGAGCTGCTGGGCCGCCGGAACCTCCCGAACGGTTATTCACGCTCGGGATACATGAGGGACATCCGGGAGTTGCAAGCTGCTATCGACCGCCAGTTGAACCGCCCGGCTCCGCCGGCGCGCACCGTCGCCTCGAACCGCCGGCTGACGGTGGTACCCGGGGAGGCCGCCCATGCCGGGTGACAAGTTCGACCCGAGACACGCGCAGGGCGGCGGGCCGGGCCGGTCGCGCGGCAGCGGCCGCAGCGACCAGGTCTCGGAGCTGCGCGACGCGATCGCCTTCCTGAACCGGGAGAGCGTCGCGCTCCCGGATCCCGGGACCCCGCCGTGGGAGGACCACCCGCAGGCCGATCCGTCGCGCCCCACCACCGGTGGACAGAAGCCGCCGCTGGCACCGGTCCGCGAACTCGGGCCGGCGCAGGGCCGACCTGCCGCCCACGCCCTGCCTCCCGCGCCGCCCCCGCTTGTGGAGAACGCCTTGCACTTCCAAGGAGCGCAGAGCGCCAACCGCCGCCAGCTCCCGCCGCCGCCGTCGTCCCAGCCGCTGCCCCAGTCCTTGTCCCAGCCCCCGGCGCCGGCCCCGGCCCCGCCCCTGGACGAAGGCACGAACCGCTCGCGCCACGAGCTCGCGCTCCGCTTCGGCGGCGGCTCGGAGTACCCGCCGGATCCCAAGCCCGCGCAGGGGATCCACGCCTTCTCGGCGGTCGACTGGCCCGGCGTCGACGTCATCCGCAAGCAGGTGCGCGAACGGATCACCGAGCAGTTCCCGCGCCCCGACTCCGGCACCGACGAGCAGCGCCGAGCCTTCGGCATGGCGGTCATCGAGGAGGCGGTGAACTCCTGGTCGGCCCGGGCCGCGGCGCGCGGGCAGGCGGTCGACGACGCGCGCCAGGACGCGATGCGCCGGGCCGCGGGCGCCTGCGTCTTCGGCATGGGCGGCCTGGCCCCGATGCTGGACCACCCCGACGTGGAGACCATCGAATACCGGGGCTGCGACGACGGCCACGTCGTCTACACGGACGGCCGGGTGGAGAAGGCGCCGCGGATCGCCTCGTCGGACGAGTCGCTGCTGGCCGACATGCGGACCTGGGCCGCCCGGCGGCACCGGATCCTGACCCCGGCCGAGCCGCTGCTCGACCTGACCGTGGACGGCGGCGCGCGGCTGACCGCGACCATCGGCGTGTCCCGGCGGCCGACGCTGGTCGTGCGCCGGCACCGGGTCGTGAAGGTGACGCTGGACGACCTGGTGGTGCGCGGCATGGTGTCGCCGGCGATCGCGGCGTTCCTGCGCAGCGCGGTGCTGGCCGGGCAGACGATCGTGGTCACCGGGCCGCTCGACGCCGGCAAGACGACGCTGCTGCGCGCGCTGGCCGCGGAGATCCCGGTGATGGAGCGGTACGCGACGGTCGAGGCGGAGTTCGAACTCAACCTGGACGAGATCGGCCGGCATCCGCGGATGGTGGCGTACCAGTCGTGGCCGGGGACCGCCGAGCGCGGCCCGGACGGCCGCCGGATCGGCGAGGTCACGCTGTCCGACGTCATCGAGGTGGCGCTGCGGATGAACGTGGCGCGACTGGTCGTCGGCGAGGTGCGCGGGCCGGAGGCGGCCACGCTGCTGGAGGCGGTGTCGACCGGCGGCCGGGCGGCGCTGTGCGCGATCCACTCCGGGTCCACGCGGGAGGCGTTCAACAAGTTCGTCATGCTGTGCATGCGGACCACGATGAACCGGGACTCGGCGGTCCAGCTGGCCGCCGAGACCCTGCACTACATCGTCGACATCCGGATGGACACCGAGCCCGCGACCGACATGCGGGAGCCGCGCGCCACCGCGCGCTACGTGGACCGGGTGGTCGAGGTCAACGGGCTCGGCGAGCGGCTGGCGCCGGTCGTCACCGAGATCTTCGCCCCGGGGCCGGACGGCCGGGCGGTGTTCGCGCAGCGGCCGGAGCGGCTGGCGACGTTGCAGCGCGCGGGGTTCGACCCCAAGTGGTTCCTCTACGGGAACGACCAGTGGTACGTCGCCCCGACGCCGGCCGCGCAGAACGTGTCGCGGCCCGCGCCGCACCAGCAGCGCGAGGGCGGTCGTGGCTTCCAGAACATGACGCCGGTGCCGAAGCCGTCCCTCACCGAACAGGACGTCTTCGACCGGCAGTACCTGCACGAGCGGCGGCGGCTGGACCAGGAGTGACATGGCGGACGACGGGGGCGTCGCGCAGGCGAGGCCGCGATCGGGTGCGGTTTCGGTATCGGCTTCGGGGCAGGAGGCCCCGGAGTATCAGACGTATGTCGTGCGCAAGGGCGACTCGCTGTGGCGGATCGCCGAGGAGCAGTTGGGCGATCCGAACCGCTTCGCGGACATCGCCGAGCTGAACGACGGCCGGCGGATGCCGGACGGGACGGTGTTCAGCTACGTCGAGTTCCTGCAGTCGGGATGGGTCCTGATCATGCCGCCGGACATGGGGCGGCACCGGCCGCCGGCGGCGGCCGGCGAGCGCGGGCGGTTGGCGCTGGAGGCGGGGCCCGGTTCCGGCGGTTCCGGTGCTACCGGCGCTACCGGGACCGAGGGCGGTGCCGCCGGTGGCGCGGCGGCGGCCGACGACCCCCGGCGGCAGTCCACGTTCGCCACGACGCGCAACGACTCCGGCAAGACGGTCGCGGCGACCGGCGGCCTCCTGGCCGCCGGCGTGTTGAGCACGCTGGGGGACCGGCGGCTGCGCAAGGTCATGCGGCGCCGCCCCGGCGAGCGGATCTCGATGCGGCAGCCGGGGGAGTGGGAGCTGGAGCTGAGTCGCGTCGACAACCCGACCGGCCAGGTGCTCATCGACGCCGCTCTCAGGACCCTGAGCGCCCGGCTCACCAAGGCCGACCGGGGGCTGCCGGACATCACCACGACGGTGCTCAAGTCGCACGGCCTGGAGCTGCACCTGGCGCGCCCGCAGCCGCCGGTCGCGCCGTTCTACGCGGACCCGCAGCGTCCCGGGGTGTGGATCTGCCCGCTGGGGGCGCAGGTCGGTACGCATCCGGGGCACGCGCCGGCGCCGTACCCGGCCCTCGTCTCGCTGGGCTTCGACGGGGACGACGACACGGTCCTGGTCGACCTGGAGGCGACCGGCGGGGTCTCGCTGCTGGCCCCTGAGGCGGAGGCGGTGTCGGTGCTGCGGGCGATGGCCGTGGAGCTGGCGACCGGGATGGCGGCCGAGCAGGTCGAGGTGACGCTCGTCGGGTTCGGGGCGGAGCTGCCGTCGCTGTTCGCGCCGGGGACGCTGAACCACACCGAGGATCTGGTGCGCGCCGTGGAGGCGCTGGCGCGCTGGTCGGCCGGCGTCGAGGCGGTGCTGGACCGGCGCGGCGTGACCGTGCGCAAGGCGCGCACGCACCCGGACGACGAGCTGGCCCCGATCACGAAGACGCACGTGCTGCTCTCGGCGGTGGCGCCGGACCTGCGGCTGACGCACCGGCTGCGGCACCTGCTGTCGGGGCGGCAGCGGACCTCGATCGCGGTGGTGGCGGTGGCCGACGACCGGGAGCAGCTGCTGTCGCCGTGGACGATCGGCGCGCCGGCGTTCCACACGCCGCGCTCGCAGGCCGGGGTGCCCGGGCTCGCGCTGCGGGTGCAGGCGCTGCGGGAGGAGCGGTACGCCGCGGTCGTGCGCGAGCTGTCGGCGGCGGATTCGGATCAGGAGAAGCCGGCGCCGCGCGGCGACGGGGCTTTCAACCTGCCGTCGGTCCCGGCGGTCGAGGCGGAGAGCCCGGGGAGTCCGGGGACGAAGACGCCGTTGCCGAAGCGGAAGCCCGCACATCCGCGGCGGCATGTCGCGGGGCGGGGGGCCGGTGCGAGTGCCGGTGCCGGTGGTTCGGGCGGCTCAGGCGGCGACGCCGGCGGTCGGGGGAGAGCCGGGTCGTCGCACTCCGAGACGCATCCGGCGGAGCGCGTCGAGCTGATCGCGACACCGGATCCGGTACAGCCCAACCGTTTCCGCGTGCCTGTCGACGACCTGTTCCGAGTGGACGCGCTGCTGCCGACCGCGCTGCCGACGACCACCGCGCCGTTGCCGGGGCCGGGGACGGCGAAGCAGGTCCGGCTGGCACTGAAGCCGGCGAACCTGCCGCAGTTCGATCCGGCCGCCGACGGGGAGGAGGAGCCCCCGCCGCCCCGCGCGGAGGATCGGTTGGTGGGGATCGAGGCGGACCTGCCGGGCCAGCACGGACGCGCCGCGTTGGCTGCGCCGGGTGCTCAGAGCCCTCACCCCCCGACAGGTACGCGACCGAATCGGCCGGCGCTGCCGTCCTCATCGCTGGCGCTGCCCGAGCCCGCTCGCATGGCGGCGCCTCGGAAGCCGGGGCAGTGGCAGGGTGCGTATTGGAGTCAGCGCAGGGCGGCTGCGGCGGGGATGCCGAACCGCGCCGAGACGCCGGACGAGTCCGTCGTGCTCGGTCCGTCCTACGCGATCGACATCCTGGGCCCGATCGTGCTGGCCGGTGCGACCGACGACGCGCCGGAGCTCGCCGAGATCGCGGCGTACGTGATCCTGCACCCGGGATGCTCGATGGACCAGCTGGCCGCGGACCTGTGGCCGGCCCGCGCCGGCGCGCTGAGCATCGTCGACGCGCAGGTGATCCAGCTGCGCGAAGTCCTCGGCACGGACGCCAACGGCGAGCAGCTGCTCCGGATCGCGCCGGAGAGCGTGACGCTGGCCCCCTCACTGTCCTGCGACTGGCTGGAGTTCGTGCACCGCACCCAGAACGGCGAACTGGTCGGCGCGCTCAGCCTGCTCCGAGGCCGGCCCTTCGAAGACGGCCCGCTCCGCCGCTACGGCTGGGCCGAAACGCTGCGCCACGAAATGGCGGCGCTGGCGATAGACACGGCGCACTACGTCGCCGAGGCATGCCTGCACGAACAGAGCCCCCGCAGCGCCCGCAAGGCGGCCCTGCGTGGTCTGGCGGCCGCCCCGGAATCAGAACTCTTGTACCGCGACCTCCTGTCCGCCCTGGCCGCCCTCGGCGACCTCCCCGCGGCCCGCCGCCACGCCGACGCACTCCTGGGCTACGCCGAGCGCGAAGGGCTGCCGCTGCAACCGGAGACGGCCGCGATGCTGCGGGACGTAGCGCAGGCAGCCGCGCGAAGCTGACCAACACCCGACGGCCGCCGACAGCGACACCGACACCGACAGCGACCAGGTCCAGCGCTGTCTCAGCCGTGGAAGTCGACGCGGTCGATCAGCCCGTCGCGCACCCGGTACGCGACCAGCACGCGGACCGGATCGTCGGCCAGACCATGGGCGACTTCGTGGTCGACCACCCAGTCGCCTTCGCTGAGCCGCGCCAGGATCTCCGCCCGGCAGCGGCCTTCGACGAACTGTCCGGCGTACTTGTCGCGCAGCGCCTGGCGTCCCTCCAGCCGGCTGCCGTCGCTCCGGTTGACGACGACGTCCTCGGCATAGGTGGCGACGAAGGCGTCGATGTCGTGGCTGTTGTATGCGGCAAGCTGCTGCTCGACGACTTCGCGGGGATCGATCATGTACATGATCATTCCACGCCGCGCCGCTACTTCACCGCCACCGGGATCACCGGTGCCCCGACCGCGCGCGTGAAGGGCTCCGGGGAAGCGGTCAGGAAGAACTCGTACACGCCGTCCTGCGCGCAGTCCTCCGCCAGCGGCTCCAGATCCCAGTTCTGCCCCTGCAACATCCCCATCTCGACCAGGTGCAGCAGGTGCACCGGGAGCTGCGCGTCCTCGCGCTCCGGCGGGTACACCTCGAAGGCCACGTTGTCCGTCGCCACCGCCGCCACGTCGTGCGCGTGGAACCATGGCACCGTCTGCATCGACGGCCCCGACGTCGGGTAGCTGTACGCCAGCTTGTCCCCCGCCTTCAGCGCCGTCATCGCGCCGGTGCGCAGCAGCACGATGTCGCCCGGGCGGATCCGCACCTTCCCGAACTCCGCCGCCGCGTCCAGGTCCTCCGGTGTCAGGGCGTGTCCGTGGGCTGCGTCGCCCAGGCGGGGGACGCCCAGGGCGCGCGCCACGTCCAGCAGCACGCCGCGTCCGACGATCGGCCCGACCTTGTCGATGCCGCAGTGCGCCGCGCCCGCCGCGGTGATCTCCGAGGCGTCGAAGCCGTTGTAGAGCCGTCCCTCGTACGACACGTGCGCCAGGGCGTCCCAGTGCGTGCACGCCTGGAGTCCCATCTCCACGCGGTCGTCCGACGTGCGGAACGCGTGCTGCTCCCCCATCACCGGCGCGTTCACCATGATCATGGTGCGCTTCGGGTTGTCGCGCCCCTCGATCATGCCGATCTGCGGGCCGTCCTCGTCCAGGGGCACCGCGAGGCTGAAGCGGCGGCCGGCGCGGATCAGCGACGCCGCCGCCACCACTCGCTCGGGCGTGATCAGGTTCAGGGTCCCGCGTTCGTCGTCCGGGCCCCAGCGGCCCCAGTTCGTGACGCGGCGTGCGAGGTCGGTGAACTGCTCGGGCAGCGGCATCGCGGTGCTCCCAGGTGCTCCCAGTGATATCTGACACAGCGTCAGTTGATGCTGTCCACTGTCGCGAACCTTAGCTAACATGCCGTCAGATTCGTACCGTCAGATCTCTTCGAGGAGCGAGCAAGGTGGCCGACTTCCTGGCAGGCAAGGTCATCGTGGTGACCGGCGCGGGCCGCGGCATCGGGCGCGCCGTGGCCCTCGGCTGCGCCGCCGAGGGCGCCTCGGTGGTGGTCAACGACTACGGCGTCTCCGTCGACGGCAGCGAGCCGTCCAGCGAGGTCGCCGAGGCGGTGGCGCGCGAGATCCGGGACGCCGGCGGGCAGGCGGTCCCCTGCGCCGACTCCGTCACCACGATGGCCGGCGGGCACCGCATCGTGCAGACCGCGCTGGACACCTACGGCCGGCTCGACGGCGTGGTGTGCGTGGCCGGGATCCTGCGCGAGCGGATGCTGTTCAACATGGCCGAGGAGGAGTGGGACCCGGTCATCGAGACCCACCTGAAGGGGACGTTCACCGTCTTCCGCGCCGCCAGCGCCGTGATGCGCAAGGCCGGCGGCGGCGCGCTGGTCGGCTTCACCTCGGGCAACCACGCCGGCAGCGTCTCGCAGGCCAACTACAGCGCGGCCAAGGGCGGCATCGTCAGCCTGGTCCGCAGCGCGGCTCTGGGCCTGGGCAGGTACGGCATCACCGCGAACGCCGTGGCTCCGGTCGCGCGCACCCGGATGAGCGCCAACGTCCCGTTCGACATGGCCGAGATGGGCGAGCCGGAGGACGTCGCCCCGCTGGTCGCCTACCTGCTGTCGGAGGCCGCGCGCGACGTCACCGGCCAGATCTACACGGTCGCGGGCCGCCGGATCGCGGTCTGGAACCAACCGCAGGAGATCCGCTCGATGTACGGCGAGGAGCCCTGGACCGCCGAGTCGATCGCGAAACGGCTGCCGGAGGCGGTCGGCGTCGAGACGATGCCGATGATCGCCAAGATGGCCGCCTACGCGAAGGCGACCGAGGAACGCAAAGCCACCGAGGAAAGCAAGGCATCCGAGCCGGGACAGGAAGGCGCAACCTCATGAGAGCCGCGGTCTTCGAAGGCGGCAAGCTGGAAGTCGTCGACGGTATAGAGGTACGCGGCCCGCGCACCGACGAGATCGTCGTCCGCGTCGGCGCCGCCGGCCTGTGCCACTCCGACCTCAGCGTCGTCAACGGCACCATCCCGTTCCCCGGCCCGGCCGTCCTCGGCCACGAGGGGGCCGGCGTGGTCGAGGAGGTCGGCGCGGCGGTGACGCGGGTGAAAACCGGCGACCACGTCTGCCTCACCACGATCAACCACTGCGGCGTCTGCCCGGCCTGCAGCAACGGCCACCCGACGATGTGCCGCGCGACGTTCGGCAAGATCAGCAAGCCGTTCACGCGCGAAGCGGCCGACGGCTCGGCCGAGAAGCTGTTCTCCTTCGCCAACACCTCGGTGTTCACCGAACGGGTCGTGGTGAAGGAGGTCCAGGCCGTCCCGATCCCCGAGGACGTGCCGATGGCCTCGGCGGCGCTGGTCGGCTGCGGCGTCCTGACCGGCGTCGGCGCGGTCCTGAACCGGGCGAAAGTGGGCATCGGCGAGACGGTCGTGGTGATCGGGGTCGGCGGCATCGGCCTCAACGCGATCCAGGGCGCGCGCATCGCCCGCGCCGGCCGGATCGTCGCGATCGACACCAACCCGCGCAAGGAGGAGGCGGCGCGGCGGTTCGGCGCGACCGACTTCGTGGACCCGAGCGGCCAGGACGTGGTCCAACTGGTCAAGGACCTGCTCCCGCGCGGCGCGGACTACGTCTTCGAGTGCGTCGGGCATCCGGCGCTGATCCGCGCCGCGACCGACATGCTGGCCTGGTCCGGAGCCGCGGTGCTGCTCGGCGTGCCGCGCAGCGACGCCGAGGGGACGTTCCTCGTGTCCGGGATGTACATGGACAAAACGATTATGGGCTGCCGATACGGAACCTCCCACCCCCAGTTCGACGTCGAAAGGTATGTCGACCTCTATCGGAAGGGTGAGCTACTCCTGGACGAACTGGTCACAAAGACCTACCCTCTGGAGCACATCCACGAGGCGATCCACGACCTGGAGAACGGCTCATTGGCAAGAGGTGTCCTCTTGCTCTGAGACCTACGAGGGGAAGCTAAGGCCGTGACGGAGAGCCCGAGCGGGCAGGGCGCACCGGAGCACGACAGCGAAGCCGCACTGCTCACGGAACCCTCCACGCCCTCGCATCCTTCCGTCCCGGGACAACCGACGCGCGACGACGTCGAGACCGACAGCGTCGAAGCGGCGGTTACTGGGGACGTCGCGGTCGACACGGACACCGACGACGATCCGGATACCGCCGCCGGCCACGCCGACGACACCGAAGAAGCCGACGAAACTTCCACGCCGCACGGCTTCCCGATCGACTCGACCCATCCCCTGGCCCGGGCCGCGAACCGGGTCGTCGAGGAACTCCTCAATCCCAGCACCGGCCTGCTGCTCTCGCTCTGTTACATCGTCGTCGCCGGCTTCCTCACCTGGAAGCTGCTGTTCCACCCGGTGGCCAGCGTCCTGGCCGGCAACCCCTACGACCAGTTCTACTTCGAGTGGCAGCTGACCGCGGTCGAGCACGCGCTGACCCACTTCCAGAACCCGCTGTTCACGCACACGATGAACGCCCCCGACGGCATGAACCTCGCGGGCAACCCCCAGATCATCGGTCCGGCGGCGGTCCTGACCCCGGTCACCTACCTGTTCGGCGCGCCGGTCTCGTTCGCCCTGCTGACCACCTTCAACCTCGCGGCGACCGCGATCACCTGGCGCTGGTTCCTGCGCCGGCACGTGGTCCGCACCGAGCCCGCGGCCTTCGTCGGCGGCCTGTTCATGGGCTTCTCGCCGTCGATGATGTCGCACTCGCTGGCGCACCCGAACCTGGCCGGGCAGTGGCTGGTGCCGTTGATCCTGGCCGGGGTGCTGCGGCTGCGCGAGCCGGAGCACCGGGTGCGCAACGGAATCGTTCTCGGCGTGCTGATCGCGGCGCAGGTGTTCGTCGGCGAGGAGCTGCTGTTCCTGACCGCGATGGGCGTCGTGCTGTTCTTCGTGGCCTACATCGCGCAGCGGCCGCGGCAGTCCTGGGCCGAGGCCGCGACCTTCCTGCGCGGCGCCGGAGTGGCGATCCTCACGGCCGGAGCGCTGCTGGCCTACCCGCTGTCGTTCCAGTTCTTCGGGCCGATGTCGTTCAAGGGCATCCCGTTCGACATCGCCTACTACTCGGCGGATCTGAAGTCCTACGCGGTGTATCCGAACCTGGAGCTGTGGGGCGACCCGGCCAAGCTGGACCCGCTGGCGCCGGGCAACACCGAGCAGGCCGCGCTGGTCGGCTGGGCGCTGCTGCTGGTGGTGGCGCTGCTGACGGTGTGGCTGATCCGGAACGCGGCCGTGCGGGCGCTCCTGATCGCCGCGCTGGTCCTGGTGGTGCTGTCCATCGGCCCGACGCCGGTGTTCGACCACAGCTCCATCTCCTGGTGGTGGTGGCCGCTGCCGTCGGACGGGGTGTGGGCGCACATCCAGAACCTGCCGCTGTTCTCCTCCAGCCTGCCGATCCGCAGCGCGCTGGCGGTGAGCTGGATCATCGGCATCCTGCTGGCCCTCGGCCTGGACAAGGCGGTGCTGCACCCGCGGCAGGTGCTGCGCGGCGTGGTGTTCGGCAGCGTCGCGGCCGCGCTGATCCCGCTGATCCCGCGGGTGTTCGACACGTCGCCGCGCACGCCGATCCCGGAGTACTTCACCTCGGACGCCTGGAAGGAATGCGTCTCGCCGGGGCACGACACGATCGTCGGCGTCCCGCTGTCCGACGGCGGCGACCGCACCAACCAGACCTGGTCGACGGCCGCGGACACCGGCTTCGCCATCCCGCAGGGCCCGGTGATGGCGCCGACGTCCCCCACCGACAAGCAGGTCGCCTGGGGCAAGAACAATGTGCTGTGGACCGCGCAGTGGCTGTCGTACATCTTCAAGAACGGCGGCGGCGCCACCCCGACCATCACCCCGTCGATCAAGAACCGGGTGAAGCTGGACCTGGCCACGTGGCAGGCGAACTGCGTCGTCATGGCCGATGGCACGCAGAACCTGGCCGCCGTCAAGAACTTCCTGGACCAGGCGATCGCCCCCGGCACGATGGAGGGCGGCGTGGTCGTGTGGAAGGAGCCCGCCGGCTGAGGCGTCAGCCGAACGCCCCCTTGTGGAAGATCAGCGGCAGCGACTCGTTGTCCGCGTCCAGGCCGTGCACGCGCCCGACCACGATCGCGTGGTCGCCGCCGGGATACGTGGCCTCGATCGTGCAGTCCACCCAGCCGTGCGCGCCGGCCAGGATCGGGGAGCCGAGCTCGGAGTGGCTCCACTCGACGCCGGCGAACTTGTCGCCGCCGCTGACCGCGAAGGCGCGGCACAGCTGCTCGTGGTCGGCGGCGAGGAAGTTCACGCAGAAGCGGCCGGTGGCCTCTATGCGCGGCCACGTGGTGGACGTGTGGCCGACGGAGAACAACACGAGCGGCGGGTCCAGGGACAAGGCGGAGAACGCTTGGCACGCGAAGCCCACGGGCCCGTCGGCGTCCTCCGACGCGACGACGGTCACCCCGGAGGGGAAGTGGCCGAGGACGCGGCGGTAGTCGGCGACGGCGACGGCGGTGCCGTCCGCGGTCGTGCTTCCGGTCCCGTCCGCGGTCCCGTCTACGGTCCCGTCGGCGCGGGTGTCCGCGGCGTCGTTCGCGGCCTTGTCGGCGTCGGCGTGAGCGACGTCGGCGACGTCGGCGGCACGCCCGGCGTGCTCGCGTGCGGTGGCCTGTGCAGGCATGGTCCCAGCCCCTAGGTGTCACGCTGTGTGCGGCTGCGTGGTGCTCCAGCTCGTTCGCTATATCAAAAGTGCAGCTCGACCCAGCATACGTGGACGGACATCGCCAATATGGAGGGGAACTGACGACCCGTCAAGAGAGATGGCGTTTGACATACCGAACGCTCCTCGGACATCACAGAACCCTGTGGTAGCAGGGGTAACAACGATCAGCGCCCGGTGAATTCCGGCGCCCGGCGCTCCACGAAGGCCTGCACGCCCTCCTGGCCGTCGTGCGTGGCCATGTTCAGCTCCACGGCGTCGGCCTCCTCACGGAAGGCCGTGGCACGGTCCACTTCCAGCGCGCGGTTCACGAGGTTCTTCGTGAGCGCGAAGGCCCGCGTCGGCCCCACCGCCAGCCGCTCGGCCCACTCCCGCGCGGCCTTCTCCAGCTCGGCGTCCGGCACCACCCGGTTCACCAGCCCCAGCGCCAGCGCCTCGGCGGCCGGCACGTCGTCGGCGAAGAACATCAGCTCCTTGGCTTTGTGCACCCCGACCAGCCGGGTCAGCAGATGCGCACCGCCGCCGTCGGGCACCAACCCGCGCCGCGCGAAGATCTCGATGAACTTCGCCGACTCCGCCGCGACCACCAGATCGCAGGCCAGCGCCAGATGCGCACCGATGCCGGCGGCGATGCCGTTCACCGCGCCGATCACCGGCTTCTCGCAGTCCAGCACCGCGGCGATGAGGGCCTGCGCGCCGTCCCGGATGGTGCGGGCGACGTCGCCGGGCTGCGGTCTCGCCGGCGAGACGCCCGGCTGCGGCCGCAGATCGGCGCCGGTGCAGAAGCCGCGTCCGGTGGCGGTGAGGACCACGACGCGGGTCTGCGGATCGGCGGAAGCCTGGCGCAGCAACGCGATCAGGCGGTCGCGCTGGCCGGCGGTGATCGCGTTCAGGGCTTCGGGGCGGTCGAGGGTGATCCAGCTGACGCCGCCGGACAGGGACTGCCGGACGGTTTCTTCCAGCGAGGGATCTTGTACCTCGGACATGGGGTCTCCCATCGAATGAGTCAGCGCCGGACCGCGGTCGCGCAGTAGCGCGACAGCGTTCCGGCGCCGGACCGGTCTATGTCTCCTTTATCGGTGCGGCTCAGTGCACGATCAAGCGCGCCGAGGCGTCCAGCGCCACCGTCCCGCCCCCACGCCCCAGCACCCGCAGCGGCGCGATGTCGAAGCTCTCCAGTACATCGCCGAGGTCCAGTGCCATGCGCTGCACCCGCAGGATGGTGTCGGCCAGCGCCTCCAGGTCGGCGCCGGCGGTGGTGAGCAGCGGCAGGCAGTGCAGCTCGTCGAGCATGCGGTGCGCCTGGTGCGCGTCGAAGGGGGCGACGCGGATCGCCACGTCGCCGAGGGTCTCGGCGTAGGCGCCGCCGACGCCGACCAGCACGGCCGGGCCGAAGCGGTCGTCGCGCCGGATGCCGACCATCGTGTCCACGCCGCCGGTGATCTGCTGGCCGATCAGGACGCCGTCCAGCGTCCCGTAGCCCTGGCGGCCGGCCGAGTCCATCAGGTCCTTGAAGTTCTCCCGGACCTGCGAGGCCGAGGTGATGTTCGTGCGGGTGAGGCCGGCCGCCGAGGCCGAGGGCAGCCCGGCCACCGACGCCTTCATCACCACCGGGTAGCCGATGGTGGCGGCGGCGCGCACGGCCCAGGCCGCGCTGGTGACCAGCTGTTCCCGGGGAGTGCGGATGCCGTAGGCGCGCAGGAGTTGGTGGGTCTGCGACTCCGACAGGCCCTTCGCGGGGTCGGTGTCCCGCTTGCGGACCGTGCCCGGGGCGCCGCCGGAGGTCAGGATCTGGCGCGCCTTCACGCCGGCCATCGCGTTGTCCTCGACCAGCGAGGGGATCCGGAACCGGTGGTCGCAGTGGTCGTAGTAGGCCTTGGCCGCGGCGACCGCGTTGGTGAGCGTGCGGAACGTCGCGATCTCCGGCGAGCGCTGCAGGATCAGGCGGTAGCCGGTCTCGGTGCCGCCGGAGGAGCACCAGACCACGCCGATCGGGGTGTCGCTCTCGCGCGCGGCCTCGACCAGCGCGGCGGCCGTCCACTCGCCGGAGGACCCGGTCTCGGTGACCGCGTACAGCAGCATCCCGGCGCCGGGGCGCGCGGCGAGTTCGGTGATGTCCGGCGCGTGGCCGGCGTCCTCGACGTCGAGACCGGAGCGACGGGCCAGATCGGCCAGGAGCGTGGCGGCGCCGCCGGAGTCGGCGGCGATCCGGACCGGACCGGGACGCTGCGCCGGACGCGGGAACCGCGCCAGCGTGGCGGCGCAGTCCAGCAGCTGGTCGAATCCCTCGACCCGGACCACCCCGGCCTGCCGCAGCACCGCGTCGATCACCCGGTCGGCGCCGGTGGCCAGCACGACCAGCGGACGCCCCGCCCCGGACGCCGCCTCGGCGGCCCGCATCAGCGCCCTGCCGTCCAGATCGGTGCCGATCGCGTCCACGCACGCGGCGATCGCCCCGACGCCGTCCGCCTGAGCGAACGCCTCGACCGCTTCCGCAAACGTCGGACCGTCTTCACCGGGGCCGCAGTAGGTCCAGCCGGCCACCGGAACGCCCAGCTCGTCGGCGGTCACCAGCGGGCAGCCGGTGTGCGCGCCGGTGGTGATGAGCGCTATGGCGGGGGCGTGCGGGGCCGGATCAGTATCGAGCGGCCGGGCCGGAACGTGCTGGCGTCGGTCCTCGGAAACCGGCCGATGCCGGGTCACCTTGATCTGCCCGGTAGTCATGACGCTGGTGGCAGGCATCGCACCGCCCTCTCAGGAGCAAACTGACAAGTAACCTGACGCTGCGTCAGTTTAGGACGGCGATGCGAATTAGCACAGAGGAAACAAGCAAGAGATCTTGTGTTCACACGGATTTGTTCGTCATGAGCCGACCCGCTTTCGCAATGCCGAACGATCCACCTTCTGTCCGGCGGTCAACGGCAGGCTCGGGACGGCCCGCACCTCCTCCGGCAGCTTGTGCCTGGCCAGCCGGGACCCGGCGAACAGCCGCAGCTCCTCGACGGTCGGCGGCGCGTCCGGATCGCGCGGCACCACGAACGCCACGCCGACCTGTCCCATCACCGCGTCCGGGCGCGGGACCACGGCGACCTCGCGGACCCCGGCGTGCTCCTGGAGGACGGCCTCCACTTCCTGCGGGTGCACGTTGTAGCCGCCGCGGATGAACATGTCGTCGCGGCGTCCGGCCAGGCGCAGGCAGCCGGTGTCGTCGAGCAGGCCCACGTCGCCGGTGCGCAGCCAGCCGTCCGGCGTGAGCGCGGCACGCGTGGCGGCGGGGTCGTGCCAGTACTCGGACATCACCGAGGCCGAGCGGATCCAGACCTCGCCGGTCTCCCCGGCCGGGAGCTCCTTGCCCTCCTCGTCGCGCGTCGAGACCTCGGTGCCCGCGCGGGGACGGCCGACGGTGTTGAAGAGCTCTTCGTCGGGCGCGTCGAAGGCGGTCAACGTCCCGAGCCCGCCGGATTCCGTGGAGGAGTAACGGATCGAGTAGGCCGCGCCGAACGACTCGCGGGCCCGCCGGACCAGCTCCGCCGGGGACGGGCCGCCGCCGATGATCAGGGCTTTGACGGCGTCGGTGCGGTAGTCGCGAAGCCCGGGGACCCGGAGCAGCAGGGCCACCTGGGCGGCCACGCCGCCTATCACCGGCACGCCCTCGTCGCAGATCAGGCCCAGCGCCTCCTGGGCCCGCCAGCGCGGCAGGATGTGCAGCCGGTTGCCGGCCAGCAGGTGCCCGGCGAGCTTGGTCATGAAGCCGACGTGGTTCAGGCCGGTGGCGACCAGCAGGGGCATCGGCGCGGACTGCGCACGGTTGTCCATCTCCGATATCGCAGCGATCTGCTTGCCGCCGAACAGCGCGCCCTTCGGCAGGCCCGACGTCCCCGAGGTGAAGACGATGGTCTCGGAGTCGTTGTGGGAGCGCGGGCCGGGGAAGGTCCGCCGCCGTTCGCGGCCCAACATCGGCAGTCCGGCCGCGAACTCCCGCCGGTCCTCGGCCTGCCGGACCGGGATGATCTGCGCGTCGGGCAGCCGGCCGGTCAGCAGCTCCTCGGTCCCGATCACCACATCGGGCCGGACCCGGTCGAGCATCGCCTGCCGTTCGGACGGCGAATAGTGCGCGCCGACGCCGGCGGTGACAGCGCCGACCTTCGCCAGCGCGCAGTAGGCGACGACGTAGTCCAGGGAGGCGGGCAGCAGCAGCGCGGCCACCTGGCCCTGGCCGACGCCCCGCACCGCGAGCCGCGCCGCCATGGCCTCGGAGGCCGCGTTGAGCTGCTGGAAGGTCAAGGAGAGCGGGCCGCGGCCGGCCACCAGCGCGGTGGCGGCTCCGTGGTCCCGGGCGGCTTTGCGGACGGCGAGGGCGAGGAACGTCATCGGAGCTCCCTGAGGGATGGGTACCGATCTGACTCGGGGTCAGGGTTTCCCCTTCCTCCGGGAGCTAATCCGAAGGCGAGCCGCGGCGCTAGACCGCGACCGGCTTCTTCTGCGTGATCCCCATGAAGACCAGCCCGATCATCGCCGCGCGCAGCTCGGCCAGCTTGATGCTCCAGGCCTCGAAGACGCGCTGGTGCGCCGAGATCGAGGCCAGCATCGCCACCAGCGCGCCGGCGGTCGCGGTCGGCGGCATCACGGCGTCGGCCTTGCCGGCGGTCTGCAGCTCGGTGATCGCGTCGGCCAGCGAGATGGTGACGTTGTTCAGGATCTTCATGCGGATCTTGTGGAAGCGCTTGTCGCCCTCGGCGGTGGCCAGGTCCACCACGCGCAAGATCGCCTCGTGCTCGTTCCAGAACTCCAGGAACCCGTCGACCAGCGCCTCGGCGGCCTGCATGCCGGCCCGGCCGGACCAGATCCGGCCGTCCGCGAGCTCCTTCAGGTGCGCGCCGTCCTTGGCCATGTCGTTGGCGATCTCGATGATCGCCGACTCGATGTCCGGGAAGTACTGGTAGAACGTGGCCGGGGAGGTACCGGCCAGCCGGGCCACGTCGATCACCGTGATCGAGCGGTACGGCTGCCCGACGAGCATCTCGCCGAGGCACTCCAGCAGCCGGGCCCGGGTGGCCTGGCCGCGCTTGCCCGCGATCCGCCCGTCGACGGTGCGCACTTGCTGAGCTGTCATGTCGTCAGTTTATGCGGTCGGAACCCCTTACCTCGTGCAGACCTGGGTGATCGTCCATGATCGGGATTCGTTATCATGCTCGTCACTTCCCTGCTGTCGCGATCCCGTGGCCCGCCGCCCCGGACCCGCGGTTGAAGCGCGGTGCCTCGCCGCCGCCGTGCACCAGCAGTTCCGCGCCGGAAACCTGGCCGGCCTCGTCGGAGGCCAGGTAGAGGCAGGCCCCGGCGATGTCCGCGGGCTCGGCCATCCGCCCCATCGGCAGTCCCTGGCCGACCAGCGCCGCGGCCTCCGGACCGCCGTAGTAGGCGGTCAGCGACTCGGTGAGCACCGGCCCGGGCAGCACGCAGTTCACCCGCACCCGGGGCGCCCACTCCAGCGCCAGACTCTTGGTGAGCGAGGCCAGCGCGGCCTTGGCGGCGCCGTAGACGGCCGTGCCGGGGCTGGGCCGGGTCCCGGCCACCGAGCCGATGTTCACGATGGAGGCGCCGCCGTGCTCGGGCGTCAGCGGGTACATGCACTGCGCGGCGTGCAGGACTCCCAGCACGTTGAGGTCGAACGCGGCGCGGGCCGCGTCCTCGGGGTAGTCCAGCGCCCGGCCCGGCCGCGCGCCGCCGGCGTTGTTGACGAGCACGTCGACGCGCCCGAACTCGTCCTCGATGGCCGCGAACGCGGCCCGGATGTCCGCCGGCGAGCCCAGATCGGCGGCGATGAAGCGGCCGACGGCCTGCGCCGGCTCTGTGCGCGCGAGCGTCACCACGGTGGCTCCGGCGGCTTCGAAGCGCGCCGCGACCGCCCGTCCGATGCCCTTGGTCCCGCCGGTGACGACGGCGACCCTTCCGGTGAACGACGTCACACCCCCGTGTGTATCAGAGGCGGCCTTTACTCGGAAGCAATTCGAGTTCACCTGCCCACCCGTCTCCCACCACCGCCCGTTACGGAGACGCTCCGCGTCACAGTTCACCCTTATGGCCGATTGACCGTGACCGATGTGCGTTGTCGACTCTTGCACAGTCCGGAGGAGATGACGACGATGGGCGAATCCGCCGCAGTACCGCAGATCGACCCCGCCGGCGGCGGGGACGACGAACCCTTTTTAGGCCTGGCGTGGGCCGAGGCCATCGAGGCCACGGAGCTCTTGCGCTCCGCCCTGGCGGCCCTCGGGCTGGCCGGGGAGATCCCGCGCTTGCGGGGTGACGTGAACGTGTACGGACGGCCGATGGTGACCGTGGGCCGCATCAGCCCGACGGCCGCCCGGCGGCTGGCCGCGGCCCTGAGCCGGGCCGCGCAGCACCAGCCCCGGATCTACGGCCAGGCGCAGCCGGCGGACGGTGAGACGGCGAGCTGCGGGCTGCCCGGGCCGAACGGCTCCGGGACCGCCGGCGAGCCGCACCGGAGCCTGCGGCCGCCGCGGACCGCGACGCCGCTGAACCTGCCGGTGGCGGTTCCGATGGCGACGGTGCTGCCGGCCACGGTCCCGGCTCCGACGGGGGCACCGGTAGCCGCGGTGCCGGGGGCCTCGCCCGCCGACTCCATGCGGCTGCCCGCCTGATCCCACGCCGCTCGAGAACGATGACGGCCGGGTCGGCGGGATGACTCGGCCGCCATCGTGCGTCGAAAGTAGCGCGTCCTCGGGATCTTGACCATGGTTTGCGCTCAACACCGAAGACAAATGTCAGCCATGGTCACCGGTTGCGGTTTGTCAGTAGCCGAATGCCGACAACCGACGCGTGGAAGCACGCGGAAGCGGCTGGAGCCCGACACGGCTCCAGCCGCGATCCCGGCTGACCCGGGGGGATCGTCAGCCGGGTGGTGGGTGCCGATCCCGCGGCCACCCACGCCCTTGACTGCGACACGCAGATTACGAGTCAGGGCTCGAACCCGGCCAGCGTTTCGCCCCAGCGGCGAAAGGCTGGCGACCCGCCGCCGGCGCCTCAGCGGGGCCGCCAGCCGCCGCCTTTGGCCCTTGCCGCGAACAGCTCCGTCTGCCGCTCGGCGCTGAGATTGCCCAGCTGCACCAGATGCGGCGCCAGCCCCAGCGCCTGCCCCTTCGCCATCTCGCGCGCCGCCCAGACCGCGCGCACCGTGCCCTCGACCGCGGACGGTTCGGATTCCGCGATGGTCCGTGCGGCCCGCTCCGCCGCCGCCAGGAGCGCCGCGTTGTCCGGCACCACCTCGCTGACGAAACCGATCTCGTACGCGCGCCGCGCGGTCATGCGCTCGGCCGTGCCCATCAGCGCCAGGCGCGCCAGCTCGCCGTGCGGCATGCGCTGCGCGAGGTGCACGGCCTCGTACGCCATCACCATGCCGTAGGTGACGTGCGGGTCGAAGAACGTGGCGTGCTCGGCGGCGATCAGGAACTCGCACTCGCCGAGCAGGTAGAACGCCCCGCCGCAGGCCATCCCGTTGACCGCCGCGATGACCGGCTTCCACAGGTCGGCGGTCTTCGGCCCCAGCGCCACACCGGGGTCGTCGACCATGAACGGCGACGACGGCTGCGGCACCGCCGCGTCCCGGTCGATCCCGGTGCAGAAGGCCTTGTCACCGCTGCCGGTCAGCACCACGCAGCGCACGGAGTCGCGGTGCCGCAGGGTTTTCCACAGCCTGTGGAAATCGTCGGCCATCGCCAGATCGAAGGCGTTGTGGCGCTCCGGGCGGTTCAGCGTCACCCACGCGACGCCGTCCCGCTCCTCGTAGAGGAGCGTACTGAAGATGAGATCACTCATCCGGTGTCCAGGCCGCCACGAAAAGTCCTTCGATCTCCTGGAACACCGCGCGCACCGGCTGCCCGATCTCGATCGTCGCCGGATCCACCGAGTCGATCGCGGCTCCCTCGGCCGCGACCAGGTTCCCGACCAGCCGCAGCCGCCGGTCCTCCGCCAGCTCCACGACCACCACCGGGTACGGCGCCAGCGCCGCGTAGTCCGGCAGCAGCGGCGGACGCGGCACCGCGAAGGACCAGACGTGCCCGCGGCCGGACATCAGCTTCCACTCGAACTCGATGCCCTGGCATCGCGGGCACATCGGCCGCGGCGGGAACAGCACCTCGCCGCAGTTCGCGCAGGTCTGCATGCGCAGTTCGCCCTTGGCGGCGTACTCGAAGTACGGCGCGCCGTCGGCGTCGACGAGCGGTTTGAGCATCGTGGGTGACCCTCCGTTCGGTGGTGTGCGGTCAGCCCCGGCGCAGCAGGACGGCCGACGTCGGTACAGCCTCGCCCGCGGTGACCAGGCATGTCGAGGCCCCGGCGACCTGGTTCGTGGAGGTGCCCCGCAGTTGCCGGACGCCCTCGTTGATCAGGTTGAAGCCGTGCACGTAGGCCTCGGACAGGCCGCCGCCGGAGGTGTTGACCGGCAGCCGCCCGGACAGTTCGAGGCCGCCGTCGTCGGCGAAGGCCGCGCCCTCGCCCTTGCCGCAGAAGCCGTAGCCCTCCAAGGACAGCGGGATCAGCGGTGTGAAGGCGTCGTAGATCTGCGCCACGTCCACGTCGGCGGGGCCGAAGTCGGCGTGTTTCCACAGCTGCTTCGCCGCGGTCCACGACGGTCCGGCCAGCGGGTCGTCGTTCCAGTAGTTGACCATGCCGTGATGCTGGGCCGGCAGACCCTGACCGAAGGCGTGGACGTAGACCGGCTCGCCGCGGCAGTCCCGGGCCCGTTCGGCGGAGACCATGACGACGGCCAGCGCGCCGTCGGTCTCCAGGCAGTTGTCGAACAGGCACAACGGATCCGAGATCATGCGGGCACTGAGATAGTCGTCCATGGTCAGCGGGCGCTCGTACATGATCGCCGCCGGATTGGCGTTGGCCCGGTTGCGGCAGGCGATGGCCACCGCGCCCAGCTGTTCGCGGGTCATGCCGTACTCGTGCATGTACCGGCGAGTCAGGACCGCGATCTCGTCGACCGGCCGCAGCAGCCCGAAGGGCCGGGTCCACTGCGCCGGCGTGGCGAGCTGGTTCACGGTGTCGGTCCACGGCCGCGGGCCGCTGCCGCGCTTGCGGGAGCGCCACGCGACGCCCACGCTCGCCTGGCCGGTGGCGATCGCCATCGCCAGATGGCCGATCGTGGCGCACGATCCGCCGCCGCCGAAGCCCACGCGGGAGAAGAAGGTGACGTCTCCGGCGCCGACCGCCTTGGCGATCTCGACCTCGTCGGTGGCCTCCATCGTGTACGCGGCGAAGGCGTCCACCTCGTGGGCGGCGATGCCGGCGTCGTCCAGCGCCATGGCTATGGCTCGGCAGGCGAGCGCTTTCTCTGACGGCTCAAGGTGTTTGGCGAACTCGGTCTGGCCGATGCCGACGATGGCGGCCCGGTCCTTCAAGGGCGTCGGATTCATGCACCTTCCCATCTGACGCTGCGTCAGATATCTGCCTATCATGGGCCCCGGCACGGTGCCAGAGCCAAGTTCCTTGTGCGTTCCTCTGCGTTCCTCTGTGCGAAAGGCCGCTGACGATGACGGTGCAGCTCGGCACGACGACGATCCCGGACCTGGTGGCGCGAGCCGCCGCCGACCACGGCGAGCGGGAGGCGGTGGTCGACGGCGAGCAACGCCTCACGTTCGCCGACCTCGCATCCCGGGTGAAGCAGGCGGGCCGGGCGATGATCGCCTGGGGCGTGGCGCCCGGCGACCGCGTGGCGATCTGGGCCCCGAACTCGGCGGAGTGGATCGTCACGGCGCTCGGCGCGGTGTCGGTCGGCGCCGTCCTGGTGCCGCTGAACACCCGGCTGAAGGCCGCCGAGGTCGGCCACATCCTGGAGAAGTCGCGGACGAAGCTGGTCGCGGTGTCCGGGGAGTTCCTGGGCGTGGACTACGTGGGGCAGCTGGCCTCGATCCGGGACGGGCTGCCGGACCTGGAGGTCATGACCGCGTTCACCGACGGCGGGCTGCCGCCGGTGGTGTCGCGCCGGCAGTTCCGGGCGCCGGGGATGAAGGTCCCGGCGTCGGTGTTCGACGCGGCGGCGGCGTCGCTGACCCCTGATTCGCCCGGCGACCTGTTCTTCACCTCCGGGACCACCGGCGCCCCGAAGGGCGTGCAGACCACGCACGGGCAGACGACGCGCGCGTTCCATCAGTGGTCGGAGATCGTGGGACTGCGCGCCGGGGACCGCTACCTGATCGCGAACCCGTTCTCGCACACGTTCGGCTACAAGGCCGGGATCCTGGCCTGCCTGACCCGTGGCGCGACGATGGTCCCGCTGGCCTCGTTCGACGCCGAGGCGCTGTTCGCGACGATCGAGCGCGAGCAGATCACGGTGTTCCCGGCGGCCCCGGCGGTGTACCAGATGCTGCTGGCGCACCCGGACCTGGCGAAGCACGATCTCAGCTCCCTGCGCGCGGCGGCGACCGGCGCGGCGGTGATCCCGGTGGAGCTGATCGAGCGGATGCGGGACACCCTGGGCCTGTCGACGGTGATCACCGCCTACGGCCTGACCGAGGCGACCGGCGTGGTGACCATGTCCCGCGACGGAGACGACCCGGAGGTCGTCGCGCGCACCTCGGGCCGCGCCATCGACGGGGTCGAGGTGCGCACCGCCGAGGACACCGGCGAGATCCTGGTCCGCGGCTACAACGTGATGCGCGGCTACTTCGAGGACGAGGCGGCCACCGCCGAGGCGATCGACGCCGACGGCTGGCTGCGCACCGGGGACGTCGGGGAGCTGGACGCGGCGGGAAACCTGCGGATCACCGACCGGATCAAGGACATGTTCATCTGCGGCGGCTTCAACGCCTACCCGGCGGAGATCGAGCAGGTGCTGCTGACGTTCCCGGGCGTCCAGGAGGCGGCGGTGGTCGGCGTGCCGGACGCGCGGCTCGGGGAGGTGGGGAAGGCCTTCGTGATCGCGGTGCCGGGCCGGCGCATCGAGCCGGACGCGCTGCTCGCGCACGCCGGAGAACGCCTCGCCAACTACAAGGTGCCGCGGCACGTCGAGGTGGTCGAGGCGTTCCCGCGCAGCTCGCTGGGGAAGGTACTCAAGCGCGAGCTGCGGTGAGGCCGGCGGCGGTCAGAAGCGCGACTTCATCGCCTCGGGACTGCCCGCCGGGACCGGGACGCACCTGCCCGGCATGCCGGTCAGGATGTCGAGCATCGACATCTGGTGCCCGGCGCCGTGGCCGTAGTCGAACCGGATAAGCGCGACCACATCCCGGGCCGGCAACTGTCCGGGGCGGAACTCGTACAGGACGGGCGAGCCGCCGCCCTTCGGCAGGCTCTTGAGAGCCTGGCCCGCGGAGCCGGGACCGGGCGGCACCGGCTGATTATTGTGCGGCACGTTCTCAAGCGCCTCGGTGATCGCCTTCTCGTCCCGCTCGACACCCACGCTCGCCGCACAGTCCACCGGCGTCCTGTTGTCCCAGTCGGCCGGCATGCTCACCTCTTGCACATCGCTCTTGATGCCCGCCTTGGTCAGCGCGGCCTGGAGCTTGGCGGGGTCGAACACCTCCTGCATCGTCAGGTCGACGACTCCGTCCGCGTGCTTCTGGAGCGTGAAGCCGGCGTCCTGGATGTCGAGGGTCACGGGGCTCTTGGCCGTCGGTGCGCTCCCGCCTCCCGTCCCCGCCGACGGCGCCAGCACCCCGACCGCCGCGACGAGCGCCGCCGCGCTGGTCCCGAGGCCGGCGGCCAGGGCGCGGTGCCGGTTGCGGGTGCGGCGGCCGAGGGCCGCCACGTCGGCGGCGCTGGTGGTCAGGGTCGCCCCGGCCACGGAGCGCCGCAGGCCGGCGAACACCTCCTCGTCGCCAGTCGTGTCGTCGAAGTCTTCTGTGTTGATCACTTCACTTCCTCCCGCTCGGTCTGATCTTCGAGCTCCGTCCGCAGCGTCTTCATCGCGCGGTGGAGGTGGGTCTGGACGGTGCCGGGGGCGATGCCGAGCGCGGCGGCCGTGCCCCGGGTGTCCAGATCGAGGAAGACCCGCAGCACCACCACTTCGCGCTGCCGGAGCGGCAGGTTGCGCAGGGCGGCGCGCAGGACGGGCTCAACGGCGGTCGTATCGCCGTCGGGGCCCGGGCCCGCGGTCGCGCCCACGCGCGCTCCGGCGCCCGGCGCGTCGGGGTGCGCCACCGCGTCCCACGACACCTCGCGGCGGCGTCTTCGCCACCAGGAGATGTGCGTGTTCAGCGCGGTGCGCACCACCCACGCCGCCGGCGCCGGGTGCTTGCGCACCTTGCGCCAGTGGGCCCATGCCCGGGCGAAGGCTTCAGCCGTCAGCTCCTCGGCGAGGTGCCGATCGCCGACGCTGACCAGAACCGCCCGGAAGCAGGGGTCCCGGTGGCCTTCGTAGAAGGCTGCGAAATCCTCGGATCCTCTGTCCACGGTCCCTTCACGCTTTCGAGTGATGATGCGTTTACCGCGATCCGTGACCGAGTACGAATACTCTTAATCCATGGCACAACGGGCAAAACCTGGAATGATCCTGATCTGATGAGCCTCACACAGTCTCCGCGCCGCCGGCTCGGCGCCCTCGCCACCCTCGCGGCACTGGCCGCCCTGGCGCTGTCCATCGGCTTCTGCGGCGCGCCGATGGCCGCCGCGGACGAGATCGTGGACGATCCGCCGGTCCTGGCCACGGCCGCCGTCCTGGACGGCAAGCCCGTCGACGGCATCCCGGCCGGCCCGATGGTCCCCGGCGGCTACCACGTGCACGCGCACCTGACGCTGTACATCGACGGCATGGAGCAGTGGGTCCCGGCCGGCGTGGGCGTGACCCGCCCGGTGGTTCTGGACCCCACGCGCCCGGACCCGTCGATCACCGAGGCGCACAGCTTCTACTGGCTGCACACGCACGACGAGTCCGGCGTCATCCACGAAGAGGCGCCGACGCCGCACGACTTCACCCTCGGCCAGTTCTTCGACCTGTGGGGCCAGCCCCTGGACCGGCACGAGGTCGGCCCGGCGCAGGGCGACGTGACGGTGTGGGTGGACGGCAAGAGCTACGACGGCGACCCGCGCGCCGTGGCCCTGAAGGACCACACGACGGTGCAGCTGAACGTGGGACGGGACGTGCCGTTCGTGCCCTACGACTTCCCGACCAGGTACAACTGAGGCCAGGCGGAACACAAGCGGGCCCGCGCAGCTCCGAAGAACAGCGCGGGCCCGAAAGCGACAGCCAGCCCGGCGAGGGCTGATTCTTAAGCCAGCGGCAGCATCGTCCGCAGCAACCCCCGCGAGTCCGCCTCGCGCGCCGCCTGGATGCGCTCGGCCGGCACCTCGCCGTACAGCGTCGAGCGCTGGCGTGTCGGGCGGCCGAGCGGGGCGCAGATCTCCTCCAGCTCCGCGATGCCCTTCGCCGAGCCGTACTCGGAGCCGGCCATGCGGGAGATCGTCTCCTCCATGAGCGTGCCGCCCATGTCGTTCACGCCGCCGGCGAGCATGAGCCGGGCGTTGTCGGTGCCGAGCTTGACCCACGAGGTCTGGATGTTCTTGATGCGGCCGTGCAGCATGACGCGCGCCATCGCGTGCACGGCGCGGTTGTCGCGCATCGTCGGTCCCGGGCGGGCGATGCCGGCCAGGTACACCGGCGCGTTGGAGTGGATGAACGGCAGCGGCACGAACTCCGTGAACCCGCCGGTCTCGTCCTGGATCCGGGCCAGCACCCGCAGGTGCGCGACCCAGTGCGCCGGGTTGTCGACGTGCCCGTACATCATCGTCGAGGTGGTGGGGATCCCGACCTGGTGCGCGGTGGTGATGACCTCGATCCACTGCGCGGCCGGCAGCTTGCCCTTGGTCAGCACCCAGCGCACGTCGTCGTCGAGGATCTCGGCGGCGGTCCCCGGCAGCGAGTCGACGCCGGCCTCCTTGGCCGCGGTCAGGAAGTCGCGGATGGACATGCCGGTCCGGGAGACGCCGTTGATGATCTCCATCGGCGAGTACGAGTGCAGGTGCAGCCCCGGGGTCCGCTTCTTGATCTCGGCGGCCAGGTCGAAGTACGCGGTGCCGGGCAGGTCCGGGTGGATGCCGCCCTGCATGCAGATCTCGGTCGCCCCGACCTTCCACGCGGCCTCGGCGCGGTCGCCGACCTCCGACACGGAGAGGGTGTACGCGTCCGCGTCGGTGCGCCGCTGCGCGAAGGCACAGAAGCGGCAGCCGGTGTAACAGACGTTGGTGAAGTTGATGTTCCGGTTGACGACGTACGTCACCTCGTCCCCGACCGCGTCCCGCCGCAGCCCGTCGGCCAACGCGGCCAACGCCTCCAGCGCGGGACCGTCGGCGTGGATCAGCGCGAGCGCGTCGGCGTCCGACAGGTTCCCCGGGTCACGCTCGGCAGCCGCCAGCGCGGTCTTCAGCGCCGCGTCGATGCGCTCCGGAGCGCTGTGGTCGACCGAGGTCCGGGAGGCGTGCTCGCGGAGCTCGTCCCAGTCCCCGTAGACGTCGGAGAAGTCGGAGCGCCGGTCCTCGCTGCGGCCGTCGGTGTCGATGGTGGTGTGCAGGTCGGTACGGCCGCTGGAGGTGTCCCAGCCGCCGTCAGGCTCCTGCCACCGGATCCCGGTGGGGATCCGGCCCTCCACGGCCATCCCGGTCTCCGGATCGGCCAGCGCCTTCACGTGCGGCATGATCCGCGGGTCCAGCCACGGCTCGCCGTGCAGCACGTACTCGGGGTAGACCGTCAGGCGTTCCTTCAGCGTGAAGCCCGCGGCGGAGGACTGCTCGGCCAGCTCGTCGATGGCCGGCCAGGGCCGCTCCGGATTGACGTGGTCCGCGGTCAGCGGCGAGACCCCGCCCCAGTCGTCGATGCCGGCCCGCAGCATCAGCGCGTACTGCGCGTCGACCAGGTTCGGCGGCGCCTGGATCCGGACCGAGGGCCCGAGCACGACGCGCGCCGTGGCGATCGTCGCCGCGAGTTCTTCCAGGTCCGCGTCGGGGGTGTTCATCATCGCCGTGGCCGGCTTGGCCCGGAAGTTCTGGATGATGATCTCCTGGATCCCGCGATACGTCCGCGCCACCTTCCGCATCGCGAAGATCGAATCAGCGCGCTCCTCCAGCGTCTCGCCGATCCCGATGAGAATCCCGGTGGTGAAGGGAACCGAAGAGCGGCCCGCGTCCTCCAATACCCGGAGCCGCACCGCGGGTTCCTTGTCCGGGGACCCGTAGTGCGGCCCGCCAGGCTCCGACCACAGCCGGGTGGCCGTGGTCTCCAGCATCATGCCCATCGACGGCGCCACCGGCTTGAGCCGCTGGAAGTCGGACCAGGACAGCACGCCCGGGTTCAGGTGGGGGAGCAGGCCAGTCTCCTCCAGCACCCGGATCGACATGGCCCGCACATAGTCCAGCGTCGAGTCGTAGCCGTGCGCGTCCAGCCATTCCTTCGCCTGCGGCCACCGGTCCTCCGGCCGGTCCCCCAGCGTGAACAGCGCTTCCTTGCAGCCCAGCGCCGCACCCTTCGCGGCGATGTCGAGCACCTCGTCGGGCGACAGGTACAGCGAGTCCAGGCGGCCGGGCACCGTGACGAACGTGCAGTAGTGGCACCGGTCCCGGCACAGCCGGGTCAGGGGGATGAACACCTTGCGCGAGTAGGTGACCACGCCGGGGCGGCCGGCCGCCTCCAGGCCCTGGTCTCGCAGGCGGGAGGCGACGGCGCACAGCGCGTCCAGGTCGGTGCCGCGCGCGGCGAGCAGGACCGCCGCCTCCTCGACGCTGAGCGCGACTCCCTCACCCGCCCGGTGCAGGGCACGGCGCATCGCATTAGCGGTCGGCTGCATCGTCATTCCAGTTCCTACGCGGCAATGAACCGGATCTATTCCCGTTCGACGTAGCGAGCGTAGTCGTCGAGCACCGGCAGGATCCGGTCCGCGGGCGCCGATGGGACGTTGAACACAATCTCCTCGATGCCCAGGGCCTGGTAGTGCTCCATCTTGCCCGGGGTCGGCTCGGTCCCGAAGGGCACGACCCGCAGGGTGTCCGGGTCCCGTCCGGCTTCCTCGGCCGCCGCCCGCAGCACCGGCATCGCCTGCGTCAGCCCGCGTCCGCCGATCGGCATCCAGCCGTCGGCGTAGTCGATCACCGCGCCGAACAGTTTCGGCCCGGCGGCGCCGCCGATCAGGACCGGGACGGACCCGGCCGCCGGCTTCGGCCAGGACCACGAGGGATCGAAGCCGACGTGCTCGCCGTGGTACGACGCGACCTCCTTGCCCCACAGCTCCTTCATCGCCAGCACCGTCTCCCGCACCCGCTCCCGCCGGGTCCCGAAGTCGACGCCGTGGTCGGCCATCTCCTCCTTGTTCCAGCCGAAGCCCACGCCGAGGTCCAGGTTGCCGCCGGTGACCAGGTCCAGGGTCGCGACGGTCTTGGCCAGCAGCAGCGGGTCGTGCTGGGCGGCCAGGCAGATCCCGGTGCCCACGCGGATGCCGGGGGCGGCGGCCGCGACCGTGGCGAGCGCGACGAAGGGATCCAGCGTCCGCGAGTAGTAGTCCGGCAGCGGCTCCCCGAGCGGGGCCGGGGTGGCCCGGCTGATCGGGATGTGGGTGTGCTCGGGGGCGTAGTACGACTGGAAGCCGCGCTCGGCGAGCGCGCGCCCGAGCTCGGCCGGACCGATGGTCTGGTCGGTCAGGAAGACCGTGACGCCGATGCGCAAGACAGCTCCTTCTGCAAAGGTTCTCAGGGGTGGTTCTCGGTAGCGATCCGATGGTTGTTTACAGGGCTTACTTGCCCAGCGCCGCGGCGGCACTCCGGAACCGCGTGGTCCGGTGCACCGGGTCCTTGTCGATCTTGGGGATCACGTGCCGGCCGATCAGCTCGATCGTCTCCAGCGTGTCGGCGAGCGACAGCTGGATCGGCAGGCCGAACACCAGCTGGTCGATCCCCGTGGCCTCGTACCGCTTGATCTGCGCCAGCACCTCGTCGGGGTCGCCGCAGATCAGGTAGCCGTTGTGCGAGCGCCACACGACCTCCTCCAGCGTCGGCTCGGGCAGCACCGCCGGCCAGGCCGGGATCCAGTCGGGCCGCGGGAAGGTGTCGTGGTAGCGGAACACCAGCGACTGCAGGCGTCCCAGCCCCATCGTCGTGGCCGCGTGCCGGGCCAGGTCGCCGTCGGCCAGACACACCGCCGAGGACGTCACCATGACGTTGTCGTTGACATACGCGCCGATCGGCTCGGCGGACAGGACCGCCTTCTTGTACGCCGCGACCGCGGTCTCGGCGTCGGCCGCGGAACCGACCGAGAAGCCCAGCACGCCGAGCCCCATCCGCGCGGCCATCTCGTACGACGGCGGGTTCCCGGCCGCGTACCACATCGCCGGATGCGGCTTCTTCCACGGCTTGGGCAGCACGTTCCGCTCCGGCATCGAGAACCACTCGCCGTCGTGCGAGTACGAGTCCTGCATCCACATCTTGGGGATCTCGCGCACCACCTCGGCCCAGATCTCCTTGGTGACCGTGGTGTCCGGCAGGCCCAGGCCCAGGATCTCGCGCGAGCCGGCGCCGCGTCCGGTGCCGAACTCGAACCGGCCGCCGGACAGGTGGTCCAGCGTCGCCACCTTCTCCGCGACCTTCACCGGGTGGTTGGCCTGCGGCAGCGGGTTGAAGATGCCGGAGCCCAGGTGGATCCGCTCGGTCGCGGCGGCCAGGTAGCCCAGGAAGACGTCGTTGCTCGCCAGGTGGGAGTACTCGTCGAGGAAGTGGTGCTCGGAGGCCCACACGTACTTGAAGCCAGCCTTGTCCGCGGCTTTGGCGATCGCGATGTCGTTCATCAGCGAGGTGTGCTCGAAGTCGGGGTCGGCGGCCAGCCGCGCGAGCGGCACGTGGCCCTGGACGAATATGCCGAACTCCATGGCGCCTCCTGGTCTGTCGTCTGGCTGGGCGGTCGTCTAGCCGAAGTGGATGCCGGCCAGCGCTCCGCCGTCGAGGACGAAGTCGGCGCCGGTGCAGTAGGACGAGTCGTCGGAGGTGAGGAACAGCGCGGCCTTGGCGATCTCGTTCGCCGTGCCGACGCGCTTGAGCGGGATGCCGGAGTAGCCGGCGTCCGGGTCGGCGTCCTCCGGCATCAGCTCGGTGACCATCGGGGTGTGCACGCCGCCGGGGCAGATGCAGTTCACCCGGACCGTCGGCGCGGCCTCCAGGGCCGCGACACGCGTCAGGCCCCTGACGGCGAACTTGGTGGAGACGTAGGAGCCCAGGTACGCCATGCCCGCCAGCCCGTCGATGCTCGCGGTGTTCACCACGGTGCCGCCGCCGGCCGCCCGGATCCGGGGCAGGCACACGTGCAGCCCCAGGAAGACGCCGACCTGGTTCACCGTCACGACCTGCATGTACTCCTCGACGCTGGTCTTCTCGATCTTGTTGAAGCGCAGGATGCCGGCGTTGTTGATCAGACCGTCGAGCTTGCCGAACTCGGCCTCGGCGAAGTCCGCGGCGGCGGTCCACTGCGCCTCGTCGGTGACGTCGAGCCGCACGAACCGCGCCGCGTCGCCGATCTCCTTGGCCACCTGGTGACCGAGGTCCTCCAGCACGTCGGCGACCACCACCCGCGCGCCCTCGGACGCGAACAGCCGCGCCTCCTCGGCGCCCTGGCCCCGCGCCGCGCCGGTGATCAACACCACCCGCCCGTCCAATTTGCCCATCTGCCGACCGTCCCCTGTCCTCGGATCGCGCTTGACATCTGACTAGGTGTCAGATTGATTCCTTCCAGGCGAAAAGTGAAGGGGAGGCGGCCCATGAAGTTCTGGCTCTCACCGGCGTTCTGCGACACCGCGCACCTCACCGGCCTGGCACGGGCCGCCGAGGAGTACGGGTTCGAAGGGATCGCCATCCCGGACCACCTGTTCCATCCGGTCGAGTTGTCCTCCCCCTACCCGTATACGCCGGACGGATCCCGGTATTGGTCGAAGGACACTCATTGGCCCGAGCCGTGGGTGGCGATCGCGGCCATGGCGGCGGTGACGACCCGGCTGCGGTTCACCACGAACATCTACGTGGCGCCGGCCCGCGACCTGCTGACCGTCGCGAACCAGTTGGCGACGGCCGCGTACCTCTCGCAGGGCTCGGCCGGCGGCCACCACCGCGTCGCGCTCGGCGTCGGGCCGGGCTGGAGCAAGGACGAGTTCACGGCCACCGGCCAGGCCTTCGCCAAGCGCGGGGCGCGGCTGGACGAGATGCTCGAGGCGCTGCGCCGGCTGTGGACCGGCGACGTGGTCGAGCTGACGGGGCCGAACTACACGCTCCCGCCGTGCTCGATCACGCCGACGCCGAACGACCCGATCCCGGTCTACATCGGCGGCGTCTCCGACATCGCGATCCGGCGCGCGGCACGGAACGACGGCTGGATCGGGATCTACCACACGGTCGACGAGACGCGGTCGATCATGGAGCGGATCCGTGCGGCCCGCGAGGCGGCCGGGACTCTGGACCGCCCCTTCCGCGCGATGCTCGCGGTCCTGGCCGAGCCCACGCCCGAGCTGTGCGAGCAGGTGGAGGAGTGGGGTGTCACGGACCTGTTGGGCGCTCCGTGGATGAAGAACATCAAGGCCATGACGGCGCCGGGGCCCTCGCTCGACGAGATGGTCGAGGCGGTGGCTGAGTTCGCCGGACGCTATGTGAAGTAGGGAGTGAAGTAGCAACAGCAAACGCCGCGGGCGCCAGAAGCCTCAGCCTCTGGCGCCCGCGGCGTCCTCACGTGCTCGTCACGTACTCGTCTCGTACTCGTCTCGTACTCGTCGATCAGTACACGCAGGGGATGCCGTTCTGCGACGTGACCGCGCCACCGGAGCTCAGCCCGGAGGAGTCGGCGGAGTTGTCGCTGGCCACGCTGGTCGGGGCGCCCGAGGGCTGGGTCGACGGCTGCGAGGGCGTGGTCGGGGTCGCCGGCGGCGCCTTGTAGTCGTAGCCGATGGTGACCGTGATCGTGCCCTTGTCCAGCGAGTCGCTGGCGATCGGCGCGGTCTTGGTGCCGAGCTTGGCCTGGATCTGCTTGGCCAGAGCCTCCTCGCCGGCGCCGTAGCGGATGATCGTGTGCTGCACGCCGTTGCCGCCGTTGCCGGTCTTGCTGGTCGGGATGCCGGCGTCGAAGAGCTGGCCGGAGACCTTCACCGCCAGGCCGGTGGTGTCGGTGCCGTTCAGCACGGTGATGGTGGCCGGGGGCGTCGGCGTCGTGGACGGCGCCGCCGGGGGCGGGGTCGAGCTGGAGGCCGTGGTCGGCGGCGGGGCCACCGCGGCGTCGTTGTTGAACGTCGCCCCGATGGTGGTCTTGATCGCGGCCGGGTCGACCGTCAGCGCGCTCTCGCCGGCGATCATCACGGTGCCGGTGGTCGGCAGCGTGATGAACTCGGTGTTGCCGCCGGTGAGGTTCGACGCCTGGGACGCGAAGTCCAGCACGCTCCAGCCGTTGTCGATGACGATGTCCTTCTTCACCGCGTTGAACAGGCCCTGCATGGCCCCGACGTCGCCGAGGACGCCCTTCTTCTTCAACGCCTGCGTCACCGAGGACAGGAACGCCTGCTGGCGGTGCGTGCGGTCCAGGTCGCCGTTGGGCAGGTGGAAGCGCTGGCGCACGAACTGCAGCGCGGTGGCCGCGTTGATGGTGGACACGCCGGCCGGCAGGTTGATGCCGGTGCCCGCGCCGTCCTCGATCGGGTCGTAGGCCGGGGCCTTCAGGCAGACCTGGATGCTGCCGATCGCGTTGACGATGTCGTAGAAGCCGACCAGGTTGACCTCAGCGAGGTGGTCGATGTGCTGGCCGGTGAGCTTCTGCACGGCCCGGATCGTGGCCTCGCGGCCCACCTCGCGGCTCTCCGCCTCCTCGGTGGCCTTGTCCACCTTCTTGCCCGAGGCGGCGATCTTCTGGTCGGCGTAGGCCTTGGCGTCGCCGTAGGCCTCCTTGATCTTGCCCATGCCCATGTCCGGCACCTGGACCGTGCCCACGCCGGGGATGTCCGCGCTGCCGCCGGGGCGCTCGACGTCGCTGTCGCGCGGGATCGAGTACGCGGTGACCTTGCCGCCGTTGGCCGGGATGTGCATGAGGATCAGCACGTTGGTGTTGTAGCCGCCGATGGAGGAGGAGCCGGCGTGCAGCTCGTCCTCGACCAGGGAGGTCGGCAGGTCGTTGCCGTTCATGTCCTTGCGCGAGTCCAGGCCGATCAGCAGCAGGTTGACGTCCGCGCCGAGGTGCGGGGCGATGTAGCCGTCCTGGCCGGGCTTGATCTGGTTGATCGAGTCCGTGGTGTGCAGGCCGTCGGTGAGCTGCTTGTTCTCGAACCAGACGAAGCCGGTCGCCAGCACGACCACCGCGCTCATCGTGGCGGCGGTGATGCGGCCGGCGAGCACGCCGCGCTTGCGGGGCGGCTTGGCCGGACCCGCCGCGCCGCGGCCGCCTGCGCGCCGGCCGCCGCCTCCGCCCCGGGGGCCGGACTCGAGGTAGTCCTCGTCGTAGTCGTCCGGACCGTGGAAATCGTCACGGCCCTGCTGGGCCATGACGTTGGTCTGCTCTGCGGCGTACCACTCGCCGGGGGCGCCGTGGTGCGTCGGGTCGTCGGGGCGCGCCGGCGGTTGCTGCTGCGGCGACCAGCCCCGGCTGTCGCGCTGCGCCGGGGGTTCGGGGCGACGCTGCGGCGGGGGTTCGGGGCGGCGCTGGGCCGCGCGCCAGGGCTGCTCGGGCTCTTCCCGGCGACCGCCGCCGCGGCCGTAGTCTGGGCCGTTTCCGTAGTCGGGGCCGTTGCCGTAGTCCGGGCCGTTTCCGTAGCCGGGATTGCCGCCGCGGCCGTAACCGCCGTCGTTGCCGCGTCCTCCATAGCCGTCACCGCCGCCGGCCCCACGCCGGCCGCCGCCCCCGCGGCGGTCACCGCTGCCGCGGTTGTCCCCGCCTTCGTCCGGATACCACTCAGACACGGCGCGTGCCTCCCCCGCTCTGCCGTCCGCGCACGACCGCGGCGGCTATGACCAAACCCATGACGACGAGCGCGGCGAGGATCACCGGGAAGACGTTCGTCGTCGCGTGGACCAGACCGACCGCCTTCGCCTTGGTGTCCGGGTAGGGCGGGTTGTGCCAGGCCAGCTCGGCGACCGCGGCGACCAGCCAGGCCACCGGCGGCAGCGCGCTGACCACCCACCAGCGGCCGTTCGAGGTGGCCGCGGCCGCGGCCACACCGGCCGAGACCACGGTGAGCAGCATGAACACCGGGCCGTGGTAGCCGCCTATGAACTTGCCCAGGATCGCGGCCAGCATCGGCCCGCCGAGCACCGCCGCGGCGGGCAGCCAGTTCGGAGCCCCCGCCAGCAGCCTGTCGCCCGGATCGGCCCCCGGCCGCGGAGCCGGACGGCGGCCGGCGGCGGGACCGCCGCGGCCGGACGGACCCGAGGCGCGACCGCGTACCGGAGCCGGCGGCGGCACGGGCCGCCCCGACCGAGGCGGCATCGACGACCCGCGCTCCGGACGGCCACCGCCGCCGGGGCCCGGACGCCGCGCCGGCGACGTGCGAGCTGTTGAGGACATGACGGCGATCCTCACTCAGCCGTTCAACCGACCCATCCCGCTTTCGTCACAACCCTGCTACAACGCGGGAAGGTCGGTCACCGCATGTAATCGCCGGCGTTGACGGCGAGCGACTGACCGGTCACCCCGCCGGCATACGGCGACACCATGTACACAGCTGCGTTCGCCACGTCGCCGTCGCTGGCCATTTCCGGCAACGCCATGCGATCGGTCAGTGACGCGACGATCTGCTCCTCGGCGATTTTTTGTGACGCGGCGGTCCACGCGACGTACCCCTGGACCATCGGCCCCCACATCCACGACGGCACCACGGCGTTGACCCGGATGCGCCGCGGCCCGAGTTCCTTGGCCATGCCGTAGGTCGCGGACAGCAGGGCTCCCTTGGAGGCGGCGTAAGCGGCCTGCATCACCTCGGTCGCCGGCACCCACATCGACTGCGAAAGGATGTGGACGATGCCGGTGGTCCCGGCCTCGCGCGCCAGATGCGGGATCGCCGCCTTGCTGAGCTGCAGGGTGCCGACGACGTTGACCTCGTAGACGGCGCGCCAGTCGGCGAAGTCGGCGTCGCTGACGCCGCCGAAGACCTGGTCCATGGCCGCGACGTTGATCAGGCCGTCGAGGCCGCCGAAGCGCTCGACGGCGAGGTCAACGAGCCGCAGGCAGTCGCTCTCGGAGGTGATGTCGGTCGGAGCGTGGGCGACGCGCGCGGCGTCGAACTCGGCGGCCGCCTTGGCCAGCCGGCCTTCCGTGCGCGCCCCCAGCACCACGTTCGCGCCCTGGTCGTAGGCCGCCTGCGCGACCTCCCGGCCGAGTCCGTCGCCGACCCCTGACACGATCACCGTCTTGCCTTGGAGCAACATGGGGAGCCTTTCGTGGGTGGTGGCGAGAGGTTCTGATGGTGCGTCAGATTAGGCGGGGCCGGGTGAGATCGCCAGAGTCGCCGGGCCCGGCGGCAATGCCCTGCGACACTGCTTGACACCTCGATTGTTCTAGATGTTCTATAGCAATAGCTCGAAGGAGGCGGAAGCTTGCTCCTGACCGTGGAGCCCGACGGCGACGTGCCGATCTACCAGCAGCTGCGCGACCAGATCGTGGTGGCGGTGGCGGCCGGGACGCTGGTGGCGGGGGATTCGCTGCCGACGACACGGCAGCTGGCCGCCGATCTCGGGATCAACATGCACACCGTGAACAAGGCCTATGACCTGTTGCGGCAGGAGGGCTTGATCCGGCTGGGCCGGCGGACCGGGGCGGTGGTGGCGCGGGGGCCGGGGGACGGGCCCGCTTCGGCTGCGGAGGTCGGCGATTGGGAGCGGAGGGCCCGGACGCTGCTGGCCGAGGGGTTCGCGAAGGGGATGGCGCCGCCGGACGTGCTGGAGCGGTGCCGGGCATTGCTCGCCGAGTTCGCCGGGCGATGAGTTGAAGACACGCGTCACAGGCGCATCACACAGACGACACGGGAGACTCCGATGCACGCCTCTGCCTTGCCCGCAGTGGTACCGGTCCTATTGATCGGGTTGCTGTCCCTGCTCACCCCGGCGCTGACGCCGCGGACCGTCCAGTTCGGGGTGCGGGTGCCGGCCGAGCGGGCAGGCGATCCGGTGGTGGCGGCCGCGCGGCGGACGTACCGGGGCGGGATCGGTGCGGTGACCGTCGTCGCGGTGCTGGTCGGGTTGTTCGTGGGAGCGGTGGGCGCGGCGGTGGCCGGGGCGGTGCTGGTCGAGCTCGTCGGGTCGGTGGCGGTGTATCTCGTGGCGCGGTCGCAGATCGCCACGGCCAAGCAGGACGGGCGCTGGTTCGAGGGACGCACGCAGATCACGGTCACCGACACGACGCTGCGCACCCGGCCCGAGCCGTTCCCGTGGCTGTGGACGCTGCCGGCGGTGGCGGTCACCGTGGGCACGGCGATCGTCGGCGCGATCCGTTATCCGCACCTGCCGGACCGGCTCGTCTCGCACTACGACGCCGGCGGGCATCCGACGTCGTACACCGCCAAGACCTTCGTCTCGGCCTTCGGGCTGGTCGGGGTGCAGGTGGGGATCACCGTGCTGATCGTGGCGCTGGCCTGGGTCACCGCGCGGGGCAAGGCCGCACTGGACGCGCAGGACCCGCACGCGGCCGAGCGGCACCGGCGGTTCGTCGCGGCGATGACGCGCTGCCTGCTGGCGCTGGCGGCCGCGTCGGATCTGTCGATGTTCTTCGCGGCGCTGGCGATGTGGACCGTGATGGGAAGCACCGGCTTCTTTCCGGTGCTGCTCATCGCGCCGATCGCGGTGGCGACGGTGGCGCTGGTCGTGGTGACGGTGCGGGTCGGGCAGGGCGGTTCGCGGTTGCGGGTCGAGGGGGAGGGCGGGGGTGACGGCGGACGCGACGGGAGCCGCGGCGACGCCGTCAACCGCGACGACGACCGTTACTGGAAGCTCGGCCTGCTCTACTACAACCACGACGACCCGTCGGTGTTCGTCCCGAAGCGGTTCGGCGTCGGCTGGACGATCAACTTCGCCCGGCCCGCGGGCACCGGGATGATCGTCGGTCTCTTGCTGATCCCGATCGTGCTGCCGCTGATCCTCGGGTCGCACTGAGGGCCTTCCCGCCCCGAACTCCTCGATCAGTGCAGTCCCTGCGCCGCCTTCACCCGCCCGACCTGGATCTCGGACAGGTGCGCGAGCGTCGCGCCCATCTGCTCCAGCGCCGTCTTGTCGTTCGTGACGGGTCCGACCAGGACCACCACCGAGACCGCCGTCCCGGCCTGGACCAGCAGCGCGGCCATGAGCACGGTCTTGCCGCCGACGGTCAGGTAGTTGATGTAGCCAGCCTGGCCCGCCTTCATCAGCTGCGGAACCGGGGCCGGCGCCATGGTCCCGGAGTTGCCGGAGATGGTCATGGTGAGGCTCTTGCACCCCTGCAGCCCGGTGGTCAGGTCGGCGACCAGCGCCTGCGCCTTGTCGGCGGACGGCAGCGCCAGCACCGAGTCCTGGATGACGTGGCCGGCCGAGGCCTTGTGCAGCTGCCGGTTCACCTCGGCGGTGGTGCCGTACTTCGTGGTCAGACCGTCCTCGGCGTCCACGAACGTCTGGCAGGCGGCGCCCCCGGTCTTCACGACGTCCTGCGCGCTGGTGGTCGTGGGGTCGTCCTGCGAGGCGTCGTAGGTGTAGCCGGGATCGTCCTTGTCGGTGAGCAGGAGCTTGCCGATCTGGTCGGCGCTCAGCGTCGTCCCCGAAGCCCCGCCGGACGTCGCCGCCGACGTGGGCGGCGCGATCGACGTGTTCGGCACACCCCCGCCGGACGCCGGCGCCTTCGACCCGCCCGACGTCCCCGCCGCACCCGGCGCACTCGTCCCCGCCGCCGCACCGCCGATCTGCCCCGAACTGCTACAGGCGGCCGTCATCAGGGCGGCCGCGGTGAGGGCGGCGATGGAGCCGCCCTTGATCTTGTTGCGCATGGTTTCCCCGTTCCCCGTGGTGACACGAAACGCGGTGCTCAGGCGTCCCCGGAGCGCCGCGCGTGGCTCGAAGATAGCAAGTCATGCGCACAGCAGGGACAGGTCTCGCCACCTCATGGCCGCCGTGCAACTATCTGACGTATCGTCAGATCTCGCGGAAGCCCACACCTGGAGGCGCCATGGCGGAGCAGCAGGAGCACCCGTGGTCTCCGCAATCGACGGCATGGCCGGGGTCGGCAAGGCTAAGTTCACATCGCCGACGCTGTCCGGCAACGTGCGATCATCGAACGGTTCCGCGGCGCAGCACGCGGCGGTACCTCCGAAGTCCGGGCAAACGTCGCGCGCCCAAGCAGATAGCTCGCCGGACACTTATAGCTGTGACGCGCCACCTGGCCCGGTGATCAGGTGGCCCCGGTTTGGATACCTGGAGCAACCACCAGGACGACCTCCGGTCGGCAATCGGCGCGGGGTTCGATACCGGGCCGATGGTCTGAGGCAGATCACCCGCTGCTGAACATTGCGACATGACTCGGTGGGTGATACCGCCGCCTATCGCTGACCAGCACTGCACTGGCGTTCGTGGCAGGTAGCACCGTTTGATTGCCCTTCCTGGCACCGACTTCATGAACGAGAGCCGTGACTCAAAGGTCTGGCCGCGGGCAACCGGCTGTAGCGTGGCGGCGTTCCTCCAACCAAAACATGTAGTCACGCAGGTGAGACTCCAAGTCCCCGTCGAGGTAGGCGATCAGGTCTCGCAACGCGGAGCCCGCATCTTCGTTGTCGGCATAGGACGTAGCCCATTCCCGGAGTCGCGCTCGTTCGCCCCACCAGGAGCGGATGTCCTGGACACTCCAGCGATCATGTCCGTCCCATCCATAGCCCCTGAACGGATCAGACCATGCCGCGCGGAGGACTGACTCCACCTCCGTGGCCGTGCGCGGTTGCCGGAAGACGAACTCCTGGCCCGTCTCGTCAGTCAGGACATGGCGCCGGGCGACAGGAGGTCCGGCCTCACAAGTATCGGTGCCGGCGCCGTAGAACGGGCCGGGGACGTTCCGCCAGTTCCGCTCCTCCCACTGTCCCAGTAGGAACTTCTCCGGGGCGGGACGAACAACCGACCGGCCATCGGGGCCCCAAGGCTTCAGCAGCTCATGTGCGGCTCGCGCAGCCGGTATGGGGTCCCAGTAGTTCGAATCACTCGGCACGGAGCCATCCTGGCATTCGCTGTGCGCGGCGGTCAGCTGGCAGGCACCAGCTGTCAACGCTTCGTGGAAAGTGCCCTCAGGGAGTTCCGGAGAATCAACCCCGGCATGCGGCGGCTCTGTGCGGACCGCCCAGTAGTGTGCAACTGATCCGTCTTCGTGCAATCTGTACGGAGTCCGTCCTGAGGTTGATGTTGCTGGACACGCCGACTACGGGACGCTTCTTGTGCTGAGCGATCCACGATTCCGGGCCCGCTCGGGTATCAGCACGCCATCCCATTCGGCGAGATCGATGTCATCGGCATAGAAAGGCACTCCGAACTGGGCTTTTGTGATGACTATGGCGTCGTTCACGGAATCTGACGTATCGTCAGATCTCGCGGAAGCCCACACCTGGAGGCGCCATGGCGGAGCAGCAGGAGCACCCGAAACGGGAGCCGAGTCCCTACAAGAAGCTCGCGAGCGAGGGGCCTTACGGGCCCGGCATCGGATCGGCTCTGATCACGATGGTGGAGCCGCATCCGGGACAGGAGCACGCCTACAATCGCTGGTACGAAGATGATCACTACATCTCCGGCGCGATGTCCATGCCGTGGATGTTCGCCGGGCGGCGGTGGGTCGCCACGCGTCCGTTGCAGTTGCTGCGGTATCCCGCCGACTCCGCTGTCGCGAGTCCCGTGACCGCCGGGGCCTATATCACCGTGTACTGGATCAACGAGGGCCGGTATCGGGATCATCTGGACTGGACCGTCGCGATCAACCGGCGGCTGCTGCCGGACGGCCGGGTGTTCCAGGAGCGGACGCATGTCTTCACGTCGTTCCAGAACTACCTTGGCGTCGTCTACCGGGACGGGGACTCCGGTCCGCGTGACATCCATGCCCTGAACCACCCCTACGCGGGGCTCATCGTCGAGGTCTTCGACGCGGCGCCGGACCAGGATCCGGCGGCGCTGGCGGCCTGGCTCCGGGAGAAGCACCTGCCGGCGAAGTTGGAGGGTTCGCCGGTGGCGATGGCGACGGTCTTCGAGCCGATGCCGTTGCCCGGGACGACGCCGACCTACGTGAAGGCGGTCGAGGGTGTCGGCAAGCGCATCACAGTGCTCTTCTTCACCGAGGCCGATCCCGCTGAGGACTGGGACCGGTTCGTCGGCGACGGGGCCGCCGTCGAGGCCTCGGGGCTGGGCCGGCTCGAGTTCGCCGGGCCGTTCATCCCGACGGTGCCCGGCACCGACGCGTACGTCGACCAGCTTCGCTGACCGAGGCGGCGCCCCGGCCGGTGAACGACGACGGCCACCGGAGAACCGGTGGCCGTCGATGTCAGCGTCAGCGTGCTGTCACAGGTCGCTGATCTTGATCGTCTGCTCGCCGAGCTTCGAGGCGAAGGCATTCCACTCGGAGACCACTTCGCCCTTGACCGAGCCCGCCTTGTCGCCGGCGCTGTTGCCCTTGTTGAAGTTGTCGTTCGAGCCGGGCTTGCCGGTGCAGCTCAGGTTGTCGTTGGCCCATGCCGCGTAGTCGTTCTCGGACTCCGCGGACAGCTGCCAGGCGTTGACCAGGTTCGCCTGCAGCTGCGTGCCGCCGGGCAGCTTGTCGACCGACAGCGGCTTCGTGCCGTCGGCCTGGGCCTGCCGCTTGGCGGCCACGTCGGAGAAGTCCGCTTTGTACGAGGCCACGTTCTTGCACTGCTGCACGCCGGAGATCGCCGCGTTGGCCTTCGAGCGCAGCTCGTGGCTCTGCGCGATGATCGTGAATATCGCGTCGGCCTGGGCCTTGGCCGCCGGGTCGACGCCGGGCGGCGCGGAGACGGTGGTGCTCGGCGGCGGGGTGTCGGGGGTCGTGGACTTGCCCGTGGCGCTCGGCTTGGCCTTGCCGCCTCCGCCGGAGAAGGCCACCGCGGCGACCACGATCAGCACCACGAACACGCCGACCGCGACCATGAGCGTGCGGTTGGACTGGCGGCGGTCCGGGCCGGTGGCCAGCAGCAGGTCCGGCTCGCCGGGGCCGCGGCCGCCGTGGTTCATGCCGCCGCCGTACATCTGCGGCTGCACCCGCGGTATGGCCTGGGTGTGCGACTCGGGGTTGACCGGGCCCTGCGCCTGCGCGGAGTAGCCGCCGGGGTCGTAGCCCCGGTTGGGCATCTGCTGCTGGCCGTAGCCGGTCTGGTCCTGGCCGTAGCCCGACTGATCCTGGCCGTAGCCGATCTGGTCCTGCGTCGGCGGCTGGTACACCGGCGCCTGGCGCCCGGTGGCGTCGGCCGGCGGCAGGGCCTGCGTCGGCTGCGGGCCCATCCCGGGGCCGGCCGAAGGCGGACCCGAGGCACCCGGCCCGCCGGGGCCGTTCGTCGCAGAGTTCTGCGAATACGACGGTCCCGAATAGCCCGCGGCTCCCGGCACCGACACACCTATCGTGCCCTGGTTGGGCATCAGCGAGTGCCGGTTGTCGACCGGCGCGTCTCGGAACAGGTGGTCGAACTCGTTCGGGATCCCGCCCTGTGCGTGCTGCACCGGCGCCGGCTGGCCCGGCAGGCGCCAGGAGAAGCCGGAGGATTCGGGGATCGGTCCGCCCGGATAGCCGTCGTCTTCCGGCGGGGCGGGGGAGACGGCCTGGTGAGGCGTCTCGACAGGGGCGAATTGCGCGGTATGCGACATTCCCGCCTGGGCGGTCGCGGCATCCTCCGACGGCGCACGCCCACCCTCGGCTGTCGGCTCGCTTTCTTGCAGCGTCTCGTCCATAGGCGGGACCGAGCCTACCCGATCGGACTTTCGATGCTTGACCACAACGCCGGACCCGATGGCACAGACGTTCAGGCGTTGATGGGCTCGCCGGGCCGCCGCAGGGCTGTCAAGCTGCGGAATTCCCGGGTCGCCGCGACGGTGGCGTACGGATCGAGCCGTCGGTCGAAATCGTGCAAAGCCTCGACCGCGCGGGCCGAGCGGGCCCGGCCGGACAGCTTCACGGCCTCGGTGGCGGCGGCGCACCCGGCCTCCACCTCGCCGCCCTGGACCCGGGCCGAGGCCAGGGTGAACAGGTTCAGCACCCGGCGCCGGGTCTTGTCCACGCCGAAGCCGGCCAGCGCCGCCGCGGCCTGTTCGGCCGCCTGCCGCGGCTGCTCCAGGTCGCGGTGGCAGGCCGCGGCCGTGTCGGCTATGTAGTGGTGGTCGAAGTAGGCGGACCAGACCGGGGCGTCACCGTCGCCGCGGTCCAGCTCGTCGCTGGCCCGGCCCAGCGCCTGCTCGGCCGCGCGCCGGTCGCGCATCGCGGCGTGGCCGCGGGCCTCGGCGCAGAAGTACTCGGCGCGCACGTGCGGTGACGCGGTCCCCCGCGCCCCCTCGTCGGCCGAACGCGCCAGCTGCACGGTCTCGCGCGGCGCGCCGAGCGAGTTCGCCAGATGGCTCATCGCCGACAGGATGTGCCCGCCGTGCGCCCGGTCGCCGGCGGCCTGCGAGAGTCGCAGGGCCTGGATGTAGTACCGCTGCGCCAGGCCGAGGCGGCCGGTGTCGCAGGCGAGGTAGCCGGCCAGTTCGGTGAGCGCCGCGGCGGCGCCGAACAGCTGGCGCCCGACCCGCTCGGGGTAGGTGCCGCGCAGCAGCTCGGCGACGACGCCGTCGAGGTAGCGCACCGCCAGCACCCGGACGTGGCCGCCGCCGAAGCGGTGGTCCAGCGTGCGGAACGCGTCGGTCGTGGCGCGCACGGCGGCGACGTCCGACAGGCCGACGCGCAGCGGCGCGTGTCCGTTCTTGGCCGCGGCCATGCCCCGGGCGACCACCGGGTCCTCGGCCATGATGAGCCAGTCCCGGCTCGGCCCGACCATCGCGGTGACCGCGAACGAGGCCGCGCGCAGCTGTTCGCGGCCGGCGGCGTCGGCCCGCCACAGCCCGGCCGCGACCGCGATCGCCTCCGGAGTGTCGGCGGCCAGGCCGAGCGCGAGCGAGGAACTGCCGTCCCGCTCGTCGACCATGCCGATCTCCTCGACGGTGACCGGCCGGCCGAGCTTGCGGCCCAGCGCCTCGGCGATCAACGCCGGCGTGGTGGCCCGCGGCTGCTGTCCGCGCAGCCAGCGTGCCACCGAAGTCTTGTCGTAGCGCAGGTCCAGACCGAGCTCCGCGCCCGCGAGATTGACCCGCCGGGCCAGTCCCGCGTTCGAGCAGCCGGCCTCGGCGATCAGCTCCGCGAGTCTCCGATTCGGCTCGCGCGGCCCCCGGTGCCCCTCCATACCCCCGGTGATACCCGCCGGACAATCGGACGAACATAGATCTTCATGATGAATGCAGATCTTCATGATGAACACAGATCTAGAAGACGAACACTGATCTAGAAGACGAATCCCCGTCTGGCGCAACGAATGCAGCTCAACTCGGCCAAATATCAGACCTCTTGCACATTCGGGCAATCAGGTGACATGCGACCCGTAACCAGACTCCTGTCACTCGCGTTATGGGCACATGACTGTGCTGTCACTCCCCGAGAGCGACCTCGCCGAGGCCGGTCCCGCCCCGGTGGGCGCCGATCCGCTGGGCCTGAAGGCCGCCGCACTGACCTACATCGAGGAACGGCACTGGGACATCCTCCCGGGCGCGTCGGTACTCCGCGTGGACGGCGCCTGGCGCTGCTCGTGCGGGAACAACGCGTGCACCGCCCTGGGCTCGCACCCCGCACACCGCGAGTGGAACAAGCAGATCACCGCGCAGCCCTCGCGCGTCCACGGCTGGTGGGAGGAGAACCCCGACTCGGCGATCCTGCTGCCCACCGGCCGCACCTTCGACGTCATCGACGTCCCGGAGCAGGCCGGCTGCCTGGCCCTGGCGCGACTGGAGCGCAGCGGGGCGGCGCTGGGTCCGGTCGCGGCCACGCCGACCCGGCGGCTGTACTTCTTCGTGCTCCCGGGCACGAAGAAGAAGATCCCTGAGATGCTCATGCGCGCCGGCTGGGGCCGTGCGCAGCTGGACCTGGTCTGCCACGGCGAGAAGGACTTCGTGGTGGCGCCGCCCTCGCGCATGGGGACCGGCGGACAGGTGCAGTGGGCCCGGCCGCCCGGGGAGTCGAATCGATGGCTGCCGGAGGCGGCGGAACTGATCCCGACGCTGGCCTACGCCTGCGGGCGCGAGCGGTTGGACAGGGGCCACGGGAGCGCCAGCCAGAGGTAGGAACAGAAGCGGAAAGCCAGTCCAGGCACCAAAAACGGCGGTCACCGATCGGTGACCGCCGTTCGCGTGTGAGCTCGCGGGTGTGCGGAAGTGTGAGCTCGCCGGCGCGCGGGCTGCTACGCGCCGGTTGCTTACTCCTTGGGTCGGAGCCCGGCCGCCTTCTTCCGCAGGAACACCAGCAGTCCGGCGCCGCCGAGCACCAGCACCACCGCGACGATGGCGATCGGCATGAGCGACCCGCTCGCGCCGGTGTGCGCCAACGCTCCGGTCTGGCTCTCGTCCAGCGCCGCGGGGGCCGCGGGGGCCGCAGTCGTCACGGCTGCTGCTGCGGCCTTGGGCTTCGCGGCGGCGGTCGAGGTGGTCGTAGTAGTCGTGCCGCCGGCCGCCGAGTTCGACGACGAGGACTGGCCCGAGGGCGTACCCGTGCCGCTGCCGGCCGCGGCCGCGCCGGGCGTCGTGCACGAGGCCGAGGCGAGGGTGATCCCGCCGTTGACCTTCGCCAGGTTCAGCGCGTTCAGCGTGACCTGCGCCTCGACCGCGGCCGAGGCCCCGGCGCTGTCGATGGTGGTGGTCGGCGCCAGCTGCACGTCGATGTCCGCCACCCCGGGGACGTCCAGCTTGACCTCGCCGGTCAGCGGGACCGGGAAGTCCTGGCCCAGCAACTGGATCGTGGCCGGCATCTTCGCCGAGGCGGTCGGCTTCTGCCCCGGCACACAGGTCGCCTGCGCGGAGATCAGGTCCACCTTCAGGATCCCGTTGTCGGCGCTGGCCCCGGGCAGGTTCAGCAGCGGCAGGAACAGCCGGAGGTTCGCGACCGTCGCGTAGGCCTGGGTGTAGCCGCCGGGACCGTTGATGACCCGGGCCGTCCCCGAGACCGCGTCGGCCTTGATGAGGTCCGCGTCCGGGCCGGGGAGATGCAGGGTGTTGATCAAGTTGTCGCGCAGCCGGACCACGGAGTTGGTGAAGTTCGCCGAGTCGCCGCTCGCGTTCGGCGCGTCGGCCTCACCGAGCGACAGGTCGGCCAGCGGCAGGTCCAGGCCGTTCGGCCCGGTCAGGTGCAGCGCGCCGAGCAGGCCGTTGAGCAGCTGCACGTCGAGGTGGACCTGACCGGCGACCGCCTTGGCGGTACCCGTCTGCGAAGACCCCGAAGAGGTCGTGGGGGACGATGCGTCGGAAGCAGCGGCGGGCAGGGCTCCGAACGCGGTCACGGCCAGAGCGGCCGCGGACACGAACAGGAGGGAGGCGCGGCGGCGACGCCCACGTGGGGAAGGCATCATGCCGCCTAAGTCGGCATCCGGAGCGGATATCGAAGACATTGTGGCGAACCCCCAAGACTCTTGGACAGCCTCGCCATTCTTGCTCACCCTGAGCGGTCTGACTATCACAAAGCGTGGATTCACCCACACAGATTATCCGAGCCCGAATTTCCCCGGTAGACCCGAACGACGGTCAGGCGGCACGCACAGTGACGAACACATGCCCGGCCAGATCCAGGTCCAGTTCGGCGGTCTCGCCGACGGAACCGAGCAGCACGCCGCCCGGCGAAACCGTCGCACGGACCGTCTGGCCCGGCTGCACGCCGGCCCGGCGCAGGCGCAGCATCAGCTCCGGGTCGTTCTGCAGCGGCTCGCCGAGCCGGCGGACGACCAGGTTCTGCGCCGTCGCCGAGCGCGCGCTGCGCTCCACCACGTCGCGCAGGTTGGCCACGTCTCCGTCCAGGAACGCCTCCTGCTCGCCGACGGAGTCGTCGAGCTCGGCCAGGCCCGGGATCGGGTTGCCGTACGGCGACTCGGTCGGGTGGTCCAGGATCTCCAGCAGCCGCTTCTCCACGGCCTCGCTCATCACGTGCTCCCAGCGGCAGGCCTCGACGTGGACGTCCTCCCACGCCAGCCCGATCACGTCGGTCAGCAGCCGCTCGGCCAGCCGGTGCTTGCGCATCACGCGGGTCGCCTGCTCGCGGCCGGCGTCGGTGAGCTCCAGGTGCCGGTCGCCCTCGACGGTCAGCAGTCCGTCGCGCTCCATGCGGGCCACGGTCTGGCTGACGGTCGGGCCGCTCTGCCCCAGCCGCTCGGCGATCCGCGCGCGGAGCGGGACGATGCCCTCCTCCACGAGCTCGTAGATGGTCCGCAGGTACATCTCGGTGGTGTCGATGAGGTCGCTGCTCACGTTCTCCAGTCCCTTCCCGCGGGCCCACGGCCGCCGTCACATGGTGCCAAGCCGCCGGTCCTTCAAGGCCGGTCCGCACAGCGGTGCTCCATTGTTGCGCATTCCACCGACACGCAGGGGCACCTGGCGCGGTTTCAAGACACTCGGCCACCCCCGCGCCACCGGCGCGGCCGATGGCCCGTCAGCCGAGCAACGCCTCCGCGCGCTCCGTCCGCAGGTGCAGCAGCACCCGGCCGTCCCGCCGCGTGGCGACCAGTCCGGCCCCGCGCAGCACCCCGAGGTGCTGCGAGACCGCCCCGGCCGTCACCCCGAGCCGTCCGGCCAGCTCCCCGGTGGTGCCCGGTTCGGCCAGCTGGACCAGCAGCTCGGCCCGGGTGCGGCCGAGCAGGGCCGACAACGCGTCCGGGGCCGGCCGCCGCGTCTCCCACACCGTCGCCACGGCCCGCGCCGGATAGTGCAGCAGACCGGAGGTGACCGGCTTGGTGTTCACGCAGATGTCCGGCCAGCCGAGCACGCTCGGAGACAGCACCAGCGCCCTGCCGTCGAGGACTACTTCCTTACCGGTGAACGGCCACACGGCCTCGCTGATTCCCGGGCCGTGCAGCCGCAGTTCGCCGTCCGACCAGCGCACGTCGTGGTGCAGGTCGTCGAAGACCGCGGCCGCGCCGCCGTCGGCCAGCACCCGGGCCCGATAGGCGATGTCGGCCTCCAGCACCCCGAGCATCCGCGGCCAGTGCGGGGCCACGAGGACGTCGAACACGCGCCGCAGGACGTCGGCGAGCCGGGCCAGGCCGGCCGGCGGATCGTCGTAGAACTCCCGCTGGAAGCGGTCGCTCGGCGCGCCGTTGTTGTCGAAGTAGCGCCGGACGCGCCCGGGATCGGCGGCGCGGATGGTCTCGAGTTCTTCGTCCAGCGTGGGCATGTGGACGTCCGGCGGCGGGACCAGGACGCCGGGGCGGACGGCGCGCGAGGTGAACCCCGCGAGGATCTCCCACCCGGGGACGTCGGCCAGCAGCGGCCGGGCCCAGCGGACCCACGGCAGGTGCACGGCGTGCCTGCCGGGCTCCTGGAGGACGTCCACGGCCTGAAGCGCCTCATAGACCGGCGAGATGGCGAAACGGACGCGCGCCATCTCGGTTCCGGCGATCGGTATGCGGACCGGTCTGGCCATCGGCACCCCCTCCCCCCGTGATTTAGCAAGCACTAAATCGTAGCTCCGCGGCGGCCGATCTTCGAATCTTGCTCCCATGACCGTTCTTTCTTTCCGTTCCGAGTCCCCCGCCCCGGTCCGCCGCCCGAAGGCGCGCCCCGACAAGCTCGGCCGCGACTGGCATCTGCTGTTCACCGCCGGCGCGATCTCGGTCCTCGGCGACGGCGCGTTCGTCGCCGCGCTGCCGTTGCTCGCCGCCGGGTACACCCGAGATCCACGGTTGATATCGGGTCTCACGGTGGCCGGGACGTTGCCCTGGCTGGTGTTCTCATTGCAGGCCGGGGCGATCGCGGACCGTTCGGAGAGCCGGCGGCTGTCGATCCAGGCGCAGGCCTGGCAGTTGCTGTGCGTACTGGCGGTCGGGGTGCTGGCCATGGACCGCAGCGCGGGATGGGGATTGGCGGCGTTGTACGTCCTCGCCTTCGGCCTGGGCATGGCCGCGGCTCTGGCGAAGAGCGCTTCGCAGCCGTTGATGACCTCCGTGGTCCCGCGCGAGCGCCTGATGTCGGCGAACGGGCAGTTGTACACGGCGCAGTCGGTGGCCAAGGATTTCGCCGGACCGGCGCTCGGCGCGGCGTTGTTCGCGCTGACCCCGACGCTGCCGTTCTGGGCCGACGCCGTCACCTTCGCGGTGTCGATGCTGTTGATCGCGCGCCTGCCCCGGACCGGACGGCCCCGGCGGCCCCGGCAGCCCGGTGCACCCGCCGTCGAAGCGGGAGCAGCGGAAGCGGCCGCGACCGGACGCCGGTCGCTGCGCGCCGACATGAAGGAGGGCCTGACCTGGCTGGCCCACCACCGCCTGCTGCGCACCACGACCATGCTGTCGGCGGCGGCCAACTTCGGTTCCACGATGGGCGCCGCGACGCTGGTGCTCTACGTCGGGACGCACCACTACGGCGTGCTGCTGAGCATCGCGGCCGTGGGCGGCATCGTCGGCGGGCTGATCAGCCGGGCCGCGGTGGCCCGGCTCGGCGGCCGGGTGGTGGCGCGGCTGTGTTCCTCGGTGACGCCGGTCGCGGGCATCGGGATCGGGCTGTTGGGGCCGAACATGTTCGTGGTCGCCGCCCTGCTCGGGGTCGGCAGCATGAGCGCTTCGCTGTGGAACGTGGCGGTGGTCTCGCAGCGGCAGCGGCTGGTGCCGCCGCATCTGCTGGGCCGGGTGTCGAGCGCCGGGATCATGGTGGTGTGGGGGATGCAGCCGCTCGGCGCGCTGGTCGGCGGCCTGATCGCGGGGTGGTTCGGGCTGGCGGCGCCGTGGGTGGTCGGGGGCGGGCTGCGGATCGTCGCCTCGGTGCTGGCGATCCGGCCGCTGCGGGAGTGGCAGGACTGATCGGCGGTTCGGGGGGCTGGCGGTCCGCTCACCGGAACCGGCTGCGGGCTATCGGCTGAAGGGGCTGACACGGCCGGTGCGCGCTGAAGGGGATCGGAGGGGGATCCCCTTCAGCTGCGGCACATGAGCATCTTCAGTAGCGGCGCATGAGCATCGCGCGGCCGACCTCCGCGACGTGCGGAGCGAGTTCCAGGTCGACGCTCAGCCACTCGTCCTCGGAGACCGTCACCGCCGCGGCGCGCGGCGGTCTCCCCTTGAGGAGCCGGGCCCGGAGGTAGTCCGCGGGGTGTGAGGAGTCGATCTGCGTGCCCCGGAACTCCGAGACGCGCGCGGACCGGATGTACTCGTGCTCCGGGATGGTCGGGATGTAGTCCTGGAGCCCGATCCACATCTCCATGGCGTCTTCGAGGCTGGCCGCCTTGCGGACGGACGTGTGCGCGGACCGCGCGCGGGCCACATATGCCTCGACCGACATGCGCGCGCCGAACTTGCGCAGCAGCGCGAGCGCCGCCTCGGTCGACGCGGTCTGCGCGGCGATGTCGTCAGCGAGGAACTCGGCCCGCAGCGACACGTGGATCCGGAGCCAGCCGTAGAACCGCTGGAGCCCGGTCATGAGCAGATAGAAGGGGAACAGGATCACGGGCAGGAGAAGCTGCGCGAGTCCGGCCTCGCCGGGAGGCACGGGGCGTCCGTGGGTGCTCGGGTAGAACAGCACGCGCCATTCCGGAAGGCTGCGGTGCGCACCGGCGACCAGCACGCTCTGTGTGGTATCGCCGTTGACCTGGTGGCCGAGTTCGTGGCCGAGCAGCGCCAGCCGCTCGTCGCCGTCCAGGATCTGCCACAGCGGGACGCCGAGGGTCAGGACCGGCTCGTGGCGGAGGCCGCGCCGTGCGGTGCTCGCGTTGAAGGTGCCGTCGAAGGTGACGTACTTCGGGACCGGGGCCCCGGTCGCCTCGCCGACGCGGTCCAGGATCGCGAACAGCTTCGGCGCCTTCCCGCGCTTGATCCAGCCGGTGCCGGGGCGCTCGGCGAACCGCGGCCGGACCACCCACACGACGCCGAACCCGAGCAGCGCCAGGACGTCCAGCGGCCACAGCCCGCTGAGCAGCGCCGCCACGGCGCCGCCGAGGATGACGAGGGTGAGGGTGTGGATGGCCAGTCCGAAGGACACCGCGGCCAGCCGTGCGGCGCCGCCGGGCCGCAGTTCGCCGGACTGGAGCAGACGTTCCTGGAGCGCTTCACCTCTGCGCCGGGCTGTCTCGCGTCTGCGCTGTACGTGCTTTGTCAGGGTCGCCGACTTCTGCTGTTCATCCTTGGCGATCAGGTCGTGATCGTCCGCCATGCACCACCGTGCGAACCTGGCGTCGAACTCGCCCGACCATCCACACCGCGGACATGTGTATTCGACTGTTCGCGGCGTATCTGTCAGTGCCACGGCGCAATAATGGACGTCTGTTCAACCGGGCAACACCCATCGGAAATCAAGGAACGATAACGATGTCGCTGCCGATCCCGCGCGGGGTCTCGATCGACGCGCTGCGCACTGCCGCCCTGGCCTGCCAAGGGTGCGAGCTCCACCAGGCCCAGCCCGGTTCGCTGAGCGGACCGACGCAGACGGTCTTCTCCAAAGGGAACCCCGCCGCGCGCGTGGTGTTCGTGGGCGAACAACCGGGGGATATGGAGGACCGCGCGGGGCTGCCGTTCGTCGGGCCGGCCGGGCAACTGTTCGACCGCGCCATGGCCGAGGCGGGCATCGACCCGCGGCAGGCGTACGTGACCAACAGCGTGAAGCACTTCCGGTTCATGCAGGACCGCCCCAACGGCCGGCGGATCCACAAGACCCCGGACACCACGCACATCGAAGCGTGCAAGCCCTGGCTGCGCGCGGAGCTGACGATAGTGGACCCCGAGGTGATCGTGGTGCTCGGCGCCACCGCCGGCCGGGCCCTGATCGGCCCGCAGTTCCGGGTGACGCGGGACCGCGGCAAGGTGCTGATGTGGCCGCCGTCGGGGGACGCGGGCTTCGGCACCGACCCCTCGCGGCGCCGGGCGGTGTCGCTGGTGGCGACGTCGCATCCGTCGGCGGTGCTGCGCGCGGACAATCAGGAGACCGCGTACAAGGAGCTGGTCTCGGACTTGCTGCTGGTCGCGCGGTTGCTGGCTTAGGCCGATCTGAGAGTGTGGATCCCATGCTGACGATCTCGCGCCGCTTCAACGGCCCTCCGCACTCCGGCAACGGCGGCTACGTCTCCGGGATGCTCGCGCAGCTGTTCCTGGAGGAGTTCGGGGACACGCCCGGCGCGAAGGTGGAGGTCACGCTCCGCAAGCCGCCGCCGCTGGAGAAGCCGCTCACAACCCGGCAGCCGGCGGAGAGCGAGAGCCTGCGGCTGCTGGACGGCAGCACCGTGATCGCGGAGGCGGAGCTGGTGGAGGCCGCCGGGGAGCTGGTCGAGCCGGTGTCCTACGACGAGGCGGTCACGGCCGCCAAGGGCTACGCCGGGCTGAGCGGGCATCCGTTCCTGACCTGCTTCGTCTGCGGCCCGGACCATCCGACCGGGCTGCACGTCTTCCCCGGCCCGGTCCCGGGCCGCAAGGGCGCCGTGGCGGCTCCGTGGACGCCCGCAGAGGACGCGGTGGGGCCGGAGTTCGTGTGGGCCGCGCTGGACTGTCCGGGGGGCTGGTCGGCCGGCGATCTGGCCGGGCGGCCGATGGTGCTGGGCCGGATGAGCGTGGAGATGCTGGACGAGGCGCCGATCACCGCCGGGGAACGCTATGTGGTGCTGGGGAGGCACCTGCGCACCGAGGGACGCAAGACGTTCACCGTCTCCGCGCTCTACGGCCCTTCGGGAGAGCCGGTGGCGAGCGCCGAGGCGGTGTGGATCGCGGTCGATCCGGCGAAGGTGAAGCCGGTCGGCACGGACTGAGCGGTTCAGTTCGGTCCGGTGTCGGCCTGGTTCAGCCTGGTCCGGTCCGGTCCGGTCCGGCCTCGGCCTGGTCCGGTCCGATGTCGGCCTGGTTCGGTCTGGTGTCAGCCTGATCCGGTCTGGTGTCAGCCTGGTCCGGTCCGACGTCGGCCCGGTTCGGTCCGGTGTCGGCCCGGTCCCGTCTGGTGTCGCGGCCTGGTCCGAGCTGGTGTCAGCCCGGACCGAGCCGCCGTCAGCGTCGGAGTGGGTCGGAGGGGTCGCGGCGGGCGCGGGGCCGGCAGCGGCGTCAGGGACTGAGGCGCTCGATGGTCCAGCCGTCCGGGCTGTGCTCGTCGCGCTTGTAGCGGAGCCGGTCGTGCAGCCGGTCGGGGCGGCCCTGCCAGAACTCGACGGTCTGCGGCCGGACCAGGAAGCCGCCCCAGAAGTCCGGCAGCGGCACCTCGGTGCCCTCCGGCCACTGTTCGGCCAGCTCGGCGGCCCGCTTGTCGAGCCAATCGCGGCCCGGGATCACCGTGGACTGCTCGCTGGCCCAGGCGCCGATCTGCGAGCCGTGCGGCCGGGTGGCGAAGTATTCCTCATCGGATTCGCGGTCCAGCTTGGTCGCCGCGCCGATGACGATCACCTGCCGGTGCAGCGTGTACCAGGGGAACAACAGGGAGCAACGGGGGTTCGCCGTCAGCTCCCTGCCCTTGCGGGAGCCGAGGTTGGTGTAGAAGATGAATCCGGTTTCGTCGAACCCCTTCAACAGCACTGACCTGCTGGAGGGCTGGCCGTCGAGGTCAGTGGTAGAGACCACCATGGCGTTCGGTTCGGGCAGGGAAGCCCGGACGGCGTCCTCCAGCCACCCGGAGAAGAGGAGGTGGGGTGCGGGTGCCGCGTCCTGTTCACGCAGCGTTCCGATGCCGTACTCCCGGCGCAGCGCTGCGAGCGCTTCAGAGTCCACAGGGCCACGGTAACGCGTGTGACATTCCAGACACAGCACTGCCCCCGGTGCAGAGCATCCTGTGTGGCGAGTCACTATAGGAGAGACGCACTAATCACGACACCACCGTGTCGTCACGTTGACGCCGGGTAAGGCGACACCGTGGCAAGCCAGCTGGCCGCATCGAGCCACAGCACGTTGAGCGGCACACAAGGAAACAGAGGGAGTACACATGTCCGACTTCGTACCGGGCCTTGAGGGCGTCATCGCCTTCGAGTCCGAAATCGCCGAACCGGATAAGGAAGGCGGCGCTCTCCGGTACCGCGGAGTCGACATCGAAGACCTCGTCGGACGCGTGACGTTCGGCAACGTGTGGGGCCTTCTGGTGGACGGCAAGTTCAACCCGGGTCTGCCGCCGGCGGAGCCGTACCCGGTGCCGGTGCACTCCGGCGACGTGCGCGTCGACGTGCAGTCCGCGCTCGCCATGCTGGCTCCCGTGTGGGGCCTGCAGCCGCTGCTGGACACGTCGGACGAGAAAGCCCGCGAGGACCTCGCGCGCGCCGCCGTCATGGCGCTGTCCTTCGTGGCCCAGTCCGCCCGCTCGATCGAGCACCCGGGCCAGGCCATGGTGCCGCAGAGCGAGGTCGACAAGGCCGAGACGATCGTCGAGCGCTTCATGATCCGCTGGCGCGGTGAGCCGGACCCCAAGCACGTCCAGGCCATCGACGCGTACTGGACCTCGGCGGCCGAGCACGGCATGAACGCCTCGACCTTCACCGCCCGCGTCATCGCCTCCACCGGCGCCGACGCCGCGGCCGCGCTGTCCGGCGCGGTCGGCGCGATGTCCGGCCCGCTGCACGGCGGCGCCCCGGCGCGCGTGCTGCACATGGTCGAGGCGGTCGAGGAGATCGGCGACGCCCGCAAGTACGTGAAGAGCGTTCTGGACAAGGGCGAGCGCCTGATGGGCTTCGGCCACCGCGTGTACCGCGCCCAGGACCCGCGCGCCCGCGTCCTGCGCCGCACCGCCAAGGAGCTGAACGCGCCCCGCTACGAGGTCGCCAAGGCCCTGGAGGAGGCCGCGCTGGCCGAGCTGCACGAGCGCCGCCCGGACCGCGTGCTGGAGACCAACGTCGAGTTCTGGGCCGCCGTGGTCCTGGACTTCGCGCAGGTCCCGGCGAACATGTTCACCTCGCTGTTCACCTGCGCCCGCACCGCCGGGTGGAGCGCGCACATCCTGGAGCAGAAGAAGACCGGCCGCCTGATCCGGCCGTCCTCCCGCTACATCGGCCCCGGCCCGCGCAAGCCGGAGACCGTCGAGGGCTTCGAGACGATGGTGCCGCCGAGCGGCTTCCACACGTACAAGGACTGACCGGCTCTGGTCGGCGCTGGTCCGGCCCCCGGTCATCTGTGGTCCAGCCCCGGTCGGCTCTGATGTGGCCGGCGGCTGGGTGATATTCGGTCGAACGATCGGTCGAACGATATGAGGGCTCCCCCGTTCGGGGGAGCCTTTTTCGGCTGTCCGGGCGACCCCGCCGGGGCCGCGAGGCCGCCGGGCCGCCGGTCAGAGCTCGTTCACCGAGCTCCAGTCGTCGTCGCCGCGTCCGGCCTCGAGCGCCGCGCCGAACACGTCCCGCACGCTGTCCAGGATCGGGTGCGGCACGTCCCCGGCCAGCCGCGCCGCGTAGGACAGGTCCTTGTGGGCCCAGCGCGTGGCGAAGTTGATCGGGTCCGGCGGCTGGAGGTGGCTGGCCCAGGCCTGCTGGGTAACGGCGCCGCCGGGCCGGTCCTGGAACGCCGCCCCGACGGCCTCGACGTCCAGACCGGCCGCGGCGGCCACCCGCAGTGCCTCGCCGAAGGCCGCCATGTGCGCCGCCTGCAGAGCGTTGAGGACGAGCTTGAAGCGGGTGCCGGCGCCGACCGGGCCGAAGTGCCGCACCTCGCGGGACACCGCCTGCAGGACCGGTCCGAGCTCGGCCAGCCCGGCCTTGTCGCCGCCGACGAGCAGGACCAGGGCGCCGCTGCGGGCCGCGACGGCGCCGCCGGTCAGCGGCATGTCAAAGAACGGCAGACCGCGCTCGGCGACGGCCTCGGACAGCTCCGCCACCCACTCCACCGACAGCGTGGCCGAGGTGATCAGGACCGCGCCGTCCTTCGCGCCGGCCAGGATGCCGTCGGGGCCGAGCCAGACGCCGCGCGAGGTGTCGTCGTCGGCGGTCACCTCGAAGACGATCTCGGCGGCGGCAGCGGCCGCCGCGGGCGTGTCCGCGACCTCGGCGCCGGCGTCCCGCAGGTCGGCGATCTTCGCCGGGGTGCGGTTCCAGAGGATGACCCGGTGTCCGTGCTTCAGCAGGTTCTCGGCCATTCCGCGGCCCATGATGCCCACGCCCACGATCGCGACGCTCGCCATGGCGGTGTTCCCCTCTCGTACGTTTACTGTGCTGCCTGACCCAACGCGATCCGCGGTGGATACATGCCGCCGTCGCATCTCTCCTCCGAAGCCTGCAACCGATCCGTACCGGCGCGACTCATGTGTCCCGACCGACGGTCATGGGAGGGAAACGCATGGGGGACCAAGCTCGCGTCGACGAGTTCAGCGAGTACGCGGCAGCGCGCCAGAACCACTTACTGCGCACCGCGTATCTCCTGTGCGGCAATTGGCACGGCGCGCAGGACCTGACGCAGACCGCGTTGCTCAACCTGTGCAAAGCGTGGAACCGCGCCAGACGTGCGGACTCCGTCGACGCCTACGCGCACAGGACCCTCGTCAACGCCTTCCTCCGCGGCCAGCGCAAGCTGCGGCGCGAACGCGAGGTGCGCGCGGCGGCGCTGTCCGGCACCGACCGCCTGACCCGCGCCGCCGACGACCGCAACCGGCCGGAGACGCGGCTGGCCCTGCTGTCCGCGCTCGACCGGCTCCCGGCCCGCGCCCGGGCGGTGGTGGTGCTGCGGTACTGGGAGGACCTGAGCGTGGAGGCGACGGCCGCCACGCTCGGCTGCTCGACCGGCAATGTGAAGAGCCAGTCCTCGCGGGCCCTGGCCAGGCTCCGGACCCTGCTCGGCGACGAATTCTCCGCCTACGGACCGCGCTCCGGCGTGGAAGGGAAGACCCTGCGATGAGTGCTGACGATCACGGCGACGGCCTCGGCGGCCAGCACGGCCGACACGACGCGGTGCACGGCCTGCTCGCCACCGCCTTCACCGACGACATGCCGGTGCTGAACCTGGTGCCGGCCGCGGTCGACGGCTACCGCCGGCACCGGCGGCGCGCCCGGGTGCTGGGGTCCGCCGGCGGGGCGCTGGCGCTGGTCGGCGTCATCGCGGCGGGGGTCACGCTGGGAGCCGGGGGCAGGCGGCCGGGGCAGAACGTCGGCGCCGAGCCGGGCCCCGGCACTGTCGTACCGCCGAAGATCGCCGCGAAGTGCGCGGGCACCTACAACCTCCTCGGCGGGAGCGCCGCGCCGGGCGTGTACAGCTCGGATCAACAAGGGCTCACCGCGGTGTGCGAGCAGGATCTCGCCACGCTCCAACAGCTGACCGGGGACACCGGACTCGTCCCACTGACGGAGTCCTATCCCTCATCGACGAGCTCAGAGCCGACCAGCGAGATGACCCCGCAGATCGGCGGCCCGGATGCCCGGATCCAGCCGGGAGACTACCTGGGCAGCCTCAAAGGCACTGCCTACAACCTGGAGATCAGCGTCTACGACAAGATCACCTCGTTCGGCACCAACTGCACCGCCAAGGCGTGCCCGCCGACCGACAGGCTGGCCGACGGCCACCTCACGACCACTGTGACCGGACCCCGTGACACCTCCGTCGTCGTCCACTACGACGCCACGCACAGCGTCCTGGTCCGTGCCGGCCTGAAGGACCGGAACAGCGAGGCGCCGCTCCCGTTCGACGTCGAAAAACTCCTCTCCAGCCCCGCCTTCGCCCGGCTGATCAGCTACGACGTTCACACCCTCGACAAGCTCCCGCACCCGGGCTGAGACCGGGCTTCGGCGGAACCGGCCGGTCCCGCCGGGCCTGACACCGTGGCAAGCGACGGCGTGTCTCGTTTCACGGAATGCAGCCCGGATCGCGGACACATCCCGGTTACGATGTGAGCAGGCCTTGGCCAACGACGCCCTGGGCCACCCGACTTCTCCCCTGTAACGACAACGCTCGGAGAACCGCGTGGCTGACATCACCATCCCCCAGAACCTGCTCCCCGCCGACGGCCGGTTCGGCTGCGGGCCGTCCAAGGTGCGGCCGGAGGCCGTGGCGAAGCTCGCCACCGAGGGCGCGAAGATCCTCGGCACCTCCCACCGCCAGGCCCCGGTGAAGAACCTGGTGGGCCGGGTCCGCGAGGGCGTGCGCGAGCTGTTCGGGCTGCCCGAGGGCTACGAGGTGGTGCTCGGCAACGGCGGCTCGACCGCGTTCTGGGACATCGCCGCGTTCGGCCTGGTGCGGGAGAAGTCGCAGCACCTGAGCTTCGGCGAGTTCTCCTCGAAGTTCGCCGGGTCGGTGAAGGCCGCGCCGTGGCTGGCCGAGCCCTCGATCGTGAAGTCCGAGCCCGGCACGCACCCGGTGGCCGTCGCCGAGGCCGGGGTCGACGTCTACGCGCTGACCCACAACGAGACCTCGACCGGCGTCGCGATGCCGATCAGCCGGCCGGCCGGGGCCGACGAGGGCGCGCTGGTGCTGGTCGACGCCACGTCCGGGGCCGGCGGCCTGCCGGTGGACATCACCGAGACCGACGTCTACTACTTCGCCCCGCAGAAGTGCTTCGCCTCCGACGGCGGCCTGTGGATCGGGATCTTCTCCCCCGCGGCCCTGGCCCGCGCGGCCGAGATCGCCGGCACCGACCGCTACATCCCGCCGTTCTTCAGCCTGCCGACCGCGATCGACAACTCCTCGAAGAACCAGACCTACAACACGCCGTCGGTGGCGACGCTGTTCCTGATGGCCGAGCAGTTGGACTGGCTGAACGGCAACGGCGGCCTGGCGTGGGCGACCGCGCGGACCGCCGACAGCTCCTCGCGGCTGTACGCGTGGGCCGAGCGCACGGAGTACACGACGCCGTTCGTGGCCGACCCGGCGCAGCGCTCGCAGGTCGTCGGCACCATCGACCTGGCCGAGGGAATCAGCGCGGACAAGATCTCGGCGGCGCTGCGGGAGAACGGGATCGTCGACACCGACGCCTACCGCAAGCTCGGCCGGAACCAGCTGCGGATCGCGATGTTCCCGGCGGTCGAGCCGGAGGACGTCGACAAGCTGACGGCGAGCATCGAGTACGTCGTGGAGCGGCTCGGCTAGTCAGCGCAGCGCGGCCGCGATCACCACGACGGCGAGGATCGCCACCAGTACGAAAGTGACGACCCTGGAGCGGGTACGTGTGTTCACCGCTCCAGGGTAATGCGGAACGCTCAGCGTCCCGTCAGCGGCCAGTGCGCGACGCGCTCGTAGCGCTTGTAGGGGTGCGCGCCGGTGGCGCCGTTCGCCGCGTGCGCCCCGTGCGCGCCGTTGGCCGCCGCCCCGGCGTCCCCGCCCTCGGCGACGGTGAACAGCTCCACCTCGCCGGCCAGCCAGCCCGGCGACCGGAACGGCCGCAGCCGCTCCACGATCGGCGCCAGGTCCAGCGGCCCGGTCTGGTCGTCGTGGGTCACGCCGCGCGGCACGCCGTTCACCCGGGCCAGCGTCAGGTGCGGCCGGTAGGGGCGGTCCTCCACCCGGATGTGGCAGCGGCGCGCGGCGGCCCCGGAGGCCTCGGCCAGCCGGCCCAGCCGGTCGCACTGGCCCTGCACGCCGAACCACAGCGCGCGCGGCCCGAACCGTCCGGCGCCGGCCAGCGACAGCTCCATCGGCGTGGTCCGCGCGGCCACCCGGCCGAGCCGGTCGACCAGGTCGGCGGCCTTCTCCTCGGACACCTCGCCGTAGAAGGCGACCGTGATGTGCCACGTCTCCGGCCTGGTCCAGCGCAGCAGGGCGTTGACTCCGGGGGTGTTGCCCCGCTTCAGCGCGTCGACCGCAGCCCGCACCTCCAGCAGGACCGCACGGGGTGGCGTGATCGCCACGAACAAGCGCATGCGTCTCCTTGAGGTTCCCCCAGCACGCCTGCACCGCACACGGACGCCCGCACCGCTCAGCGCGCTTCACACCTTGTGAGAGCACCCACAATACGGCGTGTGACCGGCGAGTTGTCGATAAGCGGACCGGAGGATTTTCTTCGCCGCGTCGGGCCGAAGACCTCAGGCGGCCAGGCGCTCGGCCAGCCGCGTCGGGGTGTGCGCGACCACCCGCTCGCGCACCGACATGCCCTTCACCCGGGCCAGCGCGTAGGCCGCGATGATCGCCGCGACCACCGATATCACCCCGCCGCCGCCGACCGCGTAGCGCGCCCCGAAGTGCTGCCCGACCCAGCCCACCAGCGGCGAACCGACCGGCGTGCCGCCGAGGAAGACCACCATGTACACGCTCATCACGCGCCCGCGCATCTCCGGCTCGACGCCGGTCTGCATGGTGGCGTTGGCCGCCGTGGTGACCATGATGATCATGACGCCCACCGGCAGCAGCAGCGCCCCGTACAGCACCGGGTCCGGCATCAGCGACACCACGGTCGCGGCCACCCCGAAGCCCAGGGCGCTGAGCAGCACCAGCGCCACCCCGACCCGGCGCTTGCGGGCCGTGACCAGCGCACCGAGCAGCGCACCGAGCGCGAGCAGGATGTTCAGCAGCCCGAACACACCCTTGCCGAGGTGGAAGGTCTGCACCGCCATCAGGGTGCTGGTGATCTGGAAGTTCAGCCCGAAGGTGGCCAGGAAGAACATGCACGCCAGCACGGCCACCAGGTCCGGCCGGGTGCGCAGGTAGGCGAAGGCCTCGCGGTACTGGCCCTTGGCACGCACGATCGGGACCGGCGCGTGCAGCTCGTCGCGGCGGATCAGGGCCAGCGCGGTGATGATCGCGATCCCGGTGATCGCGTTGGTGATGAACACCCAGCCGACGTCCATGACCGCCAGCGCCAGGCTGGCCAGCGCCGGGCCGAGCATCCGGGCCAGGTTGAAGGTGGCGGCGTTCAGCGACACCGCGTTCGGCAGCGCCTCGGGCCCGACCAGCTCGATCACGAAGGACTGGCGCGCGGGGTTGTCGAAGGCGTTGACCGTGCCGCCGATCAGGGCGATGAGGTACACCTGCCAGAGCTGGACGGCGTTGGTGACGATCAGCAGCCCCAGGACCAGGGCGCACAGCCCGGTGAGCGCGGCGGTGAGCATCAGCAGCCGGTTCTTGCGGTAGCGGTCGGCCAGCGCGCCGCCCCAGAGGCTGAATATCAGGGAGGGGCCGAACTGCAGCGCGGTGACGATGCCGAGTGCGGTGCCGGAGCCGGTGAGCGAGACGACCAGCCAGTCCTGGGCGATGCGCTGCATCCAGATGCCGGTGTTGGAGACCACCATGCCACTGGCGAAGAGACGGTAGTTACGGATCGACAGCGAGGAGAAGGTGGCTGACTTCACGGCTGGGCAGGCCCCCCAAAGGACTTTCGGCGCCCCCGGGGCCCGACCGCCTCGGGATGCGAAAGTTAGCTTACCTTAGTACTTGGTTTTTGGTAACCCATATACCTGGTAGGCAGGCATTACCGGCAGCCCGGTGTCAGCTCGGTGTCATCTGGTGGTGAACGTCCGGGTTTCCTCCGGGAAGCCGTCCGCGTCGAGGTGCACACCACCCGTGACCTCGGCGATGAGCGCGGCGGCGGCCCGCACGGGAGGCGCGGCGAGGGCGCCGTGCGGGCGCGGGACGACGGGCTGCACGGTGTGCGCCGAAACATCGCAGAACTCATAGATACTGCGCGGCCAGGCGTCGTCGGCCCGGCCCGCGAGCGCCGGCGGGAGCCGGGTGCCGGGGGCGTCCGCGCCGGCCGGCCGCACCCGCACTTCGAGCAGGCCGCGGTGCCGCAGGATGTAGCCGCCGCGGCCCGGGACCACCTCGCGCGTCAGGTCGGGCGCGATGGGGCGCAGGATCTCGCGCAGCACGATCCACGGAAGCATCTCGTGGCCGAAGACGGCGTGGTCGGCGTCGCCGGGCAGCGGAGGGTCCTCGTGCGGGGCGTGGACCGGGCCGCCGGGCAGGCGTGCGACCCCGCGCAGGCGCTTGGCCAGGCCGCGGACCAGGTGCCAGGCGTCGGCCTCCGGGCCGGTCGGCAGGCCCTGCGGGTAGCGGATGCGGAGCAGGTCGGCGTACCGGCTGTCAAGGATCTTGGTGCGGGCGCGGCGGGTCTCGGCCACGTAGGCCAGGCCGAGGGAGGCGGCGGGGCCGGTGGTCGGCAGGCCCGCGTCGGCGCGGAGCATGGGGGTGAGGCGGAGGGGGCCGTGCCAGCGGATCGCTTCGGTGAGGTGGGTGGGGGCGGCGAGGGCCGGGGCGCGGTCAGCGTCGCGGTCGGCGTGGCGGTCAGCGTCGCGGTCGGCGTGGCGGTCAGCGTCGCGGTCGGCGTGGCGGTCAGCGTGGCGGTCAGCGTCGCCGGCGGGGGTCGGCCGGGGGACGGCGTCGATGGCCGTCGAGGTCGGGGTGGGCTGCGCGTGAGTCTCGTCCGATGGACCGGCCGCCGGCCGCCAGCCCGGATTCCACGTCGCGACCAGCCCCGCGACCGTGGCCGGGCCCTGGAGCGCGGACAGCAGCAGCACCGGGTTGTCCCGGAGCAGGCGGTCGGCCCGCGCGGCGGGCTGGTCCGCGGAACGGGCAAAGGGCCAACGAACTGACAATGCGACCACATCGTCACTGTGTCAGCAGGCGGGGCGGGGTATACGTATCCGGGCCCAGATTCACCCGGTTGGCGTCGGGCGGTCGGCGGCCGGCGTCAGTCGGCGAAGTCCTCGGCCCGCTCCTGGTCGAGCTTGTCGACCTTGGCGATGTCGGTCCGGTGGAACTTCAGGTAACTCCGCGACGGCGTCGGCCCCCGCTGGTTCTGGTACCGCGACTGGTTGACCGCGGACCCATAGGGGTTCTCGGCAGCCGAGGACAGCTTGAAGAAGCAGAGCTGCCCGATCTTCATACCGGGCCACAGCTTGATCGGCAGCGTCGCGACATTGGACAGCTCCAACGTCACATGCCCGGAGAACCCGGGGTCGATGAACCCGGCCGTGGAGTGCGTCAGCAACCCCAACCGCCCAAGGCTCGACTTCCCCTCCAACCGCGCGGCCAGATCCTCCGGCAGCGTCACGACCTCATAGGTCGACGCCAACACGAACTCCCCCGGATGCAGAATGAACGGCTCGACCCCGTCCGGCTCCACCATCCGCGTCAGCTCAGGCTGCTCCTCCGCCGGATCGATGAACGGATACCGGTGGTTCTCGAACACCCGGAAGAACCGGTCCAGCCGCACATCCACACTGGAGGGCTGCACCATCGCAGGTTCAAAGGGGTCCAGGACTACCCGTCCCGCCCCGATTTCCGCCCGAATGTCCTTATCTGAGAGCAACACGCACCCCACGCTACCGTGTCGCGCCCGCACCCCTCGCCGCACCCCGGTCCCGCAGCAGCCGCGACATCGACAGGCACCGACCACCGCGACCCCACTACGGCAACCTCCGTGACGCACTCCCGAGCCATCAGGTACAGTTGGCGCTCATACGGCGGCTCGCCGGGCGGATTCCCGCCGGTGGGAGCCTGTGCGGGCGTAGTTTAATGGTAGAACATGAGCTTCCCAAGCTCAGAGCGCGAGTTCGATTCTCGTCGCCCGCTCACTCGAAGAGAGCCCAGGTACCGGATTCCCGGCGCCTGGGCTCTCAGTGTTTTTACGCTCCCCTCCTCAACACGGGCCGGAACTGCGCCCTGCCGTTCGAACTTTTGTGCGATTATGGATGCGTGACGGAACCGCGGCGCTACTTCGGGCTTGACTACCCACGGATCGTTCTCACCCTTCTCAGGATCCTTGTTCACGAGGGTCCGGTCTCGATGGCGGCCATGCACCGGGAGCTTGGGCTCGACGTGCATCAGGACGCTCCCGGGTCGGATGTCCGGCACACGCTGCTGTCCGCCGTGCAGTTGCTCGCCGCGCTCGCGCAGGACAATGCCTCGGCGACCGGGCGGACGTTGGAGGAGGTCGTCGACGAGCTGTCGATCAAGCTCGAGTTGGCGAACACAGGTCCGTTGGATCGGGGGAGTCTCGGGCGGCGGGGGTACGCCGGGGACGCCGAGGGCGCCGAGGGCGGCGAAGGTCCCGAGCGCGAATGCGACGGCTGATCGTCCCGCTTGGGGGATAAGCCCGCTTCGCGAATTTCGCGCTCGCCTTGTTTGCCATTCCGTGATCCACGCCCCCTGTCGCAACCTCCTGTTCATCGTCAGAATCAGCGACGCAGCCGGATGATCCGCCGCTGCGCACACCGTGGGCGCCGCCACCGTTGGCACACGCGGGGTGCCGCTTCAACGAAGGAAGCTCACCGTGGCAAACCCCACAAACGCGACCTCTCGCCTCAAGGAACCGCGCAAGCGATCCGCCGACGAATCTTCCAAGGAATCGCGCAAGGGCGCGCGGCTCGCCGCCGCCGTCTCGATGGCCGGCACGTTGGCGGCCGGGTCGATGTTCCTCATGGGTGCCGGGGCCGCGCATGCCGCGACCTCCAATGTCCTGCCCGGTTCGAAGCCGACGTGGGCTTCGGCGAGTGCCGACCGTGGTGCGGCGCCGGCCGCGGCGCCGCTGGCGGTGCGGGTGTACCTGGCCGGCCGGGATCCGCAGGGGCTTGCTGCCTACGCGCAGTCGGTCGCCGATCCCAAGAGCGCGGCGTATCGGCACTTCCTGACGCCGGAGCAGGTGCAGGCGCGGTTCGGCGCCAGTGCGGGCCAGATCGCGGCGGTCAAGGCGTGGCTCGGCGGGGCCGGGCTGACCGTCACCGGGCAGACCGTGGACTACATAGCCGTGCAGGGCAGCACCGCGGCTGTCGCGGCCGCCCTGAACACCTCGTTCCACGAGTACGCCACGTCCGACGGCACGCTGCGCGCCCCGTCGCGCGACGTCAGCGTCCCGGCCGACGTGCGCTCCGCGATCATCGGCATCGTCGGGCTGTCGCAGGACCGGACGGCCAACAAGCCGAACAACTCCGACGCCACCGACGCCAGCGACAAGAAGACCGCCACGGTCTCCCCCGGCGGCGTCCCCTACCTGGGCACCACGCCCTGCTCGGACTACCAGGGCCAGAAGCTCGCGACGGGCCTGCCGGCGCTGAACGGCCAGTCCGTCCCGTGGGCGGTCTGCGGCTACACGCCGACCCAGGTGCGCGGCGCGTACGGCGTCACCAGCACCGGTCTCACCGGCAAGGGCGTCACCGTCGCGATCCTGGACGCCTACGGCCTGCCGAGCATGAAGGCCGACGCCGACGAGTACGCGACGCGACACGGCGACAAGGCGTTCCGGCCGGGTCAGTACTCGGAGATCGTCACGCCGGGCCAGTGGACCGACCAGGCCGCGTGCGGCGAGCCCGCCGGCTGGGCCGGCGAGGAGGCGCTGGACGTCGAGTCGGTGCACGGCATGGCGCCCGACGCGAAGGTCCTCTACATCGGCGCGAACTCCTGCTTCGACACCGCCGGCGGGGGCGTCGCGGCCAACGGCGGCCTGCTGGACTCGCTGCAGCTGGTCGTCGACCACCACCTGGCGGACATGGTGTCCAACTCGTGGGGCGAGCTGATGCACTTCCTGGACCCGTCGGGCAACCCGGTGGACCTGGACCCGTCGCTGATCAACGTCTACGAGCAGACCTTCCAGAAGGGCGCCGCCGAGGGCATCGGCTTCTACTTCTCGGCCGGCGACTGCAGCGACGACAACCCGGCCAGCGGCTGCGGCGCCGGTGCCGGATCCTCGCGCTCGCAGGCCGAGTACCCGACCTCCTCGCCGTGGGTGACCTCGGTCGGCGGGACCAGCATCGGGATCGGCGCGGACAAGCGGATCCAGTTCCAGACCTCGTGGCAGACCTCGACCTCGTCGCTGGCGACCGGCGGCTCGGCCTGGACGCCCGCGTCGTACCTGTACGGCGGTGGCGGCGGCACCAGCGACGTGTTCGCGCAGCCGTGGTACCAGAGCTGGCTGGTCCCGTCCTCGCTGTCCGGCACGCTGCTGAACGGCACCGCGACCTCGCCCAAGCGCGTGGTCCCGGACGTCGCGGCCTACGGCGACCCGAGCACCGGCTTCCTGCAGGGCTACACCCAGCAGCTGCCGGACGGCTCGACCGCCTACGCCGAGGGCCGCATCGGCGGCACCAGCCTGGCCGCCCCGACGTTCGTCGGCGTCCAGGCCGACGCGCAGCAGGCGCAGGGCGGGCCGATCGGCTTCGCGAACCCGGAGATCTACCTGCGCGCGACCTTCGGCCTGTTCACCGACGTGACCGACCACCCGCGCACGAACTCGCCGCTGGCCGTGGTGCGCGGCAGCGCGACGGCCCCGGCGCTGCGGGAGTTCGGCCAGGGCGTCGACCTGCACGCGACAAAGGGCTACGACAACGCGACCGGCGTCGGGACCCCGAACGCCTGGTACCTGGAGTCGTTCCGGTAGGCGCCGACAGCCGTATCCGTCGACGCTGATCGCTGCCGGGGTCCCTTCGGGGACTCCGGCAGTTCCGTTCCCGCCGTACAGTGATCGACTGGTTCGGCACCAGAGATCGACGGAGGCGGCAGATGGGTACGGCGGCTGCAGGTGTGGTCATCGGCATTTCGCGCGGTGGACGGCGCACGATCGAGGTCGAGGGCCCGATCGTCGCCGACGAGACGTCCGCGTTCCGGATCGCGTCGCTGACGAAGCCTTTGACGGCCGTGGCGACGGTCCGGGCGTTCGCGGAGCGGGGCATCGCGCTCACGACGCCGGCGATCGAGCTGCTGCCGACGCTGGCCGCGGACTGGCAGGCCGACACCACCGTCGAGCAGCTGCTGGCCCAGGTCTCCGGGCTGCGCGAATCGGTGGATGGCGCGACCGTGGCCGCGCTGGGCCAGGGGCCTGATGTTCTCCAAGAGGCGGCACAGCTCGTGGTCCGTGCGGGCAACGACCCGGCCCCGGGCGACAGCTGGTCGTACTACAACGGCAACTACTTCCTGGTCGGCAGCCTCCTCGCGGCCGTCACGGGCAAAGGCTTCGAGCAAGCGCTGGACAGCTGTCTGCTCGCTCCCTGGGGCCTGAACAGCACCGGTTTCGACACGCCGACCGCACCAACTGAGCCGATCACCGGATGGGACGATCAGACCGCGCTCCCCGTCGAGGACTACCCGCGCGGACGGCGCCCCAGCGGCGGGCTCTGGTCCTGTGTCGCCGACTACCTCACGTTCGCCGAGCACCTGCTGGCCGATCAGCCGCTCCTGGACGAGATCCGCCGCCCGCGCACCCGTCCCGGCGACCCGATGACCTACGGCCTGGCCTGGGCTCTGGGACCGTCCGGCCAGATGTACCTCAACGGCCGACTGGCCGGCTACCGGACGGCCGTCCTGCTGGCACCGGACCACCACTACGCGAGTGTCGCGCTCGGCAACCAGTCGCAACTCCTGCCGCAGATCGCGAAGCGCCTCAGCGATCTGCAACACGAGCTCACCGGCGACGACTTGTCTGTGGAGATCGACGCCTTCGCCGAGTGAGTCCTCATCAGGCTGAGGCAGTAAGCCTCCTGATTCCCTCACTCAGCTCGGCATGATCCGCTGCGGCGGCGAACCCGACACGGATGTACGCCGCAGGCGCCTCGGCCGCGAAGTTACCGCGACCAGGACTCACCGCGACCCCGCGGCTGCGCGCGCCACGCACCACCGCGAGGTCGTCCTCGCCGAGCGCGAGCCGGATCCACAAGTGCAGTCCGCCTGCGGGAATCCGCGTCAGCGTCCAGTCGGGGCGCGCGATCTCCACAGCCGCGGCGGCGGAGGCACAGCGTTCCCGCAACACCGTGCTCAGTGTCCTGAGATGCCGGTCCCAGGACGGCGAGCCCAGGATCTCCAGCGCGGCCTCCTGCATCGGCCGCGCCACGAAGAAGTCGTCAACTCGCCGCAGTGCACGCAACCGCTCCAGCACCGGCCCGCGGGCCACCAGCGCCCCGATCCGCAGGCTCGGCGCGGCCGGCTTCGTCAGCGACGTGACGTACACGACCGTCCCGTCGCGGTCGTCCCAGACCAGCGGCGGCGGCACCGGCCCGCCGTGGCCGAGATGGCCGAGGTGGCGGGCGAAGTCGTCCTCGACGAGGAACGCCCCGGCCGCCCGGGCGATGTCGACGACCTGCCGCCGGCGCTCCGCCGCCAGCACCGTGCCGGTGGGATTGTGGAACGTCGGCTGGCAGTACAGCAGCCGCGCGCCGGTCATCGCGAACGCGTCGGCCAGCAGGTCCGGCCGGATCCCGCCGTCGTCGAGCGGGACCGGGACCGGCCGCAGACCGGCGGCCCGGGCCGCCTCGATGGCGACGGGATAGGTCGGCGACTCCATCAGGATCGGGCTGCCCGGAGCCGCGAGCGCGCGGAACGCCGTCGACAGCGCGCCCTGCCCGCCCGAGGTGATCAGCACGTCCTGCGCCGTCACCCCGCCGCCGACCGAGCGTGCGAACACCGCCCGCAGCGCCTCCAGTCCGGCGACCGGCGCGCGGTCCCACGCGTCGATCCGCCGCGCCGCGCGGGCCAGCGCCGAACCCAGCAGGCCGGTCGGCTGGAGCGAGCGGTGGAGGTAGCCGCCGTCGAGCAGGATCGTGCCCTCGGGCGCCGGGCCCAGGGCGGCGGTGATCTGGTCGGTGCCGACGGAGCGGTCGGCGAGCGCCACCGTCTGCCAGGCGGTGTCGGCGATAGCACTTTCGCGGCGCGCGCGGGAGGCGACGAACGTGCCGCTTCCGGACCGGGTGACGACCACGCCTTCCGCGACCAGCCGCGCGATGGCACGCGTCACCGTCACCGGGCTCACCTGGTGTTCGGCGACGAGCTCCCGGCTGCTCGGCAGACGATCGCCGGGAGCCAGCCGGTCCGCGAGCCGGCGGAGGCGGTCGGCCAGCGCGAGCGTGGTGCTATCGTCGTTCATGAATAATGATGATAGCGCTACACCTCTTCTCGCCGAAGCGCTACTCGACGTAGCCGCCCTCCGGGCCGAGACCCCCGGCTGCGCCGAAGTAGTCCACGTCAACAACGCCGGCTGCGGCCTGATCCCGGCGCCGGTGCTGCGTCCCGTGGTGGAGCACCTGGAGCTCGAAGCCCGCATCGGCGGCTACGAGGCGGCGGCGCGGCGATCCGAGGCCGTGGCGGACTTCTACGCGGCGATCGGCTCGCTCATCGGCTCCGCGCCGCAGAACATCGCGTTCGCCAGCAGTGCCACGCACGCTTTCGCCACCGGCCTGTCGGCGATCCCCTTCGAGCCCGGCGACGTCATCCTGACCACGCGCAACGACTTCATCTCCAACCAGATCGCGTTCCTGTCGCTGCGCAAGCGGTTCGGCGTCCAGATCGTGCACGCCCCCGACGCGCCCGAAGGCGGCGTCGACGTGGCGGCGATGGCCGACCTCATGCGGAAGCACCGGCCCCGGCTCGTCGCGGCCACGCACATCCCGACCAACTCCGGCCTGGTCCAGCCGGTCGCCGAGATCGGCCGGCACTGCCGTGACCTGGACCTGCTGTACCTGGTCGACGCGTGCCAGTCGGTGGGCCAGATCCCGCTCGACGTCGAGGCGATCGGCTGCGACATGCTCACCGCGACCTGCCGCAAATACCTCCGGGGGCCGCGGGGCTCCGGCTTCCTGTATGTGTCCGACCGCGTTCTGGACGCGGGATACGAGCCGCTGTTCATCGACATGCACGGCTCGCGCTGGGTGGCGCCGGACCGCTATCAGCCTTCTGCGACCGCGGCGCGGTTCGAGGACTGGGAGTTCCCGTACGCGACCGTCCTGGGCTGCGCGGCGGCAGCGCGCTACGCGGAGCGCGTCGGCGTGGAGGCTGGCGGCGCGCGGGCTTTGACGCTGGCAGCCGACTTCCGTACCCGGCTGAGCGCGATCCCCGGCATCCGCGTGCTGGAGCGGGGCGCGGCGCTCGGCGCGCTCGTCACGTTCACGATCGAGGGCTGGGAGCCGCAGCCGTTCAAAGCGGCGCTGGACGCCCGCGGCATCAACTCCGCGCTCAGCTTCCGCGAGTTCGCGGTGTTCGACTTCGGCGACAAGGACGTCGACTGGTGCCTGCGCCTGTCGCCGCACTACTACAACACCGAGGAGGAAGTCGCCGTCGTGGCGTCGGCTGTCGCGGAACTCGCCGGTCCAAGGGGCATCCGGTGACCTACAAAGCCACCACCCCGCCCCCGTCCGCCGACCGATAGGCCGCCATGATCAGCTCCAGCACCACCGACCCCTCGACCTCGGTGTGGATCGGCCGCTCGCCACTGGTGACGCAGTGCACGAAGTGCTCGATCTCCGCGGTGAACGTGTCGACAGCCGGGAACCGGCGGTCCCGCGAGCCGCCGTCGACCGTCTCCAGACTCAGCCACTCCGCGCCGCCGCGGAGCGAGCCGTGGGAGCCGAAGACGGAGAAGCGCTCCGTGTCCGACGGCGGCTGGTAGGCCCAGCTGGTCGCGATGTTGCCGACCACGCCGTTGTCGAAGCGGACCAGGACCTGCGCGGAGTCCTCCGCGTCCAGGAAGCCCAGGCGGTGGTTCGCGAGCATCGCCGTGACCTGCGTCGGCCGGCCGTCGGCGAGGTGCACGAGCAGGTAGGAGGGGTGGTAGCCGGTGTCGATGTCGCTCACCCCGGTGATCCACACGGCTTCGGGCATCCGCGCGTAGGACTCGCCGTGCAGGCCGGCTATGCCCCCGGCCCCGATGATCCCGATCTTCAGCTGCTTCGCCATGATGTGTCCCTTCGCTCGTGTGAGCGACTTGTGTGAGCTACTCATGCGAGCGCGGGACGGCGGTGCCCGTCGCAGCGCTCTGGTTGGCCATGGTCACCAGCTCGGTGAGGTTGCGCGCCGCGCTCAGGTTGGCTTCGTCGACGGTTCCGGCGGCGGTGTGCCCGATCCACACCTCGAACGGCGTCGGGCCGTCCTGCTCGGCGGCCGCGCCGTTCCAGTGGAGTTCGATGGTGAAGGGGCTGCGGCCGGGAGTCACGAACCCGGTCCCCGCGACGCCGATCGCGCCGTCGTCTGGCAGGTCGCCGTACTGGCCCGAGCGCAGCAAACGGTCGACGGTCAGCGTGTAGTGCTCGTGCAGCCGCGGCAGGGCGACCATCAGCGCGACCCCCGCAGCGCGCGGCGCATCGGGGTCCCACACGGCGACCAGCTCGGTGCTGGGATGATCGCGGATCATCTCGGCGTACCCCGTGGCGTGCACGTGCCAGAAACCCAGGATCGCCACCTTGAGCATCGCGGATTCCACCTCTCAGGACTGGATCGGACTCGGGAAGGAAGGCGGCTACTTGAGTGCGCCCTGCGTCATGGCCTGGACGATCCGTCGCCCGGCCCACAGGTAGAGCAGGATCATGGGCATCACCAGGATCACGATCCCGGCGAACAGCCCGCCCCAGTTCGACGTGTACTGCATCGACTCGTACAGCCCCAGCAGGGTCGCCGGCAGCGTCCGCTGCTCCGGATCGCCGACCACGACGAGCACGAACAACGTCTCGTTCCACAACGCCACGGTGTTCAGCACGAGCGCCGTCACCAGCCCGTGCCGGGCCAGCGGAACCATGATCTGCACGAAGGTCCGGGTGGGCCCGGCGCCGTCGACGGCGGCCGCCTCCTCGATCTCGGTGGGGAGGGACCGGAAGTACATGGTGAGCAGGTAGACCGTGAACGGCAGGGACAGGACGACGTAGATCAGCACCAGCGAGATCCGGTCGTCCCACCATCCCGTCACCCACTCGGTCATGAAGGTCGACAGGTCGTCGGACATCAAGAAGAACGGCACCACCAGCGCCTGCGCGGGAATCCCCATGCCGACGGCGAAGTACGTGACGATCCGCGAGGCGCTGCGCCGATCCGACCGGGCCAGCACGTAGGAAGCCGGGGTGGCGAGGACCATCGTGAGCAGCGCGGCGGCGGCCACCACGACGACCGAGCTGAAGGCCGCCCGCCCGAACCCGGATACGGACCAGGCGACGCTGTAGTTCCGCCACTGCGGTGACTTCGGAAGGCCGAACGGGTCCGCGAAGATCTCCCGGGTGGTCTTGAGCGAGGCGGCCACGACCCACAGGGTCAGGACCACCAGCATCCCGACCCACAGCCACAGCCCGGCACGGACCGCCCCGCCCAGCAGCGTGTCCAGCCGGTCGACAGGCCGACGGCCCCGGGCCGGACGCGTCCCGGCCGACACCGTGGCGACGCCAGAGGAAGCACCCGAGGAGGCACCCGGGTCGGCGCCTGTGGAGGCGCCAGAGGAGTCGAGCTTGTCAGCAGCCGGACTCACAGCTCCACCACCTCCGACCGCAGCAACCGCCGCAGCGCCACCACGAACACGGCGGTCAGCAGGAACATCACCACGCCGATCGCGGCCGCCGACCCGAGCTGCGGCGTCCCGGAGATCCCGCCGGTGACCGCCAGATACTGCTCGACGGCCGCGCTGCGGGCCTGGACCGACGGCGTCCCGGCGGTGCCGGTGAAGGCGATCACGATCTCGAACGTCTTCACCGAGCCGATCACCCACAGCACGGCGCCGGTGGCGAAGGCGTCACGGCTGAGCGGGAACGTGATGTACCGGAACTGCTCGACGCGGTTCGCCCCGGCCAGCCGCGCCGACTCGTAGAGCTCCTCCGGGATCGCGTCGACCCGGGACATCATGATCGCCACGTAGAACCCGGTCGCGGTCCACACCACCGCGGCGATGACGCACTTGAAGATGAGATCCGGTCCCAGCCACCCCCGGGTCAGCGTGTGGAGTCCGGCGTCCGACAGCAGCCGGTTGAGCGCGCCGTCGGGATTGAGCAGGAAGCCGACCGCCGTGCCGATCGCGATCGGCGACAGGATGCTCGGCACGAACAGCACCGACCGGACGAAGGCCCGCCCCCGCATCTCGCGCGCCACGATCATGGTGAGGAAGGTCAGCGCGAAGACGAACACGCCGCCGAGCACGACCAGGATCAGGGTGTTGCGGAACGCGGTGCGGAACACCGGGTTGGTCAGCATCGCGCGGTAGTTGGCCAGGCCGGCGAAGCGGGCCGGCGTCCCCAGACCCTCCCACCTGGTGAAGCTGTACCAGAGGGTCACGGCCGACGGCGCGATGAACAGGACGGTGTAGATCAACAGAGCGGGAAGCAGGTAGGGAACATAGATCCGGTCTCGTTCCCCGCGGACTCCGCCGACGGTGCGCGTCATGGGCCGGCTTCAGTGATAGGAGGCGGTCTGCGACTTGCCCATGCTGACGAACTGCTGGGCGCTGATCTTGCCCGAGAAAAGCTGGTCGTCCAGCGGCAGGAAGACGTCGTTCCACCACCCGGAGTACAGGCTCGACGCCCCGTCGTCGGTCGGCTGGGAGGCAGTGGCGCCGACGATGGCCTTCTGCGCGGCGAGCAGCATTGCCGGCGCCGGCACGTCGGACCGCGAGGGGATGTTCAGCGCTTTGGTGGAGATCTGGCTCATGTACTTCTTCTGCGCCATGAAGGCCAGGAAGGACTCGGCGGTGCTCAGATTCGGCGACTTCGGGTTGAGGCTCCAGCCGAGCGTGCCGACCTCCACGGAGTCCTTCCCGCCGGGCACCGACGGGAACAGGAACATCCGGGCCTGGAACCCAGAGGTCTGATACTTCGACGTCTCGCTGTTCAGCCAGGTGCCGTTGATGTTCATGTCCTCGGTACGCGAGGCCCACTGGTTCTGCGCGGCCGGGTACTTCGTCGCCATGTAGTCGGACTCGAACAGGCCGGCCTTCACCAGCCGCTCGACGTCCCGGGCGGCGGCGAGCACCGCCGGGTCGTCCCAGCCGGCCGGGCTCCTGCCCAGCGCGGCCATGGTGCCCGGGCCGCCGTGCCGCATCAGGAGCCAGTAGATCCAGTACGCGTTGTAGCCGTTGACCGTGCCGTCCTGCGCGATCGGCGCGTGTCCGGCGGTCTTCAGCTTCTCAGCCGTGGTCAGCAGATCATCGAAGGTCGCGGGCGGTTTGGCGGCCCATTCCGGGTGGGTGGCGGCGTCGAACCAGATCCCGCTGGAGATGACCGTGTAAGGGATCAGCGCCAGGCCGGTGGCGTCCGAGGAGGCCTTCAGGGCCTGGGACGGCAAGACGTCCCCGACCTTGTCGCCCTCGTTCGGGACCGGCAGGGCCAGCACCCCGGACAGATCGGCGACCAGGTGGTGGGAACGGAAGTCGCCGATGTGGTCGGAGGCGTCGTCGTAGACGTCCGGTGCCTTGCCGACCGCGCCGGCGTTCTTCACCTGGTTCGGGTAGTCCCGCCCCAGCCACTTCACGTCGACGGTGACACCCGTGGCCTTCTCGTAGTCGGCGACGGCCTGGGAGAAGATCTGCGCCTGGGGTTCGGTGGACAGCCACGAGGACCAGTAGGCAATGGTGGGATGGGCGGCCTTCTTGGTGCCGGTCTCCTTCGTCCCGCACGCGCTGACGCCGAGCGCCGCGACCGTCGCGATGGCGACGCCGATCAGGGGTATACGTGGGCGGATCCGTCCGTGCACTATTGCTCACCTCGTCGAGGTTGCTGGGGCTCGCTGTACGGACTTTAAATAACTAACTTTAAGTTAATATTCTGCTGATAAACCGTCAAGAGCACGACGAGGCAACTCTTCCCCCGATTCCGAAGGAGTCCGCCCGTGTCCACGAACGGCGGCGACCGATCACTGCTGCGGCGGATCAACCTGCTGGCGACACTGCGCAGCGCGCGCGACGCGCCGAAGACCATCGCCGGGTTCGCCGCCGCCACCGGGCTCTCCCGGACCGCCGCCGAGGCGGTGGTGCTGGACCTGGTGGACCTCGGCTGGCTGGCCGAGGACGGGCAGAGCGGGCACCCGGGCGCGGGGCGGCCGGCGCGGCACTACCGGTTGCGGGCCGAGGCCGGCGTCCTGCTCGGCGTCGACCTCGGGCCGCACAACATCGTGGTGACCGTCGCGGATCTGCGGGGCGAGCCGCTGGGTTCGGCGCATGAGGCCGTGTCCGAGGCGGCTGTGCCCGGCTCACGCCTCGACGCGGTGCAGGCCGTGATATCTCAGGCCCTTGAGAGAGCGGACCAGTCGTTGGCGGACGTGTGGGTCGCGACGGTCGGCGTGCCCGGCGTCGTGCGTCAAGGACGCGTCGAGGAGACGGCGGGCTCGGCGGGCGGTTCGGAAGAAGACCTGGCGACGAGTCTCAGGGCCCTGCTGGGCTGCCCCATCCTGATCGAGAACGACTGCAATCTGGCCGCCGTCGCAGAGCACTGGCGCGGTGTCGCACAGGATGTGGACAACTTGGTGTTCGTGCACTCCGGGAACCGGACGAGCGCCGGGCTCGTACTGGCCGGCCGGCTGTACCGCGGGCACTCCGGCGGCGCCGGCGGGATCGGGGCCCTGGCGCAGGTCGGGTGGAAGGACGCGCCGGCCCGGCTGGAAGCACTGCTGGCCGAGGGCCGGGCCGGGTCCCGCAAGGAGGTGTTCGCGCTCGCGAGCCGGGGCGACGAGGAGGCACTGGCCGCGGTCGACGCGTTCAGCCAGGGCCTGGCCTTCGGGATCGCGGCGCTGGCGCTGGCGGTCGATCCGCAGCTGGTGGTGATCGGGGGCGGCAACGTCCTCGCCGGAGACACACTGCTGATCCCGTTGCAGCGGTATGTCGACGAGTTCACGTACTCGCGCGGCCCGACGCTCGGCGTCTCCTCCCTCGGCAACCAGTCGGTCAGCCTCGGGGGCGTGCGGCTGGCGCTGGACGCCGTCGACGAGGTCCTGGAGGCGGCGGTGACCGCCGCGGCCGGGTTCCCGCCGCCGACGGTGGCGGCGTTCGCCGCCATCGACGTGCGGGACGGCCGTGCGCGGGACAGCAGTGTTCGGGGCGGCCGGGTTCGAGACGGCCGTTGAGGTTCGCCTACCTTCGCGCCCGCGCCGAGATCCGCTCGTCGCGGTAGGACTTGGCGTACTTGCGGATGGTCAGCTCCTTGACTCCGAGGGAGTCGGCGAGTGCGCGGACGGCGTGGTTGCGGGTCGGGCCGTGCTCGCTGAGCAGCGGGTGGTCGTGGTTCGCGCCCTGGTCGGTCAGGTGGTCGGCGGCGTCGTAGAAGGCCTGCTTGGCGCTCGTGCGGGCGGCGCCGTTCGCGGTGCTGATGGGAGGTGCGGAGGGTGCGGAGGGTTCAACCCGCTCAGCCAGCTCATCCGATTCGGCCTGCTCGACCGGCACAGCCGAGACGACCGGCTCGACCTGCACAGGCATCACGACCGGCTCGACCGGCACGGGCAGTTCCTGCGTCACGACCGCGACCGGGGCCGGTCGCTGGGCCGGGATCGCGGCCGCGGTCCGGGACCGCAGTTCATTGAGATCCCGTTCCAGGTCGGCTATTCGGCGCTTGGCCACGATCTTCTCGTTGTTCCACAGCTGCTCGGCGCTTGTCCGCTCGCGCCGCTCGATCTCCATGTCGGCTGCCAGCTCGCGGCGGGACCGTTCGGACTTCTCGAGTTCGATGTCGGTCTCGACCGTCCGCGCCCGGACCGTCTCCAGCTCGTCGCGCAGCTTCGTCACCTGCTTGGTGAGGTCGGCCCGCTCCTTCTCGGCCGCTGAGGTCGCAGCCGCCTGGTCCGCCTTCAGCGTCCGGGAGAGCTCTTCGAACTTCGCGGCCGCCTCCTCCGCCGCCGCCTTCGACGCCTCCCGTTCCCGGTCCAGCAGTTCGGCGAGCCGGCCGACCTCGGCCGCGTGCTCGTCCGCCTGGTCCTGGGCCTGCCGGAGCTCGGTCTGCGCCTCGTCGATGCCGAGCCGGGCCTGGGCGTCGGCGACCGCCTGGGCGCCGAGGGCGCTCATCAGGGCGCTGGGATCGGCGTGCAGACGGGCGTGGCGCTGGAGTTTGGCCTTCGCCTTCGCCTCGCGGGCCGCGATCCGCTGGATCGCGCCGTCCCGGGCGTTGTGTTCCTTGAGGATCCTCAGCTTGTCCGAGACCCGGAGGTAGCGCTCGAAGTGCCGGTTGGCGTCCAGGTCGGACAGCGTCGAGCCGTCCGCCGAGGCCAGTCCCAGCCGGATGCCGAGCTCGCGCGGGGTGAAGCGCCACCGGACCTTCTCCAGCGGCCTGCCTTCTTCCTCGGCCTTCCGCTTGCGGGCCTTGAGCCACAGGTCCAGCAGGTCCAGCGTCCACAGCACGGCGATGACCGCCGCGACCAGGAGCCGGAACAGGCCTTCGCGGAATCCCGAGGAGTCGCTGGCGGACATGCCGCCGGAGGAGATCGCGAGGATCCACAGCATCACGGCGTAGATGAGCCAGTTGCCGGCTTCCTCGGCCTTCTCCAGCGCCTTGAGGCCGAACGCCAGGATCAGGATCTCCAGGAACGGGAACATGACGATCTTGTAGGCCAGCGACATGTGCATGACGTCGCCGAAGAAGTGCCACATGCCGGAGGCCTGGACCATGGTCGCCATCAGGGTGCCGAGGGCGACCAGCCCGCGGACCTTGACCGACCGGTCCTTGCCGTGGAGCTTCCAGACCAGCAGCCCCACCAGGCCGAGCACGAGGGCGGCCGCCACACCGCCCAGGACCATCGACGGCACCGGATGTTTGTCCGCCCAGGACTGCACGTGCTTCCAACTCATGCCGCCCCCCTGGTCCCGGATTCCGTTTTTCACGCGGCAAGCGTAGGGGGCGTCCCCCATCCGCGGTAGCCGGGACCGGAATCAAGAGACGAACAGAGCCCGTATTCACCTCGCCGTGCGGCCCACCTATCCAACTCAGCCAGCACGGTTCCCAATATACGAAGAAACCCCGCATCTGCGGCACCTGCGTAAATTGCAGGTTTCCGTCTCCCGTTTCCGGCCGCGAACGAGAAGTCCGTGCAGCACAGAAGCATCCGCGTTTATCAGGGCTCGTAGTCGACGACTGAACACCCTTATGTCAGCATTCGGATACCTTGGAATGGATCATGTCCGGATGTCTGTGACGGCTCCGTACGCGGAGATACGCTCCCTTCGCAGTGAGTGAGAAACGCCAGCTCAGGGAAGGAGAGAGCGAGCGAATGACCGTGTTCACCGTGTCCTTCTGCGGGACGGCCTGCACCCGTGACGAGGGTGAGGCCTCCCGCAGCGACAGCGACATGCGGATCTACAGCCCGACGACGGGCTACATCCCAGTCCGCATCCACAAGGAGATCTCCGGCGATCTGCACGCCACCCGGCCCAGCGTGACCGTGCGCGGGGTGGGGCAGAACGACTGGAGCCAGCCCGGGAACACCAGCGAGCCGCTGGTGTTGAGCGGTCCGCTCAAGGTTCCCGGCGATCTGCTCACCGAAGCGCAGAAGTACTCCGGCGGTGACCGGCGCTCCACCACCTCGCAGCTCACCGGCTGGGAGGCGGCCGCCCTCGCGCTGCACGGCGCGAACCTCGCGGCCGGCAGCGGCGCGGAGGCGTACAACTTCATCGGGCACAGCCGCGGGGCCGTGGAGGCCATCATGGCCGCCTGGTTCATCCAGGCGTACGGCCCGCCGGCGGTGAAGAACATCCCGATCCGCATCCTCGCCATCGACCCGGTTCCGGGGCCGGGCCAGTGGTACGGGATCCTCACCCAGCTCCCGCCGAACGTGATCTCCTACGTCGGCGTCACCGCGTGGGACCACCTGGACACCGGCTTCAACGGCCTGGTGCCCCGGCCCAACGCGAAGATGGCCGGGAGCACCCAGGCCCTGTCGCTGGGCGGCGGCTGGATGAGTCTGGCGGACAACTACCAGCTCACTGATCCGCTGGCCGCGCCCAAGAGCGGCGCGACCCAGCCCAGCGACTACACGCTGTTCGCGTGCCGCGGCCGGCACGGGACGGTCGCGGGCAACGCGACCGCCGACGGGCAGTACGACCCGGCCACCGTCAGCGCGAGTGTCGCGCGGGTCGGGCAGCTGGTCTACAAGCTGGCCCGCGGCTACCTCACGCAGTGGGGGACGGTCTTCGCCGCCAAGTCCGCGGTCGGCCAGAGCGCGCTCCAGCTGCGGCAGGAGATCCACCTCGACCACGCGCAGCTCGACAACATGGCCGGCGGGCCGTTACGGGACAGCGTGAAACCGCTGCGGCCGTACGTGCGCCGGGTGTCCTCCATCTCCGGAAGCATCCCGTGGAACACGTACTACCTCGAAGACGTCGTCGGCGATCCGCCGTACCGCCAGCCGTATCCGGTGACAGCGGCCGCCAGCAAAGACGGCGGCTGGGTCCGGTGGAACTTTCTGTAGACGAGAGCGAGGGAAGTCATGACTGAGATCGACAGCGTGCAACAGAAAGTCCAGGGCTACTTCAGCGCTCGTTCCGGACGCAACTACATCCGGCTCCTGGACACCCCGCGGATCTGGGGGATGCCGTTCGGCCCGGCCATCATGGACCAGGCCTGGGCGCGGCAGGCCGACTTCGAGCGGGCGCTGGAGGAGTGCGTCCAGAAGTCGTTCTACCGCTGCGACATCTCGTCGCTGAACTGCCCGGACCCGGACTGGGCCGGCATCATCATCGGCGCGATGGACACCGCGCTGAGCGCGAAGTCGGGACGGCCCGGCCCGACGCAGTTCCGGTTCCTGTTCGGCCAGACGCCGATGGTGCCGGTCGGCGAGCCGACCAACTACACGCTCTTCAAGCAGGCCCTCATCCGCCTGGTGCGGGACCGGGGCTCGGCCTGGGAGAAGCTGCCCGACATCTGGCTGGGCCGGTTCTACCGGCTGCGCGAGGGCTTCCTGGACGCGCTCCAGCTGAAGGTCTTCGGCAACGACAGCATGTTCTCCAGCGACGACACCAAGATGACCTGGAACCACTCCAAGATCGTGGTCGTCGACGGGACCACCGCGCTGGCCGGCGGCCACAACCTGAACATGGACCTGTTCCGGAGCTACCCGCCGGTCCACGACGTGTCGGTCGTCGTCCACGGCCCGGGCGCGGCCGGCGCCCAGAGCTACCTGGACCAGCTGTGGGCGGTCGGCAACGACCTGCTGAGCTCCGAGCAGCTGGACCCGGGGAAGCTGACCTGGAACAACCGCGACCCCGCCACGTCGCGGCCGGCGAACCCGCTCACCGCACCGGCGGCCGTCCAGTACGTCAGCGACCACCAGACCGCGATCGTCAAGCTGCACGACGGCGATCCCAAGCCCGCCCCGCCGATCGTGCCGCCGCCCGGCCCGGCGCCCGGCGACATCCGCGGCCAGGACCTGGCGACGGTCCCGGAGCTCACCGTGAGCCCCTTCCCGATCCGCGTCATGTACCCCGAGTACGACGCGCTCACCGAGTACAAGCTGGCGACCGGCATGCTGGCCGTGGGCAAGTACTGGCGCAGCGGCACGGACTTCCAGAACGGGTCCGAGCTGATGAAGCAGCAGCTGATATCGGGCGCGAAGCGCTCGATCAGGATGTCGCAGATGGACCTCATCAGCGCCTGGAAGAAGAACTGGTCGGACCACGTGGTCTGCCAGTGGCTGATCCAGGCTCTGATGGCCACCAAGGGACTGACGGTGCAGGTCGTCGTCTCTCCCCTGGACGCCGGCGCCGGCGCGGAGGGCGACCAGTACTCGTTCGGGTCCGGAGCCGTCCGTACCTTCGACCTGATCAAGTACTACATGACGCACGACGTCCAGTCCGACGCCGTGCTCCCCGACCCGGGCGGCGCCCGCGCCGAGGCCTTGAGCCGGCTGTCCGTGGCACCTCTCTATTACACCGACGCCGTTCCTTCGACGAGCAACGTCGAGGGCGACACCTACAAGTGGCCCGACCTTCCCAAGGACGGATACACGGCCACCCTCAAGCAGCCGCCGCTGAGCGAGCAGCCCCCGAAGCAAGGGGTGATCGGCAGCGCCGCGACGTCCGTCCTGAATGCGAGCGGCTACATCTACACCAAGGTCCCGTCCGCCCCCGGCAACCACGCCAAGCTGACGATCATCGACGACGAGGCGTACGTCGTCGGGTCGGACAACCTGTACCCGGGCTCGCTGTCGGAGTTCAACTACCTCATCGAGGGCCCGGAGGCGGTGGGCGAACTGCTCAAGTCCTACTGGGAGCCGCTGTGGAAGTACGCCGGCCCGCACGCCCGGACGGAGAGCAACGACCCGGCGGCCCCGGCGGTGCGGCTCGGACCGGCCGGCGCCCAGGGGAGCCCGTTCGACGACACGGCCTCGACCCAGCGCATCGCGGGCCTCGACGTGTACCACGGCGAGATCGTCGACGGCATCCAGGCCACGCACGGCGACGGGACCGTCGACCCGCTCCGCGGCGGCAACGGGGTGCCGGTGGGCAGCGCGCCGAAGACCACGCTCACCTTCAGCGAGACGGACCCGCTGGTCGGGATCTCCGGCGAGTGGGGGACGTGGTACGGCGGGCGGTACATCAGCAAGATCCAGTTCCACCAGCGCAGCGGCGCCGTCAGCGCGGTCTTCGGCAGCGGGGCGTCGGTCTCGGGTGCCCAGACCTTCGACCTGCGTGCTCCCAGCCCGCAGAGCCAGGAGGTGACGGGCTTCTTCGGGTCGTCCGCGGCGGCGAACAACAACACCGCGCACTGCCTGGGGTCCATCGGGATCGTCGTCCGATAGTCCGGTGAACGTCGAGTAGCCCAGCGAACGTCGAAGCGGCGCGCCTCCCGAGGACTCGGGAGGCGCGCCGCTTCTCTTCTCTGCCCGGGTTCGGCAGGCAGCTGCGATCAGGCGTCCTTCGGGGCGCGGGTCGGGTCGTCGACCGTCGGCCAGGCGCCGTCGCGCCGCGCCTGCTTGACGTCCTCGACGTACTCGCGGCTGAACATCGCCGCCAGCATCGCCACGCCGCCGCGAGCCACGCGCACCTCGCCGCTGTGGATCCGGCCGGTCAGCCGGACCCGGCGGACGTCGGCGGCGGAGACGATGCCGTTGCGCTCGTTCTGCTGTCCGACGCCGTCCTTCACCTTTCCGCTGCCGCTCCAGACGATGTCCCGCTGGTCGACGACCGCGTCGTCGGGCAGCAGCAGCTTCACCATGGCGCGGTCCAGGTCGAGGTCGACGACCAGCTCGCCGGCCGGCAGCTGCGGGGAGCGCAGGTCGAGCACGACCGAGCCGCGGCGGGCGCGGACCTCGAAGCGCTCGGCGCTGGTCCAGTTGCCCAGGCGCTTGGCCGAGGTGTGGTCGACGTGCAGGCGGACCGGCTCGGCGGCCGCGTCGGCGACGGTGCGGGTGGTGGCGGTGGCGATCGTGCTGGTCATGGTGGGTGCTCCTCGGGATCTGCCCTCAGTGAGGGACCGGGGTGGTTCGTTCCGATGACTCGATAGTTGCACTGACACTAGTTGCCTGTCAACTAGAGTCCTTGAAACTAGTCTCTCGGTGGCTATGATGACGGCATGGCAGCCCAGAACCCCTCGCCCGCCGCGACGCGCCGCTCCCCGCTGGCGCTCGCGGTCCTCGCCCTGCTCGGCTACAAGCCCCTGCACCCGTACGGCGTGCAGCGGCTGCTCAAGGAATGGGGCAAGGAGAACGTCGTCAACGTCGGGCAGCGCGCGAGCCTGTACAAGACGATGGAGCGGCTCACGGCGGCCGGCCTGATCGCGGTGCGCGAGACCGAGCGCGACCAGCAGTACCCGGAGCGGACGGTCTACGAGCTCACCGACGCCGGCCGCGAGGCGGCACAGGCGTGGATCGACGACATCGTGCGCGTGCCGCGTCCGGAGTACCCGGAGTTCCCGGCGGCGCTGTCGTTCCTGATGATGCTGGAGCCGGACGCGGTGCTGGCCGCGCTGCGCGAACGGCGCGACACCGTGGCAAGGTCGCTGGCCGCGGCGAAGCGGGGCGTGGCCGACTCCCGGCAGTACGGCCTGCCGAAGGTGACGCTGCTGGACGACGAGTACCTGGTCGCGGTCACCGAGGCCGAGCTGCGGTGGATCGAGGGCGTCGTGGCGGAGCTGGAGAACGGCGAGCTGACGTGGAGCCTGGAGGAGCTGCGGCCGTTCGACGAGACGGACACCGAGGTCGGCACCGAGACCGGCACTGCGACAGGCGCCGCGTCAGGCACCGCGACCCCGGCCGGCTGACGCGCGGCCCCGCCGGGTCGTGGCGCGGGATCAGGCCGCCTCCGGAATCACTTCCGGATCGGCCGGTCCCCCGACCGCGCCGGCAACACCCGGTCCAGCGTCTCGGCCAGCTTCGAGGCCTGCGTCGCGGTCATCACCTGGCGCATCTGGCCGAAGACCGACGGGAACTGCTCGGGCAGCAGGATCGTGACGCCGTCGAGGAAGCGCGGGGTCGGCCGCAAGTCCTTGGCGTGCACCACCAGGACCGGCTCGACCTTCACCCCGCTCGGCAGATTCCGGCCCAGCGCCGAGGTGAGGTTCTGGGCCTCCAGGTCGAGCCGCTTGAGCGTGGTCTCGCGGTTGTCCATGCCGACGAAGAGCTTGTCGCCGATCATCTGGGGCTTGGGACCGGAGGCCCAGTTCTTCGAGTCCAGCAGGAAGACCCCGGCCGGGCCGATCAGCAGGTGCTCGATGTCCAGCGGCGGGATGCCGGGGACCGCGCCGGAGGCCAGGCGGCGGTCGTGCAGGGCGGTGAAGCCCTGGAACCTCAAAGGTTTGATCGCCCGCGCGGTGGCGGCCTCGCCGGAGGCCCGGCGGCCGGCCAGGCTCACGTCGGCGGGCTTGGTGTAGGCCAGGTCCGCCAGCACCAGCGCCACCAACGCGGCGAAACCCACACCGAAATACCCGTGGCGGGTCATCGCGGACGCGACGACTCCGCTCACGGCAGTGACAGGAAGGGCCCACCACAGGGAGTCCTTGATGCGTTTCCGGCGTTGAGCGGCCCAAGCCGACTGGACGCTGGTGTTTACCGCCCGCAGACTGCTACCCGCCGCGGCCCTCTCCGGCTTCAATTCTCTGAACGCCACTGAAGACCACTCTCCTCGTCACCGACCGTACTCCGATGTGCATGCCCGGCGCAGAGGTATTCACTTACGACGCCAGCTTGGCGAACCCACGCCGCCACCGATGTGTACCTACAAGCCACATTGTCGTTAGCCTGGCCTGCATGACGCCGCCGCCGCCCGAAGTCGACCCCATGGCCATGACCCTGGAGATCGACGACACCATGGACTTGACGCTCGACGCAACGGTCGGGATCAACGGACCCGTGCCGGCCGGGCCGGTCTATGTCACGGGCGACGTGCACGGCTGCGCGGAGCAGTTGCAGGCCTCTTTGTTCCGCAGCGGCATCACCGACATCGACGGCGAGTGGGCCGCGGGATCGGCGTGGCTGTGGTTCCTCGGCGACCTGTTCGACCGCGGCCCGGACGGCATCGGCGTCATCGACACCGTGATGCGGCTGCAGCAGCAGGCCCCGGAGCACGGCGGCCGCGTCGACTGCCTGCTGGGCAACCACGAGGTCATGCTGCTGGCGTCCTACCGGCTGACCGGCCCCGGCGCGGACAAGTTCCAGGAGCGGTGGCTCGGCAACGGCGGCCAGCCCAAGGACCTGCGGGCCCTGACCGAGGAGCACGCGCGCTGGCTGGAGTCGCTGCCGGCGATGGCGCTGGTCGACGACCACCTGCTGATCCACTCCGACACGGTGACCTACCGCGAGCTCGGCGGCGACATCGCCACGGTGAACGCCACGGTGCAGGCGGTGCTGCGGGAGTACACCGACCTGGAGGCCTGGGACCGGCTCACGCACCTGGTGACCGCGCGGTTCGCGTTCGCCGACGACGGGACCAACGCGCTGGAGTTCCTGGCGGAGTTCGGCGGCTCGCAGATCGTGCACGGGCACTCGCCGATCCCGCTGGTGTTCGACATCCCGGCCGAGGACATCACCGGCCCGATGATCTACGCCGAGGGACGCGCGGTGAACATGGACACCGGGACGTTCCTTGGGGGGCCGTGCCTGATCAGCCCGCTGCCGTCGATACCGCCGCGGCCGCAGGGCTGAGGTTCGCCGCCCGGCGCGCGCGGGACCGGCTCCGGCCGGAACCGGACGCGAGCGCGCGAGCCCGTGGGCGACGGGTACGGGTGACGGTGGTGCGGGCGACGACCGCGCGGCCGGTATCGGCACGGTGACCTGTGCGCCCGGCGGCGGCGAGTCTCCCCGGCCCGGACCGCGGGCGGCGCCAATATGGGCGGTATGCGCAGATTCCTGACATCCCGCGGGGTCCCGGCGTGCGCGGGCCTCAGCCTGACGGCTGTCGCCGCCGCCGCGTTGCTGGCCGGCTGCTCCTCCGCGACCTCGAAGCCGGACCCCTACAAGATCGGCGCGCTGCCGGCCGCCGACGTCGTGACCCAGGGCCACGCCGCCGGACACTGGACCCGCAGCGGCGGCACGCTCCAGCTGGTCGGCACGGTGACCCCGGACAGCGCCACGCAGTTCGCCACCGCGCTGGGTGCGGCCGGCGCGGACACCGTGCGCGTCACGGTGACCGGCGGCGACCTGGCCTCGGGCCTGGCGATCGGCCGCACCATCCACGACCGCAAGCTCAACCTGCTGATCGACGGCGCGTGCGCGGGCCCGTGCGCGGACTACTGGTTCCCGGCCGCCGCCAGCCGCCGCAGCACCGGCTCGGGCTCCTGGCTGGGCTACGTCCCGGACCTGAGCGAGACCGGCGGCGCCACCGCGCAGCAGCAGGCGGCCGAGGCCAAGTTCTACACCGACTCCGGCGTGGACGCCGCGAAGTTCCACGCGGCCCTGGACGGCCAGCTCCGCGAGGTCCCCGGCGGCAGCGCGGCGCCGGGCGCGGCGATGTGGATGCCGACCGAGGCCGATCTCAAGTCCCTGGGCTACTCCGCCGCGACGGTCAAGGACCTGTGGCTGCCGCCGAACCTGGCCTCCGCCAACGCGCAGGCCCGGGCCTGGCAGCAGGTCGTGGCGTACCAGAACACGTTGGTGGGGCTGCCGCCGGTGCCGGACAAGGGGGCGCCGGCCGTGCCCGCGCCGCCTGCGGCTCCGGCTTCGCCGAAGCCTTCGAAGAAGGCCTAGGCGGGTCAGTCGGTTCGTGCTGGTTCTGGCCGGTTCTGGCCGGCTCTGGCCGGCTCTGGTCAGTTCGGCCGGCCCGGGTCGGCTGGTCGCCGGCGGACTCGGCCCGCGTCCGGCCTCAGAGCTTCCCGACCGCCGCCTGCGCCAGCGCCTTGGCATCGTCCGAGGCGCTGGCGTACGTGTCGGCGTGGATGACCGCGATGTTCAGGTCGAAGCCGTTCTTGTACACGTCGATCACGCCCGGCGTCTGGCTGCTGCGGTAGGCCTCCTCGCCGAGGCCCGAGACCGAGCTCACCGTGCCGGCCGGGATGGTGGCTCGGAACGCGTCGAAGCCGGACTTGGTGACCCCGGTGAGCGAGATGGTCGCCATGTCGGGGTGGCCAGAGTTGTACGCGCAGCTGCGGCCGCCGCTGTTGGACGCTATGGCCCCGGACTTCGAGCCGTCCGGCAGGTGCGCGATCGAGATCACCTGGTCCGCCGAGATCAGCGAGCACGGGTCCGGCACGCCGGGCACCACGAAGCCCTGGGCGCTGCCCGACGCGCCGCCGGTGGGCCCGGTCGTGGCGCTCGTCGCGACCGGCTCCAGCGGCGGCGGGGTGGAGTTCCCGCCGCACGCGGACAGCGTCACGGACACGGTCAGCGCGAGCGCCGCGGTGGCGAGGACGGTGGACCTGGTGCGGATCGCGGGCCTGGGGCTTGGCATGGGGACTAGGGTAGCCGCGGCGCCTCAGGCCCACGCCGGGGCCGGGACCTGCGCCGGGGCCGGCGCCGGGGCCGGCGCGACCGTCCGCACCGTCATCCGCGGCGTCGCCTGTGCCGTCGCCTGTACCGTCGCCCGCGCCACGGCACACCGGGGGGCGGCGCTCACTCCCCGGTGGCACCGTCGATCGCCTCGCGCAGCAGGTCGGCGTGGCCGAGGTGGCGCGCGTACTCCTCGATCATGTGCAGGTAGACCCAGCGCAGCGACAGGGTCTCCTGACGCTTCTCGAACGTCTCGTCGAGGCCGTGCCCGACACACGCCTGCCGCGCGAGCTCGACCTCCTCGCGGAACACTGCGAAGTCGGCCTCGGCGCTGTCCGCGGTGCCGTCGTGGAAGTCGCCGTCGGGGTCCTCCTTGGTCGTGAAGATCTCCTCCAGTTCCTTGCGGCCCAGGAACTGGATCCGGAACCACCAACGCTCCACCAGCGCCATGTGCCGGACCAAGCCCAGAAGCGTCAGGTCGGTGCCGGCCAGCGGCTGCGACGCCAGCTGCTCCCCGGTGAGCCCGCCGCACTTCCAGAGCAGGCTCTCCCGGTGCCAGTCCAGGAAGCGTTCAAGGCTGTCGCGTTCGGTGCCGGAGGGGACGTTCTCCTGCCGGTCGAAAGACGGTGCGGTCCACACGGCGGGCGAAGTCGATGTTGAAGACATGCGCACAGCGTCTCGGCCTTCGAGCCGCTCTGGCAACACTCAGAGGAAACCCGTGTATGGTTGGTCACCGTCGGCACATCACAGGGCCCGCATATATCGCATCATCTCCGGTATATGCGGGCCCTGTTTGCCTGTCGGCTGGTGCGAGGCTCGCGCCGCCTCGCGATCAGTCCACGAGCGGCAGGTAGACGCCCTCGTGCTCGGAGGCCGCGAACTGCGCCGACATCTCCGCCATGCCGGCCGACAGCGCCTCGTCGGTGCCGAGGCCGTGCTCCTCGGCGTACTTGCGGACGTCCTGCGTGATCTTCATCGAGCAGAAGTGCGGACCGCACATCGAGCAGAAGTGGGCAGTCTTCGCCGGGGCCGCCGGCAGGGTCTCGTCGTGGTACGCGCGGGCCGTGTCCGGGTCCAGGGCCAGGTTGAACTGGTCCTCCCAGCGGAACTCGAAGCGGGCGTCGGACAGCGCGTCGTCCCAGCGCTGCGCACCTTCGTGGCCCTTGGCCAGGTCGGAGGCGTGCGCGGCGATCTTGTAGGCGATCAGGCCCTGCTTGACGTCGTCGCGGTTGGGCAGGCCCAGGTGCTCCTTGGGGGTGACGTAGCAGAGCATCGCGGTGCCGTACCAGCCGATCATCGCCGCGCCGATCGCGGAGGTGATGTGGTCGTAGCCGGGGGCGATGTCGGTGGTGAGCGGGCCGAGGGTGTAGAACGGCGCCTCGTCGCACAGCTCCATCTGGAGCTCCACGTTCTCCTTGATCTTGTGCATCGGGACGTGGCCCGGGCCCTCGATCATCACCTGCACGCCGAGCTCGCGGGCGATCTTCGACAGTTCGCCGAGCGTGGTCAGCTCCGCGAACTGGGCCGCGTCGTTGGCGTCGTAGATGGAGCCGGGGCGCAGGCCGTCGCCGAGGGAGTACGTGACGTCGTAGCGCGCCAGGATCTCCGTCAGCTCCCTGAAATTGGTGTACAGGAAGTTTTCCTCGTGGTGCGCCAGGCACCAGGCGGCCATGATCGAACCGCCGCGGGAGACGATGCCGGTCTTGCGGGTGGCGGTGAGCGGGACGTAGCGCAGCAGCACGCCGGCGTGGATCGTCATGTAGTCCACACCCTGCTCGCACTGCTCGATCACGGTGTCCCGGAACACCTCCCACGACAGGTCCTCGGCCTTGCCGTTGACCTTCTCCAGCGCCTGGTAGATCGGCACGGTCCCGATCGGGACCGGGCTGTTGCGCAGGATCCACTCGCGCGTGGTGTGGATGTTGCGGCCGGTGGAGAGGTCCATCACGGTGTCGGCGCCCCAGCGCGTGGCCCACACCATCTTGTCCACCTCCTCCTCGATCGAGGAGGCCACCGAGGAGTTGCCGATGTTGGCGTTCACCTTGGTCAGGAAGTACCGGCCGATGATCATCGGCTCGGCCTCGGGGTGGTTCACGTTGGCCGGGATCACCGCGCGGCCGCGGGCGACCTCGTCCCGCACGAACTCGGCGCTGACGCCCTCCCGCACCGCGATGTACTCCATCTCGGCGGTGACCTCGCCGCGCCGCGCGTAGGCGAGCTGGGTGACCGCGCCGGCGCCCTCGGCCCCGCGCACCGGCTTGCGCCCGCCGGAGAACACCGCGTCGAGGTTGCGCAGGTCGGCGGACTTGAGCCCGTCGTCGGTCGGCTGCCAGGTGCGGCCCTGGTACTGCTCGGTGTCGCCGCGCTCGGCGATCCACGCGCTGCGCAGCGCCGGCAGACCGAAGCGGACGTCGGTACGCACCTCCGGGTCGGTGTAGGGACCGGAGGTGTCGTACAGGACGACGGAGTCGCCGTTGGTCAGCGCGATCTCGCGCATCGGCACGCGCAGGTCGGCCCGCGCGTCGGAGGACAGATACGTCTTGCTCGAAGCGGACGAACCAGAGGATTCGGACGATGTGGACACATCATTGACAGCCGTCATGGCGGCGCTCCCTACGTCGGCATTACCCGGACAGGTTCGGCGGTCGACGGCGCCAGCCGTCCTCTCAGCCCGGTTCGCCCGAGCTCCCGCGTGTATGTGGTTTCAGGGACACCGTAGCGCGCGTACCGTGATCCGCGTCAATGCCAGGGGAACGGGAGCACCGATGATCGGCAAACAGGGCCGGGTGACGGGGCGCATCGCGCCGGGGCTGGTCGGCGAGGTGATAGTGGAGATCCGCGGCGGCAGCGAGGCGTTCCACGCGTACGCGATGACGCCGGGGACGGAGATCCCGAAGGACGCGCTGGTGGTCGTGGTGGAGTACCAGGCGCCTCGGACGGTCTATGTGGAGCAGCTGTTGTAGGGGTTTCTCAGGGTCTTGTGGTTATCGAAAGTCGATGGCATCGTTTCTCGATACCATCGACTTTCGATATGGGGGAACGGTCGTGGAAGCTTTCGCGAAGAAGAGGGCTGCCAAGGTTCGGAATCCGCTGGAACCGCTGATGACGCTCAACTGGATGGTGTTGAGCCTGGTGCTCGGCAGTTTCGCTTGGGACATCATCGACACGCTGTTCGGCAGCGGCAGCATCCTGGGATACGGACACTATGTCTCGGTCTGCGCGGACACCGGCGGCATGGGAGCACGCGCTGACAGCACAAACTGGCTGTTTCCAACCGCGCGCTGGTGTCACCGCTGACGCGACGCACGTCCGGCTGTGCACCGACCAGCCCTCCGCCGGCCAGCGGTGGTGGTACACGCTGGACAACCTGCCGGGGACGGTGACCTTGATCGGCGTGGTGCTGATCGCGTTTCTCGCGCTTGCAGCAGCCCACCGCAAGGGCCTGTACACCTCGGGATTCGCCACCAGGCTCCGCTTCCTCGGGTGGTTTCTGGTGGCCGACTCGGTACTCCGCCCGGCCGTCGAGCACTATGCGGCGCGCAAGCTGTGGGCCACCTTGGCCGCCGGCCCCATCGATCACCGGTGGGCTGTGCTCTGGATCTATCTGTTCGCCGGGCTGGCTCTGCTGTCCTTGGCCCGCATCATGCGCGTCGGCACCGAGATGCGCGAAGACCTGGAGGGCGTCGTCTGATGCCGCCGGACAACGCCGACGCCCACTCGATCGGCGTGCACCTGGACCGTCTGCTGGAAGCGCGTGGTCTGACCCTGACCGAGCTCGCCGACCGGGTCGGGGTCACCGTCGTGAACCTGTCCGTGCTGAAGAACGGCCGGGCGAAGGCCATCCGTTTCAGCACCCTGACTGCCCTGTGCCGGGAGCTCGGCTGCCAGCCCGGGGACCTGCTCAGCTACCAGCCCGACGGGCTGGAATGAATGCGTGAGGCATGCATGTTCCGGGTGTGAGCGTGCTGTGAGAAACGCAAGCGCGATGCAAACGCCCGGGCCATTCTTCGGCGGTTCCGCCGGGAGTAGAACTTCCCTTGGCACTCCGCAGGGTACGGAGGCCACACGGGAAGGATGTGAACGGTGCCTACTGCCGTTCCGTACGTCATCGGGGGAGTCGTACTCCTCGTCGCAGTGCTCATATTCCTGTTCAAGGCCATGTGGCGGGTGGCCGAGCCGAACCAGGCGCTGATCGTCTCCGGGCGGCGGCACCGGGGGACCGGCGGGGACGGGCTGGGCTTTCGCATCGTCACCGGGGGCGGCAGCTTCGTGCTGCCGGGTGTGCAGGTGGTGCGGCGGTTGTCGCTGGACCTGAACGAGTCCGGGCTGGAAGTCGAGTGCGTCACCCGGCAGGGGATCCCGTTGCACGTCAAGGGGGTGGTGATCTTCAAGGTCGGGGACGATCACGCCTCGATCGCGAACGCCGCGCGGCGGTTCCTGGACCAGCAGGCGCAGATGGGGGTCCGCGTCCACAACATCTTCGCCGGGCATCTGCGCTCCATCGTCGGCAACCTGACCGTCGAGGAGATGATCCGGGAGCGCGAGCGGCTCACCGAGCAGACCCGCGCCACCAGCGGCACCGAGATGGAGAAGCTCGGCCTGATCATCGACTCGCTGCAGATCCAGGAGATCGACGACCCGACCGGGTACATCAGGGCCCTGGCGGCGCCGCACGCCGCCGCAGTCAACCGGGACGCCCGCATCGCGCAGGCCGCCGCCGACCAGAGCGCCACCGAGGCCGAGGCGGAGGCCAACGCCCGCAAGGCCGAGGCGATGCGCAAGACCAGCATCCAGCAGGCCGGCTACCAGGCCGAGGTGGAGGAGGCGCAGGCCCGCGCGAAGCAGGCCGGGCCGCTGGCCGACGCGCGGGCCCGGCAGGACGTCGTGGTGCAGGAGACCCGCGTCGCCGAGCTGGAGGCCCAGCGCAAGGAGCAGCAGCTGCAGGTCGAGGTCCGCAAGCCCGCGGACGCCAAGGCCTACGAGACCGTCACGCTGGCCCAGGCCGAGCGCGAGGCGAAGATCCACGAGGCCGAGGCGGAGGCCAAGGAGACCGAGCTGCGGGCGCTGGCCGAGGCGCACCGGGTGAAGGCCGCGGCCGAGGCGGAGTCGCAGGCCAAGCGCGCGATGGGCCAGGCGTCCGCGGACGCCGCGCAGGCCCAGGCGCTCGCCGACGCCGAAGCGCGCCGGGCCCGCGGCCTGGCCGACGCCGAAGCCCGCCGGGCCGAGGGTCTGGCCGAGGCCGAAGCCCGTCAGGCCCGCGGTCTGGCCGACGCCGAGTCCCGCCGCGCCGAGGGTCTGGCGAACGCGGACGCCCGCAAGGCCGAGGGCGCGGCGAACGCCGAGGCGGTCCGGGCCCGCGGTCTGGCCGAGGCCGACGCCGCCAAGGCGCTGGGCCTGGCCGAGGCCGAGGCGATCAAGGCCCGCGGCGAGGCGCTGGCCGAGCACCAGGACGCCGTCATCAACCAGCAGCTGGTCGCGCAGCTGCCGCTGGTGGTCGAGGCGGGCGCCAAGTCCTTCGAGAACGTCGAGCACATGGTGCTGCTCAACGGCGCCGACGGCGTCACCGACGTCTTCGGCAAGGCCCTGACGATGGGCGGCACCGGCCTCGGCCTGGCGCGCCAGATGCTGGCCACGATGGGCGAGCAGAACGGCAAGGCCGCCGTGGCGAGCAAGCCGGCCCGGAAGGAGGCGGTCGAGATCACCGAGATCACCGAGACCGTCGAGGCCATCGAGACCGTCGAGGCCACACAGACCCGCGCAGAGTAGCGCGGCGCGCAACGGGGGTGGGCCCGGCGGATTCATCCGCCGGGCCCGTCGCAGTGTTCGGGTGCAGTGTTCGGGTGCAGTGTTCGGGTGCAGTGTTCGGGTGCAGTGTTCGGGTGCAGCGTTCGGGTGCAGCGTTCTGGTTCGGGCGACACGGAAGCACCGCCCGAGAGTCAGGCGGTCTGGGGGAATAAAAGCCCTGCCAGGGGGAAGGAACGACGATGAGACCCGCGTACGCGGGTCTCACCAGTTCCATGGGCTCCCACCGGTTTCAGGGTTTCCCCCTAGTCCCGGTGAGCCCAGGGACAACGTTCGTCACGTTCGTCACACGGGTCGCGGCGGACACCGCCGACCGCGACACCGGATCCCGATCCCCCGTCACGCGCCGGCCGGCCTCCGGCGGGTCTCCTAGTAGAGACCCTTGCGCTGCTTGTCGCGCAGCTTCTTCCGGCGGTAGGCCGGAATCTCCATCATGACCTTGTGGTATCCCCAGTACAGCGCGCCGACGACGGCGGCGGCGATGACCAGGGTCACGATGCCGTGCAGGATGAAGCCCACGATCGCGCTGATGATCCAGAAACTGACCACGATGCCCGCGATCGGTAGTGCGATCCACTTGAGCCAGAAGGGCATTGCCACCCCACCTTGTCTTGTCGTTTCTCTCCAGAACCGAAGGTCCTGTACCACTCAACGTCGTGGCCTACGCTTCCAGTTCCCAGGTAACCACGCGATATGTCGCGTTGGCAAGCGACCTTCGTAGGGGATCCGCCGCCGCCGGGACGGCGGTGGGGCAACCGTGGGGCGCATGAGGCGGGTGGGGCTGAAGTTGCGCGAAGTGCTTTTGAGGATGTTGAGATACCCGGGGCCGGAGTGGCTCAATGTGCTGATGTGCGAACAGTGCACTGATGTGCGTGCCCGCGCGGCGGGTGCCCCAGCGTCCGGGCACGAAAAAAGACCCCTGCAATCCTTCGGGCCCGGCGCCTGCGCGCCGGGCCCTACTAGCAGGGATCTTGCCGATTGTCGCCGCGGGTGAGCCGGGTGGCTCAGCGCGCGGTCTTCTTGGCCGTCTTCTTGGCGGTCTTCTTCGCGGCCGCCTTCTTCACGGTCTTCTTGGCCGCCGCCTTCTTGGCCGGAGCGGCCTTGGCCGCAGCGGTCTTCTTGGCGGGAGCCTTCTTCGCCGTCTTCTTGGCCGTGGTCCGCACCGCCCGCTTCACCGGCTTCGGGGCGGCCTCCTCCTTGGTGAAGGGGGCACGCGCCTGGTCCAGCAGCTTGGCGAACGTCGCCTGGTCCTTGACGGCCATGGTGCCGGCCAGCGTCTTCTCGACGGCCAGCACCTCCTTGTCGGCCCTGGCCAGGATCCGCTTGCCGGCAGTGGTGATCGTGGTCTCCATGGCACGACCCTGGCCGGGCACCGAGCGGCGCTCGATGTACCCCTTGAGGGTCAGGTTGCCCAGGACCGTGGTCATGGTCTGGGGGGTGACCAGGCATCGCCGGGCCAACTCCGCTCCACTGATGCCGGGCTCGTCATTGATGACGAGCAGGGCTGTGTACTGGGGGACCGTCACGCCCATCGGCCGAAGCACGGCGTCCTTGGCCCCGCTGAGTTCCTGTTCGAGGCTCTTGACCTTGTGGCCGAGCCGCTGTTCCACCGCAGTCATGGTGTGAGCATATCCGGCAAAACCCTTCATGAACCAATTCAGGGCCGTTCGTGGGATACCGACCCTGATAGCCAGGCGTGAAACCAGCCTTCTGCATCCGCCGATCAGGCGACATCAGTGGACGATGACGGAATCCAGTCACCGTCTGCTTGCCAGAGTACGGGTACACGGGAATGTGTGGAGCACCGGTGGTCGATTTCTTAGAAAGCTGTGACCTCGGCAAGCCCCGCGAGTCCCCTCGAAGTCCTCTTACGCCACAGTGAGCGCATCAAGGAACGCGGAGGGTGTCCGAACGGGGTGCGAACGATGTGGCTTTCATGTTCTGTTCTTGATGAAGAACGCCTCCGTGTCAAGCCCTCGACTCGCGATATGGGACCGTGCGAGCATGCCGCGGTGAAGAAGCTGCTGCTGAAGATCGGTATCAACGGCGTCGCCCTGTGGGTCACCACGCTGGTGGTGTCCGGCGTGAAGATCGTGGTCGATCCCAACGCCCAGAACGCCACCAGGGAGAAGGTGCTCACGGTACTCATAGTGGCGGTCATCTTCGCCGCCGTGAACACCCTGGTGAAACCCCTGGTGCAGATCGCGACATTCGGGTTGTTCATCCTGACCCTGGGACTGATCACCTTCGTGATCAACGCGCTCATGCTGTTGCTCACCTCGAAGATCTGCGAGCACTACGACGTGCGGTTCCACGTGGACGGCCTGGGATCGGCGCTGATCGGCGCGCTCGTCATCAGCGTGGTCTCCATCGCGCTGCACGCGATGCTCCCGGACGACGTCAAGCGCTGAGAAACCGCCCGAGCGGGGCGGAATCGGTGGTGGCGGGCTACGTCCAACGGGCTCACCTGCGGCTACGATCGCCATATGGCGAGTACTGTCGCGGACCGCGTGGCCGCCCTGCTGAACAGGGCCGTGCTCGGCGTGGCCGCCGTCGGAGGCGGCTCTTTCGGGAAGACGTACCGCATACAGTTCTTCACCGGCGGCGCGGCGTTCGTGAAGACGTTGGACCACGCCGCGAAGGTGGCCGGGCCCGGATACTTCGACGCCGAGGCCGCCGGTCTGCGCTGGCTGCGCGAGGCGGTCGGCGAGGACGGCGCCTCCGGCGGCGTGCGGGTCCCCGAGGTGCTGGGCGTGGCCGAGGACATCCTGGTCACCTCCTGGATCGCCCCGGGCCGGCCGACCCCCGACGGCGCCGAGGAGTTCGGCCGCCGGCTGGCCTCCCTGCACGCCCGCGGCGCGCACAGCTTCGGCGCCGAGTGGCCCGGCTACATCGCGGTCCTGCCGTTGGACAACGGCGGCGACGAGGACTGGGCCACCTTCTACGTCGAGCGCCGGGTGCTCCCCTACGTCCGCCTGGCCCGCGACCGCGGCCACCTGGACGCCGAGGGCGCACAGGTGATCGAGGAGGTCTGCACCCGCATCGACTTCCTGGCCGGCGAGGAGGAACGGCCCTCGCGGATCCACGGCGACGCCTGGAGCGGCAACATCCTGTGGGACGGCCGGGGCGAGGGCTGGTTCATCGATCCCGCGGCGCACGGCGGCCACCGCGAGACCGACCTGGCGATGCTGGCGCTGTTCCCGCCCCCGTATCTGGACCGGATCATCGCGTCCTACGACGAGGTGCACCCCCTGGCCGACGGCTGGCAGGAGCGGGTGCCGCTGCACCAGCTGCACCCACTGCTGGTCCACGCGGCGCTGTACGGGTCCGACTACGGGGTGCGCGCGGCGTCGGTGGCCCGGGAGTTGGCCGAGCGGCTGCGGTGACGTGCGGCCCGCGGCAGGGCGGCTATGAGGATTCGTTCTCAGGAATCTCAGGCGTCTCAGCCGTCGCGTTTTCGAGCTCTGGGGTCGGAAGCACCAGCGCCGGCGCCGCCGGTTCCACCGGGGACGGCCCCGGGAAAGGCTCTGGGACGGCCGTACCGCGCCTGCGGACCGCCAAGAGGCACAGCACCCCCAGAACGAGCGCGAAAGGCGCCACAAGCTCGCCCCAGGGGCGTACGGCCGCTGACAGGGTGCGGACGGTGACCGGGTTCCCGGGCGCGCCGATCGCGACTCCGATCTCGTAGTCGCGGAACCAGCCGCCGGGCAGGGCCAGCTCGCAGGTCAGCGTCCGGCGACCGCCGACCGGCAGGTCGCCGCCGGTCCAGGCCACGGGGTAGCGGCCGACCTGCTTGGCGCCGCGCGACACGGTCAGCACGACGCCGGGGTCCGGGGCCGGCCCGCCGCCGAGGTTCGCGAAGGTCACCGTGACCTGCGCCGACCCGTCCGCCCCGAGCTGGGACAAGAACGGAGAGTCGCCGACGGCCGTGGCGTCCATCAGCTTCGCCGTGCCGGCCGGGGTCGGCGCCGCCTGCGGCAGATAGCGCAGGCCGGGGATGCTGATCGGGGCGTCCACGGGGTCGGCGGCAGCACCGTCGAACGGCGCCGCGTGCACCGTGCAGGGGCACGGGGTCGGCGGCTCCACGACCGGCAGGCTCCGGTGGAACCCGCCGGCGGCGTCCGTCGTCGCGATGACCGCGGCCGCGATGGCGCAGGAGTTCGACGTTCCGCCGATGCCGCATATCTCCACCTGCAACCGGGCCCCGGCGGGGAACCCGCTGCCGGTCACGCTGATGTACTCCCCCAGCTTCGCCGTGCTCTTGGACAGCGCCAGGGCGGGACCGTCGGCGGCGCCGGTGTGCACATCCGAAACGACCGGAGCGGCGGACGAGGCATACCCGGCATACGCAGCGGACACGGCAGGCGTCACCGGGCCGACCGCCAGCAGGATCGCCGCGGCAGAAGCGGCCAGCCCGCGCATCAGGGCGCCGCGGCCTTCGACGGCTCGCGCCCGGCTGGGAGCGGCAGAGGGCTCCGACGCCGCCGCCAGAACACCAGCGCCACCAGCAGCGCGAGCACCACGAGTACGACCACCAGCAGGGTGAACCAGGGAATCAGGGTCACCGAGGCCTCAGCCGTCGATGTCACCGGCGGAGAAGCGGACTCGTCGGTGACATCGAGATGCAGAGTTCCGATCTCAAAGGGCGGCATGTTCTTCCACACCTGTGAGAAATCGACGCTCTGTCCCGGCAGGATCTGCGGAAGCTGAACCGTCCGGTCTATCAGCGTCCCGAAGATTCCCGTCGCATGGAGATGCGCTTTCGGGGACTCCAGCAAGTTGCCGCTATTAGTGACCGTTGCAGTAACCGTCCCGTCACTGTCACTCACATAGGCCGGGAAAGGTGCGGATCCGGAGACTTTCAGGTTGGTGACCGTCAGACCGCCGACAGCGGGACCGTCGACATGCACATAGAGCCGCGCGGCGACGACGCGCTTGATGCCGACCCGGACGTTCCCCTGCTGCTGCACGCTCTCCACGGCGGTGTCCATACCGGAGACGCCGCCTACGTGATCGCCTGGAGAGGCGTTCTGAGGAATCGCTATAGAGATCGGCACGACAGTGGAGGTACGCGCTGGAACAGTGATAGTCGGGAACGCGGTGCGCACCCAGGAACCGACGCCGGTCATCGGGTACCCGTGGTCCCGCAGCGCGAACTGGCCGTCCTTCGGGGTGTTGTAGCCGTCTGCGCCGTACACGTAGTAGGTGATCGGGTGGTCGGTGTAGTTGGACACCGCGAGACCGTCCTGCAGAGTGCTGCCCGGCCGGCCCTCCAGGATGAAGTACTGGCGCGCGCCGGCCGGCGAACCCGGCTTCGGCGCGGGCTGCACGGACCATGACCCGCTGTCCGCCCTGGCGTCTGCGCTCCCGAAGGCGATGGAGACACCGACGAGTAACGCGACGGCCAGGAGCACCGACGCTATGCGGTTGCGCATACCCCGACCGACCACCGCGTTCTCTCCAGAGCTCTGCACAGTGATCTCCACAGCGATCTCCTCGGCAAGTCGGCCGGTGTGGTACTCATGGCTGTGGCTTCCGGTGGGGCGAATGGACCTCGCCCCACCGGAAGCCGCTCGCGTCACTGCAAGGTGATGGTGACCGTGCCTGTGTAGGTGCCCTGCAGGACGTACGCGGGGACCGTCAGACTCAGCCCGCCGTTGATCAGGAAGTCGCCGCCGGTGACGGTCGGCGGGTTGGTCCCGCCTGCCGCCTGCGAGCACAGCGTGACCGCCGTGGTGGTGCTCAGCGCGCCGCCGGAGCCGGCCGTCGGGGTCGACGGGTACGGCGGGGAACCGGCCGGGTTGCCGGCGCACTTCAGGCCGCCGACCGACACGTTGCCCGCCGGGATCGGCGCGGCGCCGCTGTCGGCGTACGGCCCGCCGGTGAGCGCCAGGTCCGACATCGTGGCGTTCAGGACCCATCCGTTGGTGGTGCCGCGGAAGTCCTGGACGTCGACCTGCTGGAGCGTTCCGGCCTGGGTGTGCGCGGTGCCGTTCAGGGTCACGCCCGGGAAGGCCACCGCGCCGGTGTTCTCCGTCATCTGCAACGGCCCGCCGGTGACTGCCACGTTCGCGCTCTGCGGTACCGAGCAGGTGCCCGTTGCGGAGACGGCCGCGCCGGCCGCGTCAGCGGAGCAGGAGTTGCCGGCGAAGGTGAACGCCGCCGCCGCGCGCAGGGTCGTGCTCGGCGCGCCGCCGACCAGTTCCGCGGCGCCGATGGCGGCGATCGCGGTGCTGGGGACCGTGTAGCTGCCGGACAGGTGCCCGGAGGCGTCCGCGGTCAGCGTCGCGGGGCTGCCGACGGGGTTGTTGGACGCGTCCACCCCGCTGACCGCCACGGTCGCGCCGGGATCCCAGTTGCCGCCGGACAGGCCGACGACGGTGCCCGGGCCGCCGGACGACGGCGACGCGCTCAGCGTCGGCGCGCCCAGCACGGTCACCGCGGTCGGGACCGCGCCGCTGGTGCTACCGGTCAGGACCAGCGAGCCGGCCCCGGTGGCAGCCGCCGCGGGAACCCCGAGGGAACCGGAGATCGCGCCGCCTGCCGGGACGGTTATCGCCGTGCCCGGGGTCGCGGTGCCCGCGCTGTCGATGAACGACGGGGTGACCGTCTCCCCGGCGATCCAGCCGGCCCCGGTGAAGCTCACCGTGCCGCCGGGCCGCACGTAGGCGCTGCCCACGGAGGCCGAGGCGTTGGTCGCGGTGACCGTGGCCGCCGCGCTGGCGCCGCTGGCCGTGCACTGGATGACGATGCCGAACTGGGCCACGTCCTGCTCGTTGTTCCCGGGCGTGAACGTGTACGTGCCGGCCGTCGTCGGGGTGAAGGTGGCGGTGAAGTCCGGGATCTGGAACGTCCCGCCGGTGGCGACCGGTGCCGGCGGGAACGCCGCCGAGGGTCCGGCCGTGATCGTGCTGCTGGCCGCTCCGCCGACCAGGATCTGGGCCTTCGCGGTGGCCGCGTTGGCGATCGGGATGCCCGGGGAGGGAGCCGTCGACAGCGAGTAGTGCCAGGTGATGGTGACCGGCGACCCGACGGCGACGGAACTCGCCGAGGGGGTCAGGGTCACCTGGCTGCTGTAGTTCGGCGGCGGTGCCGCGAGCGCCGGGTTGCTGCTGGTGCAGCTGCCGAAGGTCACGGTCGTGGTTCCGGCCTCGGCGATCGGCGCCAGGGCCGTCGCGGTGGCGAGTGCCACGGCGAGCGTGCCGGCCAGGGCTATGGCCCGGCCGGGTCTTGTCCTGTGTCTTGATCCGAACCCTTGTCTCACTGGTGGTGCCCTCTCTTCTGTGAGGGGGTGACAAACCCACGGGCCGGCGGCCCGCAGGGGTGGGTTGTCGTACACCGGTTCTGATGGAGCGTCAGATATTCACGGTCAGCTCGGATGCGAAGTCAATACGCACGTTCGAACACCGGGCCGCCGCCGGAGCGCGGATTGCGGGTGAATCAGAGCTTTTCGGTAGCACTGCGCCCCGGTTCAGCCGTGGCTTCCGCGCCGCCGGCGGGTGGCGTACAGGCTCGTACCGCCGAGCGCGGCCGCGAGCACCACGCCGCCGGCCAGCCACCGGCCGTCGAAGCCGGTGTGCGGCAGGACGCCGGTGGACGACGTCGACGAGCTGCTGGTCGCGGCGCTGCTGCTACTGCCAGCCGAGGTCGTCGAAGGGCTCGACGAGCTCCCGCCGCCGGTCGCCGGTGTGACGGTGATCGTCAAGGCGGAACCGGACGCAGAGGCCTTACACCCGATGGTGAGGGGTGGCTGGGCGATGTCCTGTTCGTTGTCGCCGGGCGTGAACGTGTAGGTCCCGGGCGCCTTGGCCGTGAACGTCGCGGTCATGTCAGGGATCTGGAACGTACCCCCGGCCGGGACGATGGCCGGCGGGAAGGTGCCCGACGGCCCGGCGGTGATCGACGAGCTCGCCGCGCCGCCGACGACGATCGTCGCCTTCGCGGTGGCCACGTTCGCTATCGGGATACCGGCCGGTCCGGGGGCGGTGGAGATTGAGTAGTGCCACGTGATGGCGATCGGCTTGCCCACCTGGAACGAAGAACTCTGAGTCTTCAGCGTCACGTGCGAGACGTAGTTCGGCGGCGGCGCGGACAGCGCCGTGTTGCTGCTGGTACAGCTCCCGTAACCGACGTCCACCGGGTCCGCGCTGGCACTCGGCGCGAACACCGCCAGCGCCGCCGCGGCGACCGTGACGGCGCCTCCCACTGCTGCGACCCGTTCGGTAACCCGCTTTCTGGGCACGTGTTGACGACCCATGGATGCCTCCTGACATCGAACGACAGATCGAACTGCCTAGCCATTGATGGAGGAATCTGATGGAGTGTCAATAGTCATCTGACGGATCGTCAGACCCTCAGGAGCGGGGGCGGGTGGCGATCAGATGCCCGGTCACGATCATCCGCTGCGTGGAGGACCACCAAGGATTGCAGGTCGTCAGGGTCATGAGATCCTGCGTCGGCTGGACCCCGGGCTCGCCGGGCACCGGGTCCACCACCGCGAGATCCGTGGGCTGGACGATCACCGGGTCGGCGTCGATCCGGTAGGTGTACCAGTTCTGCGCGGTCTCCACGTAGACCAGGTCGCCGGCGCGCATCTCGTCGAGGTGGCGAAACGGCTCGCCGTGCGTCTTGCGGTGGCCGGCCACCGCGAAGTTGCCGACCTCGCCGGGCAGCGCGGTGCCCGGGTAGTGGCCGGTGGCCTTGTTCAGGATGTCCAGCCCGACGCCTTCGAGGACCGGGATGCCGGTGTCGTCGGGCTTTGATTCGTCAGGCCCCGACGCGCCGGTGCCGGAGCCCAGGCGCGGGATGTACAGGATCGCGACGTCGTCGCCGTTGTGCAGCACCGGCGGCGGAGGCGGGGCCGGGACCGGGGCGGACTCGCCGTGCGGCGCCGGGGCGGCCGGGTGCGCGGGCGCCGTGGCCGTCCACTGCTTGTGCATGACGTTCACTTCGTGGGTCATGTCCCGCCGACCGACCACGTTCGTGTAATAGAGCTGATACACGATGAACAGTGCCAGCAGTGCGGAGAAGGTGACCAGCAGCTCGCCGACCGTCCGCACCGCGATACGCAGAATCGCCCCTGCCCTCGCCATAGTGGCGCAGAGTAGGGGCGACTCCGTGAAATGCGAAGAGGCTTAGAAGGCCTCCTCCGGCACGTCCATCAGCGAGTTGTCGGTCGCCTCGACGATCGCGCGCTGCCCGGCCAGCAGCGGCAGCGTGTTGCGGGCGAAGAACTTCGCCGCCGCGATCTTGCCGGTGTAGAACGCCACGTCCCGGTCGGCCGCGCCGTCGGCCAGCGCCGCCTGCGCGACGGTGGCGCCGCGCAGCAGCAGCCAGGAGACGACGACGTCGCCGAGGGCGAACAGGAAGCGCACGGTGTTCTGCGCGACGATGTGCAGCTGCCGCGGGTCCGACAGCGACTCGCCGGCCTTGTCGAGCATCGCCTTGAGCATCGCGCCGACCTCGCCCTGCGCGACGGCCAGCAGCCGGCGCTCGCGGGCCAGGTCCTCGCCGCCCGGGTCGGCGGCCAGGAAGCCGGAGATCTGCTCGGTCAGGGCGGTGAGCGCGACGCCGCCGTCCTTCACGATCTTGCGGAAGAACAGGTCCAGCGACTGGATCGCGGTGGTGCCCTCGTACAGCGAGTCGATCTTGGCGTCGCGGATGTACTGCTCCAGCGGGTACTCCTGCAGGAAGCCGGAGCCGCCGAAGATCTGCAGCGCCTGCGCCAGCTGCTCGTAGGACTTCTCCGAGCCGTAGCCCTTGACGATCGGCAGCAGCAGGTCGTTCATGCGCACCGCGTCCTGGTCCTCGGTGCCGGCGGCGCGGGCCTGCTCGATCGTGTCCTGGAAGGTCGCGGTGTAGAGCACCAGGGAGCGCATGCCCTCGACGTAGGCCTTCTGCGTCATCAGCGAGCGGCGCACGTCGGCGTGGTGCGTGATGGTCACGCGCGGGGCGTCCTTGCCCGGGGTGGTCAGGTCCGCGCCCTGCACGCGCTCCTTGGCGTACTCCAGCGCGTTCAGGTAGCCGGTGGACAGCGTGGAGATGGCCTTGGTGCCGACCATCATGCGCGCGAACTCGATGATGTTGAACATCTGCGCGATGCCGTCGTGCACCTCGCCGAGCAGCCAGCCCTTGGCCGGGACGCCGGCCTGGCCGAAGGTGACCTCGCAGGTGGTGGAGGCCTTCAGGCCCATCTTGTGCTCGACGTTGGTGACGAAGGCGCCGTTGCGCTCGCCGAGTTCGCCGGTCTCCCAGTCGAACTCGAACTTCGGGACGATGAACAGCGACAGGCCCTTGGTGCCGGGGCCGGCGCCCTCGGGGCGGGCCAGCACCAGGTGGATGATGTTGTCGCTGAGGTCGTGCTCGCCGGAGGTGATGAACCGCTTCACGCCGTCGATGTGCCAGGTGCCGTCGGCCTGCTGGACCGCCTTGGTGCGGCCGGCGCCCACGTCGGAGCCGGCGTCCGGCTCGGTGAGCACCATGGTGGAGCCCCACTGGCCCTCGACCATGCAGCGCGCGACCTTGCGCTGCTCCTCGGTGCCCAGGTTCCAGACCACGGTCGCGAAGTCGGCGCCGGAGGAGTACATCCAGATCGCCGGGTTCGCGCCCAGCACCAGCTCGGCCACCGACCAGCGCAGGGTGCGCGGGGTCGGGGTGCCGCCGAGCTCGACCGGCAGGCCCAGGCGCCACCACTCGGCGTCCATGAACTGCTTGTAGGAGCGCTTGAAGCTCTCCGGCAGGGTGGCCGAGTTGGTGTCCGGGTAGAAGATCGGCGGGTTGCGGTCGGAGTCGAGCAGGCTCGGCGCCAGCTCGTCCACGGCCAGCCGCTCGACCTCGGCCAGGATCTCCTTGGCGGTGTCGACGTCCATGTCGGCGTACTCGCCGGTCCCGTAGACCTCGCCGCGCCCGAACACCTCGAAGAGGTTGAACTCGATGTCGCGCAGGTTCGACTTGTAGTGGCTCATCGCCGTAGGCTCCCGCTGTCCCGGACCGGCTCAGGGTTTACGTTCCGGTCGTACTGGTGAGTAATATGCTCTCCCCAGGATGCTACCCACTGGTAACTAGTGGCAAGCCCGCACCCCGCCCTATTCGCCACCCGGACCGGTGAGGTGGATCACGCGAGCGCGGTGCACTGCCCCCGAAGCGCCGGGTAGGCTCTCATGACGTGTACGGCTATCCCCAGGAGCCCCCGCCGTCCCAGGTGGCCAACGCCGCCCTGAGCGACGCCATCCGCGCGTTCGCCGGCGGCGTGATGGGCCCGGAGGACTTCTACACCGTGTTCAACAGCGCGAAGATCTACTGCCCGCGCGGCGAGCAGCCAGGCTTCCTGGCGCTGCACGACACCCCGGAGCCGGTGATCCCGATGTTCAGCTCGCTGACGGAGCTGCGGGCGTACTCGGGCGAGGAGTCGCGCTACTTCACGGTGACCGGCGGCGAGGTGCTGGACCTGCTGCCCACGGGGTACGGGATCGTGCTGGACATCGAGGGGGAGCACCGGATCGTGTTCGACGCGAAGGCGATCGAGCAGATGACGGCTTATGCGATGCAGCGGTTGTATGGGGCTTAGTCGCTTCTAGGCGGGCCAGGCCGTCCACTCGGCGGTGTCGATGGTCACGCCGAACGGCTCCGGCAGGACGATCGGCTCGCCGAATTCCCAGGCGACAGCGGACTCGTAGCGGCTGGTTTCCGGATTCGGATCGAAGTAGAGCGTCGCGCGCGCAACGCGTGGATCCCGGTCGACCAGCAGGTAGTACTCGACGCCGGCGGAGGCGTAGTCGGTCCACTTGGTCATGATCCGGTTCCCGTTCTTCCGCCGGTGCTGAGGGCCGGGCTCGCGGTCGTGATCGGCGTTCGACGGCGACGTAATCTCGATCGCCATGGCCATGTCCAACGGGCCGATGACCACCGCGTCCGCCGCGCTGGCCTCGTCAGAGCGCGCCCGATCCATCACGGCCACGTCGGGGATCCAGCCCCTGCTGGATGGCTCGCCGACTTCGGTTCCGATGACTGCCACCCAGGGGAAGGCTGGATCGGTGTCACCGGCCTGCTCGATCACGTGCGCAATGCGCAAAGCCATCCTGTTGTGCTTGAAGCGAGCGGCAGGTGACACGACGATGTCCCCCTCGATGATCTCGGCGCGGAACCCCTCCGGCAGCCCGAGAAAACGCTCAAGCTCGCCGCGGACCCACATCTCGTACGGCGAGTCCGGGAGCGGCAACTCCACATAGCCAACGCTCAGTCGGGTAGCCGAAGTGGATTGCTCCACTCCGGCCCCCTCAGAACCGGACGTGCGGGCTTTCCCCGCATCCGGCTCAAGCGGACCCTGATGGCGGTCCGGGGTTTTCATGCTTCCTTGGCCCTTCTGTGGTCACCGGCATGGTGGTGTCGGTGGCAGTCAGCGTGTACGAGACGAAGGTTGGCTCGTGTGTCGGTCCCGCCGAATTGCCGGTAGACGAAGTGGTGCGTGTTCAGTGCCTTCGTCGGTGCCGCGAACCAGGCTGCCCACTCATCCGGGCTTTCCGGTTCGAGATCGGCGTCGGGGATCAGCGGCTGTTTGCACAGCGGGCAGAGCCCCTGTTGGCGCGCGGCGAGGTTGAGTGACGCTCTGGTGATCGTCCTCGGGAGCCTGCCACGTCGGCGGATCGCCCAATAGTCGACCAGCAGCGGGTCGTCTGGGGAGTTGCTCCCCTTGACCATGATGTGCCTGTCGATACTGGTCCAAGCGAACTTGTAGAGGTAGGTGCCGCTGTCGCGGTCACCGAACACCCACTTGTCCATCCTGGTCGAGTTGAACCGGCCGAAGTACCTGGTCATCGTCCAGTTCCTCGGCTTCATCGGGTGGGAATGCTTGGCCCACTTCCAGGTGAGCGTCCACATGTGGCTGTCCAAGTCGGTGAACGCCTTCTTGGACACCACCGTCCGGTAGTAGGTGGCCCAGCCTTTGATGATCGGGTTGAGCCGCTTGATCACGGCTGCCGCGTTGGCTCCCCGCAAGGAGAGCATCTCGGCACGCAACCGTTCCCGGACTCTCCCGATGGCCTTCTTGCTCGGCTTGATCAGCAGCTTCCCGCTGTAGCGGCGGATGTTGAACCCCAAGAAATCGAAGCCGTCATCGAGGTGGACGATGCTTGTCTTCTCCTCGTTGAAAGCGACTCCTCGGGGCTGCATCCACCGGGCGAGTACCTCGCGGATCTGGTGCGCCTGTTCCTCGCTGTGACACAAGACTGCGAAGTCGTCGGCGTACCTGACCAGCATCGGGGCGTCGGCCGGGGCTTTCCCGTCCTTCCATACCCGATGCCCAGCAGCTGCTTCCATGCCATGTAGCGCGATGTTCAACAGCAACGGGCTGATCACGCCACCTTGCGGAGTTCCCTCCAGGGTCGGCGCGAACTGGCCGCGATCCATCACCCCGGCCTTGAGCCAGCTTCGGATCGCATCCCTGGCTGGGAACGTCCCGAGGCTGTTCATCAGGTAGTCGTGGCTGATGCGGTCGAATGCCGCTGTCAGATCCGCGTCCAGGATCCACGGCCTTCGCGCGGTCTTGTGACCGGCGATGCAGAAGATCTGTGCGATCGCGTCGTGACAGCCCCGGCCGGGCCGGAAGCCGTAGCTCCTGGACTCGAACCGGGCTTCCCACTCAGGCTCCAGCGCGTTCTTCACGCGGGCCTGCTCGATCCGGTCCCTGATGACCGGAATCCCTAGCGGGCGCTGTTTCCCGTTGGCCTTCGGGATGTACACGCGCCGAACCGGCTGAGCCTTGCCGGGGCTGCTCTCCGCTGAGATCTGCGCGGCCACCATCCCCCGCTGCTGCGGGGTGAGGATGACCTCCCGGTCAATGCCGGCCGTCCGGCGGCCTTGGCTCTGCAGTGTCACCCGCTTGACGCTTACCAGCGTGTTCGCGTGCGAGCGCAGCATGAGCTTCTGCAAGTTGCGGACCCTTTTCAGGTCCCCTTCCCTGGCTGCCGTGAAGATCCGCTGCCTCAGTTGCCGTACCGCCGCCTCGGTGGTGGCCCAGTCGATGCTGGTCCACTCCGCCGCGTGGTCCTCAGGTCCGTTCGTCGGCGCGGAGGACCGCGACGCGACTTGCTTCGTTGCCACACCCGCCTCCAACGTCTAACTTGTCCTTCGGTTCTGGCTTCCTTGCTGCTTCACGTCACAGGTCCACCTGATCCGCGTGGGCTCCCTTTCGGGCCGGGCATCAGTCCCGTATCCGACGGGTTATTGCTACGCGGCTGAGGCCAGTCGCATAGTTTTCCCCTGGGCTTTCGCCCCATCGGCATTCGCTTCTCGGATCATCCTGTTCCCGCTGGAGGATTGGGCCTTCGTTACCTCCGGCTTACCGGCCATCGGCCGGACTCCAACGGGGTTTCCACGTTCCGCTCCGCCAAGATGCGGTCGGGTTGGGCTCCCTCTTAACCCCGGGACCTGCGGTGTCCTGCCCCCGGACGCCCAACTCCGGGAGTCGCATGGCGCTCTTCCGCGCCAGGTCCTAGAACCGCCGCCTGCATCGCCATCGACGCGGCCTAGCTGTAACGAGGTGTCATCAAGGGTTCATTCGCATTAGCCCGTCCGACCTTCCCCTTCACCTGTTGCCGCCCGATGGCGCGGGCCGCTCTTGGGTTTGACCGATTCGGCTTCACACCCCGCCGTTACCAGCGACGCATGCGAACCTGGGGACAGATCTTGGACACTGATCCGCGACGATCTATATGGACACTCTGACCTCAAAATAGATCGTCCGCTTGCACGGAGCGACTGCGTGTCGCACTGGGAGACCAACTTTCAGGTGGAACTCGATCTGACTCCATAAGTTCAGCGTAGCCAGTCGGTCACCGCAGGCGAATGTCTTTCAATCACCTGTTCGGCCTAATGTGATTGTCAGCGCCCGTACTTCAGGAAGTCCAGCAGGTCCGCGGGCTTCATCTTCCGCGCGCGGGCGAACTCGCCGTCGGCGGAGTCGAAGCGGATCTTGCCCTCGGGGTTGAGGACCGACAGGGACGGTATGCCGCCGGCGATCGGGTGGTTGAAGTCGGCGTCGATGTCGCTGTTCTGGTCGCGTTGGCCTCGGTCGGTGCCGACGCTCACGGTCACCAGGTGGTACTTCTGTGCCAGGAGCTCCGCCACCTCGGGGTCGCGGGTCCAGTCCTCGAAGGCGGTGCAGTCGGGACACCAGCGGGCGCCGAGGGCCAGCAGGATGTCCTTGCCGTCGGCGGCTGCGGCTCTGCGGGCATCGGCGAGGTCGGCTCGGGGGTCGCGGGCGGGGTCGAAGAGCTCCGTGGGCGCGTCCATGGTCACAAGGTAGCCGGGTCGAAGTCGGTGGGGGAACCCGTCGCGGCCAGTTCGCCGCGGCGCAGGACGTGGACGCGGTCGGCGAGGGCCAAGGCTTCGCGGGGGTGGGGTTCGGCGAGGACGACGGCGCGGTCGGGGTGGGCCGCGGCCAGGGCTGCGAGGACGTCGTAGAGGCGGGTCGCCAGGACCGGGGCCAGCCCGTGCGAGAGCTCGTCGACCAGGAGCAGCTGCCAGGGTGCCAGGAGCGCGCGGGACAGGGCGAGCATCTGCTGTTCGCCGCCGGACAGCAGGGCTACGCGGCGGCGCGACAGGGTACTGAGGTCGGGGAACGCGTCGAAGGCCGGCGTGAGGTCGCGGCCCGCGGCGAACAGGTCCAGGTTCTCGCGCACGGCCAAGGTGCGGAACACCCCGCCCTCGTCGGGGATCAGCATCACGCCGGCGGCGGCGCGGCGGCCGATGGTCGCGCGGGTGATGTCAGAGCCCTGCCATCGGATCCGGCCGGAGGAAGCACGCAGGTAGCCGGCGACCGCGCGCAGCAGCGTGGACTTACCGGCGCCGTTGCGACCCAGGACCGCGGTCACCTCGCCCTGCACGACGGTGAGGCTGACGCCGTGCAACGCCTCCAGAGGGCCGTAGCGGACGCGCAGCGCGTCGAGGGTGAGCATCTCAGGACTCACCGACGTAAATCTCGCGCGCCACATCGGAGGCGAACACCTCGGCGGGACTGCCGGAGAGCAGCACACGCCCGGCGACCATGAGGTACGCGCGGTCGGCGACGGCCGTGACGAAGCGCATGTCGTGCTCCACGAGCAGGATCGCGAGGTCGTCGGCGGCGAGCGCGCGCAGCACCTCGGCGAGGCGGGCGATCTGCTGGTCGTCAAGTCCGGACGCCGGCTCGTCGAGCAGCAGCGCGGCGGGTTCGGCGGCGAGCGCCCGGCCGACCTCGACCAGCCGCATGGTGCCGGTGGGCAGGGACCCGGCGGGGACGTCGGCCAGCGGCGTGAGGCCGAGACGGTCCAGGACGGCGGCGGTGGTGGCCTGCAGGGCGGCGCGGCGGGGGTCGGGCAGACCGAGCAGTCCCGCCAGCAGCGGACGGCCGCGGCGGTTCTCGGCGCCGACCCGGATGTTCTCGGCGACGGTGAGGCCGGCGAACAGTTCGATGCGCTGGAAGGTCCAGGCGACCCCGGCGCGGGCTCGGGCATGCGGTGGCAGGCCGCTGAGAACTAAGCGCGAAGAAGCTGAGTCGGCGCCATCGGAAGCAGCGCCGACCAGCGTCACCATCCCGGCATCCGCCGTGTCCAAGCCGGTGACGCAGTGGAACAGCGTCGTCTTCCCGGCCCCGTTCGGCCCGATCAGTGCCGTCACCGCGCCGGCAGGCACGTCCAAGTCCGCGTCGTCGACCGCGCTCACTCCGCCGAACCGCCGACTCAATCCCCTGACTTCCAGTCCGCCGTTCATGACACCCGCCGCTCCCGCACCCGCGCCGCCGCCGCGCGCCCCGCCGGGCTCAGCCGACGGCTCACCGCACGCTCCGGCGGCCGGGCCAGCCAGTCCCCCGCACGCCGCACCGCCGCCCCGATCCCGCCCGGGAAGCGCCCCAGCAGCACGGCGCCGATGCCGATCAACAGCCCCGACACCCCCACCACCGTCCCGACGTCCACCGCGACCAGCGCCGCGGCCCCGACCACGGCGCCCAGCGCCGAGTCCACGCCCCACACCGCGACCGCGGCGAACCACACCAGGCCCTGCACCGGATCGAAGTCCGTGGGGTTGAACGCCTGCGCGGCGGAGGTCGTCAGCGCGCCGCCGAGCCCGGCCAGTCCGGCCGCGCAGGCGAACACGAACACCTTCATGCGCCGCACATCGATGCCCGCCGAGACGGCTGCCGCCTCCGAATCGCGCAACGCCACCAGCGCGCGCCCCAGCGGGCCGGTGTGCAGCGAGCGGACCAGCAGCAGCGCGAGCAGTAGGCAGGCGAGTTCGAGGCCGTAGAACCAGTGGTCGTCGGTGAAGCCCGGAGGACGGGAGACCACCAGTCCGCCGACGAACACCGGCTGGGCGAACACGAACCGCGCTACCACCGCCGCCGTGGCGAAGGTGGTCAGCGCGAGATAGAGGCCGCGGCGGTGGATGGCGGGGTATCCGGTCAGCCAGCCCAACGGCACCACCAGCAACGGTCCGAGGAACAGCGCCAGCAGCCACGGCACCCCGGCTCCGGCCAGCTTGGCCATGAACAGCGCCCCGAGCCCGGCGTACCCGGCCTGCCCCAGCGAGATCTGGCCGGCGTACCCGGTGGCGACCACCAGCGAGACGAACACCACCGCGAGCGCCGGCACCGCCAGCGAGGCCCGCAGATCCGCCGGGTCGAAGAACAGCGGCAGCGCCAGGACCAAGGACAGCGCGCCCAGCGGCAGCCGGCTGATCGCGTCAGGGTTCGAAGTCCGGCGCGCGCCGACCCGGTGCAGTCCCCCGCCGACCGGCCCGGAGTCCCGGATCCCCAGCCGGGGCACCACCATCAGCGCCGCGAACAGCACCAGCACGAACAGGTTCGTGTGGAACGCGTCCACCAGCCCCTGCCAGCGCACCGGCGGATGCACCGCGGTCAGCTCGGTCTGCCCGATCCCGATCGCCAGCGCCGCCAGCACGGCCACCGGCAGCGACGTCAGCCGGGCCAGCACCGCGACGCCCATCGTCTCCAGCACGGTCAGGGTCAGGCTGTACGGGTCCAGGTGGTAGATCGGCGCCCAGAGCACGCCCGCGACGCCGGCCAGGAACGACCCGAAGGCCCAGCCCCCGGCGGCGAGCCGGTCGGCGGGGAGCAGCGCGGCGGCCAGGTCGCGGTCGTCCACCACGGCCCGCACCATCAGCCCGACCCGGGTGGCGCGCAGCAGGAAGGTCAACAGCACGGCGATCAGCGCCACGACGCAGAGCTCGACGATGGTCGCGTAGGGGAGGGTCAGCGAGCCCGGCAGCCGCACCGATCCGGCGGGCAGCAACGACGGCGCGTCGACGTAGGAGCGCCCTCCCCACAAAAGGAAGACCAGTCCGAGCTGGAGCACCAGCACCCCGAGCGTCGCCACCAGCAGCCCGGACGCGCCGCTGCGCCGCAGCGGCCGGTACACCAGCCGCTCCAGCACCAGCCCGACGCCCGGGGCGACGACCCCCAGCACCAGCAGGGCGGCCACGGCCACCGGCATCCGCCACACCCGCACGCACTGCCACATCACGTAGGCACAGAACACCGCGTTGGATCCGAAGGCGATGTTGAACACGCCGGTCACCCGATACGTGGCCAGCAGCCCCACCGCGGCGAGTGCCGCCACGCACCCGATCGCCAGTCCGTTCAGCGCGAGACCGGCGTAGAACATCGCGCGCCTACTCCTCGGTCCCGACGGTCCCGGCCGTGCTGTCGTCCACGGCCTCGGTGAACAGCGCGTGCAACTCGGCGATCCGGCGGGCGGTGTCAGGGTCCGTTGTCCCAGACACCGCGAGCACGAATCCGCAGACCACCAGCACCGCGCCGGGTATCGAAGCAGAGGCCAGATACGGTAGTTGCTTCGCCGCGATCGCCTCGCCGGATATCAGATACCAGCCGAGGACCAACAGCAGGATCCCGACGAAGCCGACGGCCCCGCCGAGCGCCACGCGCGTCCGCCGATCAAGGTCATCGAGGCGGGACATAGGTGGGACACCTTCCTCCGTCGACATCAATGAGGCGGGTGTGTCTGTGGACCCTTACTGGAGATGATGGTATGTCAGGTGGAAGAGGCCGGGAATACTCTTCAGGAGCGTGATCCTCCGTGACATCAAGACGCACATCGCTCGTTCGTACCGGCGCAACCCTGGCCGTCGCGGCACTCCTCGCCGCCGGCTGTTCCTCCAGCAAGTCCTCGCCGTCGGCGAGCGGTAGCAGCACCTCCACCGGAGGTTCGAGCAGTTCCAGCTCCAGTTCCGCCGCGGGCGGTTCCAGCAGTTCCAGTTCCAGCAGCTCGTCCAGCTCGTCCAGCTCCGCGACCGGGGGTCAGCCCACCGACGTCGCGGGCGCCACCCAGCAGGTGAAGGACGCGTACAACAAGTTCTTCGACAACAGCATCGACGCCGCGACCAAGGGGTCGATGGTGCAGAACGCCGCCCAGGTCCAGGCGCTGCTCACGGCGCTGGCCGCGGCGGCCAGCGGCGAGAAGTCCTCGATCCAGGTGAACACCGTGACGTTCGACAGCGCCACGCACGCCAAGGTCGACTTCGCGATCCTGCTCAACGGCCAGCCGGCGCTGCCGCACGCCACCGGCGACGCGATCTACGACTCGGCGTCCGGGCACTGGCAGGTCGCGGACTCCACGCTGTGCCAACTGGCGGGCATCACGCCGGGCGTCAACCCGACGGCGTTGAAGGCCGCCGGCTGCAGCTGAGGCACGGCGGGCACGAACGGGTAACGGGTAGCGGCGGCTAGCCGGCTTCGGCAGGCTCCGTCGCCGCACTCTTGCTGTGTGCGCTCAGATAGTGCCACAGCACCTCCAAGGCGACGCACGCCACCGCGGCGATCGCCAGGCCCGTGGTCCACTGGTACCACGGTCCGAAGTGCAGATCGAAGAAGTGCCGGCCGTACGGCAGCGCGACGCAGAGCACGAACAAGCCGGCCATCGACGCGATGAGCACGACCTTCCACCAGACGATCGGCCGCGCCACCAGCTGCACGATGTACAGGCTGCACGCGAACAGCGAGATCATCGCAGTGGTCTGAGCCTCCCCCAGCGCGTCCGTCTCGCCGCGCGCCACCCAGTACGCGACGAACACCTCGATCCCGGCGACCAGGCCGGCCGGGATCGCGAAGCGCAGCACCCGGCGCACGAAGCCGGGCTTGGCGCGCTCGTAGTTCGGCGCCAGCGCCAGGAAGAACGCCGGGATCCCGATGGTCAGCGCGGCGATCAGCGTGGTGTGCCGGGGCAGGAAGGGGTATTCGAGCTGGAAGATGCCGACCAGGATCACCAGCACGAACGAGTAGACCGACTTCACCAGGAACAGGTTGGCGACCCGCTCGATGTTGCCGATCACCCGGCGGCCCTCGGCGACCACCTCCGGCAGCGTGGCGAAGCGGTCGTCCAGCAGCACGATCTGCGCGACCGCCCTGGTCGCCCCGGCGCCGGAGCCCATCGCCACGCCGATGTCGGCGTCCTTCAGGGCCAGCACGTCGTTGACGCCGTCGCCGGTCATGGCCACGGTGTGCCCGCGCGACTGGAGCGCCTTGACCATCTCGCGCTTCTGCTGCGGGGTCACCCGGCCGAAGACGGAGTGCTCGGCGACGTCCTCGGCGAACGCGGCGGCGTCGCCCTCGGGCAGCGTCCGGGCGTCCTTCGGATCGGCCGCGCCGGGCAGCTTCAGGGAGGCCGCGACCGCGCCGACCGACACGGCGTTGTCGCCGGAGATCACCTTCAGCGCGACGCTCTGCTTCTCGAAGTACTCCAGCGTGGAGCGGGCGTCGGAGCGGACCCGCTGGCGCAGCGTGATCAGCGCGACCGGGGTGATCGAGCCCTCGACCACGGCGTCCACCGGGCCCTCGGCGCGGGCCAGCATCAGGACCCGCAGGCCGGTGGCGCCGAGCTTCTCCGCCCGGTCGGCGGCCGGGGTGTCGCGGCCCAGGACGTCAGGGGCACCGAGCAGCCAGGTGCCCTTGTCGTCGGCGAAGGTGACCCCGGACCACTTTCGGGCCGAGGAGAACGGCGCGACCTGCGCGGCGGTCCAGCCGGCCGCCGGTCCCGGGAACTGCTCCATGACCGCCTGCATCGTGGCGTTCGGGCGTTCCTCGGCCGCACCGAGAGCGGCCAGGACGGTCGGCACGTCGGCGCCGGACACGCCGGACGACGCGCTAGTCGTGCCAGCCGCGCCACCCGCACCGACCGCATCACCAGCGCCGGCCGCGCCACCAGCGCCCGGCAGCTCCTCGATCGCGTCGAAGGCCATCCCGCCCTCGGTCAGCGTCCCGGTCTTGTCCAGGCACACGGTGTCCACCCGCGCCAGCCCCTCGATCGCCGGCAGCTCCTGCACCAGGCAGTTCTTCTGGCCCAGCCGGATCACCCCGACCGCGAACGCCACCGAGGTCAGCAGCACCAGGCCCTCCGGGACCATCGGCACCAGCCCGGCGATGGTGCGGCTGATCCCGGAGCGGACCCCGCCGGCCCGGTTCAGCTGGGTCACCACCTGCAGGATCCCGGCCGGGACCATCAGCAGGGTCATGTACTTCAGGATGTTGTTGATGCCGGAGCGCAGCTCGGAGTCGACCAGCGTGAACTTCTGCGCCTCCTCGGCCAGCTTGGCGGCGTAGGCCTGGTGCCCGACCTTGGTGGCCTCGAAGGCGCCGGAGCCGGCCGCCACGAAGGATCCGGACATCACCGGGTCGCCGGCCCGCTTGAGCACCGGGTCGGACTCGCCGGTGAGCAGCGACTCGTCGACCTCCAGGGCGTCGGCGCGCGCCACCGTGCCGTCCACCACCACGCGGTCGCCCGGACCGAGCACGATCACGTCGCCGAGCACAATCCGCGAGGCCTCGATCTCCTGCTCGGCGCCGTCGCGCAGGACCCGGGGCCGGGCCTCGCCGACCACCGCCAGCGAGTCCAGGGTCTGCTTCGCACGCCATTCCTGCAGGATGCCGATCGCGGAGTTGGCGACGATGACGAACCCGAACAACGCGTCCTGGATCGGCCCGACGGCCAGCTCGATCACGAACAGCGTGCCGATGATCGCGTTGAACGGCGTGAAGACGTTCGAACGCACGATCTCGGACATCGAGCGCGAGGTCCTCGCCGGGACGTCGTTCACCTCGCCAGCCGCGACACGCTGCTCGACCTGGGCCGAAGTGAGCCCCGAGAGCGGCTCGGCCACAGCTGTCCCAGGATGCGTCATGCGTCCCATCAGAACCTGAACCCACGGTTGGCCGCAAATCGGAGAATCTGTCCGGGGCGTAAATATGAATTCGCCTACGTACCGGTCCCGGATCAGGGACCGCATTCGCTCGTGTGGCCTAACCTCGTCACCGCGGCATGCCCGCGCATTTCGGGACGCGCCCCCACGCCGGGCGCAGCGCCGCGCTGACGACAGGCCAAGGAGCCAATTCATGTCTGACTCTGCTTTGCGCCGGCCGCTGGCGCTGACCGCGACGATAGCCACCTCGGTGGCCGCGGCGGCCGGACTCATCGCCCCGGCGGCGAACGCCACCACGCCGAGCCCGAGCGGCACCGCGACCCTCACCTTCTCCGGGGGCAACTCCTCGGCGCCGACCCATGTCGCCGCCGTCACCGGGACCAAGTACGGGCTCGCCTTCGCCCCGCAGATGCGGGACCTCGCGTGGGCCCCGACCGGCGCCCGGGCCGCGTGGGTGGACACCACCACCGGGGCGATCATGGCCGGCGTCCCCGGTGGCGCGGCCCAGATGATCGCCCCCGTCCCGCCCAACGGGACCGTCCGCAGCCACCCGACGTGGATCGACGGCGGGTCGAAGGTCGTGTGGTCGGAGAAGGACCCCGGCACGAACCCCGACACGAAGCAGCCCTACAACTTCGTGTTGAACTGGGCCTACGGCAACGGTATCCAGGGCACCGGCGGTGCCCCGGCCGTCCAGACGCTGCAGGCCGCGGCCGGGAGTGATGTCGTCCACCCCGACGCGGTGGGCTCGCTGCTGGTCTACCAGGTCAACACGCCGGGCAAGGCCTCGCAGATCTACCTGTGGGACCGCTCGCAGGCGGCCTCGACGCCGGTCCTGATCGCCACCGGCTGGGACCCGTCGATCTCGGCGGACGGCACGCACGTCGCCTTCGTCGCCGCGACGCCGACCCCGGCCAACGCCGGCAACAACATCTACACGATCGCTCTGAGCAACCCCGCCGCCACCTTGAACCAGGTGACCAACGGCGGCGGCTTCGAGAACCCGGTGTGGACCCCGGACGGCTCCGGCCTGGTGTTCCAGGCGCTGGACAGCACCGGCAAGGACGTCGACACCATGTCGGTCCCGGCCGCCGCCGCCAAGAGCGCCGCCTACACCGAGGTCGTCCCCGGCACCAAGGTCATCGGCCTGCCGGCCTTCCAGCCGACGGTCCGCGACCACGTGGAGCGCATCGCCGGCGCCGACCGCCTGGGCACCGCCATCAAGGTCTCCCAGTCGCACTGGGCCACCGCGGGCGCCAAGAACTCCCAGGGCGTGGCGGCCAAGGCGGTCGTGCTCAGCCGCTCCGACCAGTTCGCCGACGCGCTCGGCGGCTCGGCGCTGGCCGCGAAGGTCGGCGGCCCGCTGCTGCTGACCGGGACGTCCGGCCTGGACTCGGCGGTGAAGGCGGAGATCCAGCGCGTGCTGGGCCCCGGCGACGGCGCCAAGACGGTGTTCGTACTCGGCGGCACGCAAGCGCTGTCCCCGGCCGTGGCGAACGCTCTGACCGCGCTGAACTACCACGTGCAGCGGGTCGCCGGCCAGGACCGCTTCTCGACCGCGGTGGCGATCGCGAACACCATCACCGGTCCCGGCGTCGCCCCGGACTACATCCTGGTGGCCACCGGCGAAGGCTTCGCCGACCCGCTGTCCGCCGGTGCCGCGGCCGGCGCGATCAACGCGCATCAGGGCAAGAACGCGGTCGTGCTGCTCACCGACGACGCGGTGATGCCGCAGCCGACAGTCCAGTACCTGGCCCCGCTTACCGGCCGTACCAATCTGAACTCGGACCCGCAGCACACGAAGCCTGCGAACTTCATCGAGCTGGACGGCATCGGCGGCCAGGCGGCCAAGGCACTGGGGTCGCACTGGATCCCGGCCGGCTACCAGTCCGGCTCGTTCCTGGGCCTGTGGGGCGACGACCGGTATCTGACCTCGGCCCTGGTCGCGCGGTACTTCTTCGGCTCCGCCAACGCGGTCGGCCTGGCCACCGGGATGAACTGGGCCGACGCCCTGTCCGGCGGCGCCGAGATGGGCACCGAGAACGGTCCGCTGCTGCTGGTCAACCCGAAGACCGGGGTACCGAGCGGGGCCGCGCAGTGGCTGGGGCAGGACAACGGCCAGTTCAACCGGGCCGAGATCTTCGGTGGAAACGTCGCGGTCCCCGGGAGCGTCGACAAGGTAGTGGGCGGACTCATCGGCGGGAGCGGCGGGGTGGACTACCCGTCGAACCCGATGGTCTGAGGCCCCACGGGCCGTAGCAAGTGAAGCAGACGGCGCGGGCTCGTCCGAGCCCGCGCCGTCTGCTTCGGGGAAACAAAGGGCGGGGTGTGGGTTAGGTGTCGGCGTTGTTCCATCGGTGGCCCAAGCGGGTCACGGCAGCGGTCTGTGCGACCGCTCTGGCCATGGCGGGGCTCGCCACCTGGCTGCTCAGCGCGACCGCGAGCCCGCCGACACCGGAGGCCGTGCCGAGCACGGTCTACTCCGGCGCCGGCTTCGACCCCTGCTGGGCCCCGGACAACGCCTCGATGGACGCCTGGCTGCAGTCGCCGTACCGCGCCGTCGGGATCTATCTCGGGGGACTGCGTTACGCGCCGGGCTGCAAGCCGCAGAACACCGCGAACCTCACCAAGGACTGGGTCGGCCGCCAGGCCGCGAACGGCTGGCGGTTCCTGCCGCTCTACGTCGGGAGCCAGGCCGAGTACAAGGACGCGAGCGGCAACACCCAGAGCGACTTCACGAACCTCACCCCGGCCACCGCGTTCCAGCTCGGCTCCTCCGAGGCCGACGACGCGGCGAACCTGGCGCGCGGCCTGAACTTCCCGCCCGCCTCGGTCATCTACGACGACATGGAGAACTACGACGCCAGCTACACCCAGCTGGTCATCTCCTACTCGCAGGGCTGGACCCAGGAACTGCACCGCAACGGCTTCCGCTCCGGCTGGTACTCCAGCTCCAGCACCGGGATCAAGGACCAGTCGGCGGCGTACGGCGCGAGCTCGCCCGACGTCCTCGACATCGCCGCGTGGAACAACACGAACACCACCGCCGACCCGAACGTGCAGCCCTCGCAGTGGGCGAACCACCAGCGCGTGCACCAGACCCAGGGCGGGCACGACGAGACCTACGGCGGCGTCACGATCAACATCGACACCGACTGGTTCGACGTCGGCCAGGCCAGCCGGGCCACGGTCGAGCGGCTGGCCGGGTTCGACCGCGACCTGACCGCGGTGCTGGCCAGCGTGCGCACCTTCGACTGCCACGGCTGCGGCAACGCGGGCCGCGACCAGGCCAAGTCCGCGGTGCTCAGCCGCGACGACACCTTCGCCGACGCCCTCGGCGGCTCGGCCCTGGCCGCGCAGGCCGACGGTCCGCTGCTGCTCACCGGCACCAAGGCGATGAACCCGGCCACGATGAACGAGCTGCACCGGATCCTGGTCCCGGGCTCGACGGTGTACCTGCTCGGTGGCACGCAGGCGCTGTCCCCGGCGGTGGAACGCGCGATCAGTGCCAACGGCTTCGTGCCCCGGCGCGTCGCCGGCGGCGACCGCTTCGGGACCGCCGTGAACATCGCCCGCACCATCTCCCCGAACGGACCGCCGTCCAGCGTCCTGATCGCCACCGGCGTCGACTTCCCCGACGCACTGGCCGCCGGAGCCACCGCCGGAGCCCTCGGTATCGCCGCGCAGACGCCGACGCCCGGCGCACCGGCCCCGCAGCCCGGCGACGTCTCCCACAACGGTGCGGTGGTCGTCCTCAGCAACGGCGCGACCCTGCCGCCGGCGACCCGCGACTACCTGGCCGGCATGGACCCGAACGCCACCAAGATGTACGGCATCGGCGGCAAGGCCGTAGCCGCGGTGCACACCGCGTTCCCGTCCTGGACCAACTGGGTGAACTTCACCCCGCTGTTCGGCGCGGACCGCTACGGCACCGCGGCAGCCGTCGCCGCCCGCTTCGCCTACCTGCCCACCTCGGTGGTCGTCGCCTCCGGCGCCAACTGGCCGGACGCCCTGTCCGGCGGCGCGATGGCCGCGCACCGCGGCGTGCCGCTGCTGCTGACGGACCCGAAGACACTGCCCGCACCGACCGCCTACTATCTCGGCGCGAAGAACAACCCGATCACCACCGCGACGCTGGTCGGCGGCCCGGCGGCGATCTCGCCGGCCGCGGCGACGGCGCTGGGCAACACGTTCAGCTACCCGGGCCAGTGGGATTCGGTGACCATCAAGTAGGACTGGCGCCGCAGTGGCGCCGAAACCAACGAGCGGGCCGTGTCGAATGCGACACGGCCCGTTCGACGCTTTGCTGGAAACCATCACGCACACCCGGCAAGGAGCACGAAAAAATGACCGTCACCGCGAACATGTCCATGTCCCTCGACGGCTTCGTCAACCACCCCACCGACGGCGTGGACACCCTGTTCGGCTGGTACAGCCGCGGCGACGTGGTCACGGAGACCGTCGGCGACCAGGACTGGGAGTTCAAGACCGACGCCCACGAGGCCGAGGGCCTGGAGGACGCCAAGTCCTCGCTCGGCGCCATCCTCTACGGCCGCCGCTCCTTCGACGCGGCCGGCGGCTGGAACGGCCTGCACCCGCTCGGTGTGCCGGTCGTGGTGCTGACCCATCGCGTCCCGGAGAGCTGGCCGCGCGAGGGGTCCTCGGTCCACTTCGTCACCGAGGGCGGCGTCTCAGCGGCGATCGCCAAGGGGCAGGAGCTCGGCGGCGGCCAGACGGTGGTCATCGGCAGCGCCGACCTGACCCAGCAGGCCCTGAACGAGGGGCTGCTCGACGAGCTCACCGTGGACCTGGTCGCGGCGATGCTCGGCGAGGGCACGCGGTTCTTCGACAATCTGAAGGGCGCGCCCTACGAGCTGGAGCAGACCTCGGTGCGCCCCGGCAACGGCGTGACGCACCTCGGCTACCGCGTGGTCAAGCACTGACCTCGGAAGCGGGCGCCTCCGAAGCGGGCGCCCCCGGAACGGACCGGGCCCCGGTTCCGCCACCGGGCCCGGCCTTCTCCAGCTCCGGGCCCGTCTCCGTCTCCAGCGCCGTCTCTGGCTTGAACACCCAGTGCTTGTACAGCCAGAAGTTGTACAGCGTGATGACCACCGTCGACAGCGGCTTCGCGATCAGGTAGTTCACCCCGGCGCCGGTCAGCGAGTACATCAGCACCTGCGTGACACCCAGGTTCACGCACACCAGCAGCGCGAAGCGCACCGTCTGCTTGTGCATCGCGCCCTCGCGTGCGCCGTGGTCGGCGAACGTCAGCATCCGGTTGATCGAGAAGTTCACGCCGAACGCGATCAGGTACGCCAACCCCGTCGCCAGCCACAGCGGGAACTTCATCAGGCCGTGCGTCAGATACAGCACGACCTCTTCGGTCACCAGCGCCGAACCGCCGCTGAACGCATAACGGACGAACGTGTTCTTCGCCAGCGTCCTGATCAGCCCCGTCATGACAGCGCGTCCTGCGGGACCTGGGCCTCGCCCGCGCCCTCACCGGCAGCCGGCTCGGCAGCCCCGGCAACCGCCGCACGCCGCCGCTGGAACCACCAGACACCGCCCAGCGCCAACAGGCCCACCGTGCTGCCTCCGATACCCGCGTAGAGCCCCGGAGGGGTGAAGGACATCGAGATCCGGTGAGTCCCGGCCGGAACCGGGACGCCGGTGAAGGTACCGAGCAGGTCAGTCGTCTTCACCGACTTGCCGTCGACCGTGACCGACCAGCCCGGGATCGTCGGGACCGAGAGGAAGACGGTGGCCGCGGTGTCCCCGGTGGTGGTCGCCGCCAGGCCGGTGTCGTTCCAGTGCACGCCGGTCACCCCGCCGACGCGCAGCTGCGTCAGCTTCGCGTCGACGGCGGTCGGGTCCAGGCCGCGGATCGGGCTGGCGGGCACCGTGTACGAGTTGTGCAACGGCAGGTTCTCGCTGAACATCGTGACCGTGAACGAGCCGGCCTGGACGCTGCCCAGGTCCTGGATGCCGTTGTCGAAGCCGCCGGGGTAGGCGATGTTCGCCAGGTCGTGCGCGGGGACGTCGACCGTCCGCGGCGCCGGCCGGTTCTGGCCGTCCACCCGGACGTAGGACAGCCCGGTGGGCTGCGCGGTCGGCGCGTACATGTACAGCTGCCGCGGTCCCGAGGACTGGCACTGCCACACGATCTTGTCGCTGTAGAGCTGCTTGTCCGCGCGCGCCTTGGTCGGGACCTTGATCGACACGCTGCCGTCGGCGGCCGGCGTGACGCTCACGCCGTCGCTGGCGGTGACGGTCGGGCTGCCGCACATCGACTGGAACGCGCCGGGCATCCCGAACGCCTGCTCCTGTGCGGCGAAGGGGGAATTCGACGGCCCCGGCGCCGTGAAGTCCGCCAGGTCGGTACCGGTGAGCCGGAACCCGACCGGCAACGTGTCATCGATCTTGTAGACCGTGGTGATGTCCGGTGCCGGAGCAGGCGCCCCGGGCTTGGCCGCCGCGGTGTCGTTGTACGTCTTCTGCAGCGTCGCGCCGAGGCGGTCGATCGTGCCGTCCGGCGTCTCGCGCGTGGTGCCGACCAGGTACTGGTAGCCCAGGAGCGCGTCGGTGAACAGCGTGGCGCCGGTGTGCGCGGACCAGACGTACGAGGGGTAGTGCGAGAAGCCCAGGTTCGCCATGTTCTCGTGCAGGCTCGCCGCGGACAGCGAGGAGAAGTGCGTGAACGCGAAGTTGCCGAAGCGCAGGCCGTCGTTGGTGCTGCGCAGGTTCTGGTCGAAGCCCTCGGCGCGGAAGAACTCGTCGTTGCTCGGCTGCAGCGAGGTGAGCGCGGTTCCGTAGGACTTGCTCGGCGAGTTGTACCAGTTGGCCCACGTGATAGAGCCGTTGCTGGTGCTCGGCTGTTTGCCGAGCGCCTTCTGGCCGATCAGCGAGGCCGAGCCCGAGGCGTCCACGGCCAGCACCGCGACGGCGGCCACCGCGGCGATCTTCGGAGTGGCCAGCTGCTTGGGCATCCAGCCCAGCCACTTGACCATCGGCTCGTCCGCGGGCCGCACCCGCAGATACAGCGCGAACGACAGGAGCGCGGTACCGACGACCAGGATCAGCGCGTCGAACTGCACGACCGCCGGCCGGATGATCCACGGGTAGCTCTGGCGCCCCCAGTACAGCACCACGAACCACGCCGCCGCGCTCACCCCGAGCCACTTGATCTGCTTCACCGAGTCGATGCCGACCCAGGCCCGGAACGCCAGGAACGCCAGCAGCGCGGTGATCAGGAACGCGAAGCGGAACGGGAAGGCGTTCGGCATCTGGCCGCCGTGCATCAGGATGTAGAGCGGCTTGATCTCCATCGCCAGGATCAGGAACGCCAGAATCGCGCCGAAGGCGATCCGCTCGGCCCGCTTGATGCTCTTCACCATGAAGAACAGCGGCACCAGCACCAGGATCAGCGTCGCGGACCCGACGTTCGGCGTCAGCGACGTCCCGGCGTCGGTGGTGCCGCCGAAGAACCGCACCAGCATCGACAGCACCGGGATCGGCGGGTTCACCGAGGCGTCGACGTGCAGGCTCGTCTTCTGCTTCAGGCCGCCGAAGTAGGTCGGCACGATGAAGGCCGCGGCGAGCAGCCCGCCGATGACGCCGGCCACGGCGAACCTGCCGGCGGTGCGTAGGAAGTCGGCGCGCTCGAAACGCTCGCGGACACCGACGTAGCGCGCCAGCGCGTACATGCACACGAAGACGCAGACCATCGCGCCGGTGTAGAAGTCGATGACCAGGTTCAGACCGATCGCGATCGCCAGCGCGGTGACCCGGCCCCTGGCCAGCAGCCGCTCCACGCCGAGCAGCGCCCACGGCAGCAGGTACAGCGAGTCCAGCCACATGATGTTGAACGCGTAGATCAGGGAGAAGGCACCCAGCGCGTAGGCGGTGGACAGGACCACGATGACGGTCTTGTTCACCACCGAGTGCAGTCCCTGGCTGACGTCGCCACGGAACTTGCGCAGGAACAGCGCCATCCCCAGGCTCGCCGACGCCAGCTTCAGCAGCGTGATGAAGCCGATCATTATCGGCAGCCGGTGGTCCGAGGCGAACAGCGTCAGCAGCCCGAAGGGACTGGTCAGGTAGTACGCCACGATCGGCCAGAAGTTCATGCCGCCGTCGGCGCGCCAGGTGAACAGCAGCGAGCCGTGGCCGGTGAGCGCCTGGTCGAAGTACGAGTAGAACTGCGCGTACTGGTTGTTCAGGTCGATCATGAACACCGTGTACGTGCCGTGCGGGTCGAAGGGGTAGATCCCGCGGTCGGCCAGTATCGCCCCGTAGACCACCGCCGGGACGACGAAGGCGAGGACCAGGTACAGATTGCGGCGCAGGCCCCGCCAGACGGTTCTGCTCACTGGATTCCGTTCAGCTCTCGCGCCCCGGGGACGCCGTTGACCGGGTCGGACTGGTCGCCGGCCGCGGACGCGGCAGTCGGCGCGGAGGTGGTGTGCGTGGCGGGCGCCACGGTCCCGGTCACCAGGCGGTGGTCGCCAGAGATGGCCAGGAAGTCGCTCTGGTGCCGCAGCGGGCCGGACTCGGTCTCCTTGACCAGGTAGTGCGGCCGCTGCTTGGCCTCGTAGTAGATGCGGCCGACGTACTCGCCGATCACCCCGACCGTGAACATCTGCAGGCCGCCGATGCCGACGATGGCGGCGATGGTCGTGACGTAGCCGGGGGTGTGGTTGCCGTGCAGCATCGCCGCCACGATGATCCACAGCATGTAGGCGAAGGAGACGCTGAAGAACAGGAAGCCCAGGTAGATGACCAGGCGAAGCGGCTTGTTGTTGAACGACAGCAGCGAGTCCACGCCGTAGTCCAGCAGCCGCCGGAAGGACCACTTGGTCTCCCCGGCCTCGCGCACCGCGTTGCGGTAGTTGAAGGTGACGGCGTCGAAACCGATCCAGGCGTACAGGCCCTTGGAGAACCGGTTGTACTCCGGCATCGCCAGCAGCGCGTCGACCGCGCGCCGGGACAGCAGCCGGAAGTCGCCGACCCCGTCCACCAGCTCGACGTCCACCATCCTGTTGATCAGCTTGTAGTAGGCGCGGGAGATGAACGACCGCACCTTCTTGTCGCCCTCGCGGTCCCGCTGCGCGATGACCTGGTCGAAGCCGGTCCGGTGCAGGTCGACCATGCGTCCCAGCAGTTCCGGAGGGTGCTGCAGGTCGGCGTCGATGATGATCACCGCGTCCCCGCTGGCCCGCTTCAGCCCGGCCAGCATCGCCGGCTCCTTGCCGAAGTTGCGGCTCAGGGCGACGTATTTGACCCCGGGATCCTCGGCCGCGAGCTTCTTCATCAGCTCCAGGGTGCCGTCCCGGGAGCCGTCGTCGACGAAGACCAACTCGACCTCGTCCGCTATCCCCGCGGTCTCGGCCCGCACCACCTCGTGGAACCTCGCCAAAACCGCTTCTTCGTTGAAGCACGGGACGACCAGGGACAGACGCATGGGATCTCCGGTTATGGACGTGGACTGCGGGGCCAGGCTACCCGAGCACGCCGCGACGGACGGCATTACTGCAGTGAGGACGCATGTTTTCGGACAGCCGGTTGCGTCGGCGGGATGTCTGCCTCCCGCGATCGCACAGGGTACCGGATCACGGATTCATAACTTTCGACAACCAGTTCGGCGTTGCGGCGTCCAACGAAGCGCAAGGCATCGCGAAACCATCCCGTCGAGTCCCATGCAACCCGCAGGAGTCGTGTCATGCGTCCCACTCTCCGCAAGTCTCTGGCGGCTTCTGCCGTCCTCGCCAGTTCCGTCGCGGCGATCGCGGTCGGCTCCGCGGGCTCGGCCCAGGCCGCCAGCCCCGGATCGGCCGACTCGCCGTTGAGCATCAGCGACGGTTCGGGAAACATCACGTTCAGCACGCACACGGTACACATCGGCGGCTCCGTCACGGATGCCGCGTGGTCGCCGGACGGCAGCCACGTCGCCTACATCGACGGCAACGGGCAGCTCGCCGTCGCCAACGCTTCCGGGGGCGACGTCCGGGAGCTCACGCACAGCAGCGCCACCCGCTCGCACCCGACGTGGGAGGACGGCGGCTCGGAGATCGTCTTCGCCGAGGGGCCGGCCGGAGCGTCGAAGCTGATGTCGGTGGACGCCAACGGTCTGACCATGGGCGCGCCGACGGTCGAGACGCCGGTCGCCGAGACCGTCGGCGACAAGGGCTCGGACACCGCGCCGGACGCGACCTACCGGCCCTGGAACCCCTACGACCCGAACACCATGCCGCTGAGCCGCCTCGTCTTCCAGGAGGACGGCCAGGTGATGATCCTGGACCGGAACTCCCGCGGGCCGCGGGCCGTGAAGCTGGTGGACGGCACCGACCCCTCGATCGCGCCGGACGGGCACGCGGTGGCCTTCGTCGACGCCGGCGGCCAGATCGACACCGTCGCGCTGCCGGTCCCGTTCGACTCGCACGGCAACCCGGCACCGGTGATCACCCACGTGACGAACCTGGCCGTGCCCGGCTTCTCGCACCTGACCTGGTCGCCGGACAGCAAGACGATCGCCGCCGAGGGCATGATCCTGCACATGGGCCCGACGCCGCCGGAGCCCAAGGACGTGGTGACGGTCCCGGCCGCCGGCGGCACCCCGACCGAGGTGCGCGGCACCCCGGGGATCCCGTCCTACCAGCCGCTGAACGTCAAGCAGCTGGACCGGGTCGCGGGCGCGGACCGGATCGGGACCGCGATCGAGGCCTCGCGGTCGGTCTGGCCGAGCGGCTCGAACAACGGCCCGCACGCCGACAGCGTGGTGCTGTCGCGCTCGGACCAGTTCGCCGACGCGCTCGGCGGCTCGGCGCTGGCCCAGCGGGTCAGCGGCCCGCTGCTGCTGACCCAGAGCACCGGCCTGAACCCGGCGGTGCGCGCGGAGATCAGCCGGGTCCTCGGTGCGCCGAGTTCGAACCCGCAGCTGACCAAGACCGTGTATCTGCTCGGCGGCGAGCAGGCCCTGTCCCCGGCGGTGTTCAACGCCGTGAAGGCCATGGGCTACAAGGTCCAGCGGATCGGCGGCGCCGACCGGTTCGCCACGTCGGTCGCGGTGGCCGACAAGATCACCTACGGCAACGCCGCGTCCCGGATCTTCGTGGCCACCGGGGAGAACTTCGCCGACGCGCTGTCGGCGGGCGCCGCAGCCTCCACGTCGACCGGGAGCCCCGGCTACGGCACGGTCATCGTCCTCACCGACGACAAGAAGATGCCCGCCTCGACCGCGGCCTACCTGAACCGCACCGCGCACAACGGCTCGGCCACGAGCGTCCCGGTCTACGCGATCGGCGGCCAGGCCGACACCGCGCTGCGCACGATCGGCTTCGGCACCAGCGGCTCGAAGCAGTTCACGCCGGTCTGGGGCGCCGACCGCTACGCCACCTCGCTGCTGGTCGCGAAGGACTTCTTCGACGGCCCCGCCAAGGTCGGTTTCGCGACCGGCGTGAACTGGACCGACGCGCTGTCCGGCGGCGCCCTGATGGGCCGCCTGAACGGGCCGCTGCTGCTGACCGACCCGAAGGCCGGCCCGAGCGCGGACGTGACCACGTGGCTGCACCGCACCGCGCCGCAGCTCACCATGGGGCTGATCTTCGGCGGCGACGTCGCGGTGGCGCCGTCGGTGAACTCGGCGGTCGCCGACGCCATCACCGGGCCGTCCGGGGTCAGCGTGGAAACGAACGCGACCAACCTCTACTGACCGGCTCCGAGCCGGCCCAGTAGTTCCGGCAGCTGTCCGGCAGCTGTCCGGCGGGCGTATCAGGACCCGCGCATCGCCCTCAGAAGGGCCGCGTAGCGCGCTTCCGCGGCCGGCTCGTCGGCGAGCAGGTAAGGCGGGCACTCCGGGATCCCCGGAGTGCCCGCTTCGTCGTCCACGGCCTTCAGCAGCTCCGGCAGCTGCTCGTCGCCGAGCTCGTGCGGCCGGAACTCCCGCAGGCCGCGGAAGCGGAACATCACGTACTCCCCGACCGAGGCTTCGAACTCTTCGAATCCCACCACCGCGCCGCCGAAGCCGCGCTGCTCGCCGCGGGCGATCTCGAACCCGAGCGCGGCGACGTCGTTGGCACGCCGGGCGTTGGGCCGGGCCAGCCAGGGGCAGACCACGGCGGCGTAGAGCATGCAGACGCGGTGCCCCGGCGGCTCGACGGTCGCGGCGTCGTTGGCGTATTCGTCCCCTGCGGTCAGCGCCGCCTCGATGGCATCCGCCTCCGGCCCCGCGACCACCCGCCAGACCGGCTCGCCGGGCGCCATCGGCGTCCCGCAGATGGAGCACCGGCGTTCGGCGGCGCAGATCAGGATCCTGGCGGTTCCGGTCGCGGCGAACCGGGGTTCGCCGTCCTCCCAGGGCGTGATCGCCAACACCGGATATCCCCGCAGATCACGCGGCCGGGCGGCGATGCGGGCCGGTGTCGGGACCTCCTCGAAACGCATGGTTCCCAGTATGAACATAACGAATTCGCAACGGGGCCCAACCCTTCGATCAACGGTGCGTCATATCGTGCGACAGGGCTTTGAACATGAGTGCTCAGGGGAGACGCACAATGCGTAGCAAGTCCATCAAGAAGTCTTTGGCGGCCACCGCCGTCCTCGCCAGCTCCGTCGTCACAGGCGTCGGACTGGCCGGCAGCGCGCAGGCGACGACGGCGGGGGCGTCGAACTCACCGCTGACGATCACCAACGGCACCCACACGGTGCTCTACAGCGGCCAGGCCTGGACCTACCAGGGGAACATCGCCCAGGCGTCCTGGGCGCCGGACGGCAGCCGCATCGCCTATGTCGACGGCAACGGCAACGTGGTCACCGAGCGCGCCGGCGGGGGCGGCATCGCGGTGGTCGCGCCGGCCAAGGCCGGCGCCACGCGGTCGAACCCGACCTGGGTCGACAACGGCAAGGCGATCGTCTTCGCCGAGAAAGTGAACGGCGCCTCGAAGCTGGAGGCGGTCCCGGCCTACCTCGCGCCGGGCACCCAGGTCGACGAGACGGACCCGCTGAGCTTCCTGGGGGGCCAGAAGTTCACCGAGGGTGCCGAGAGCGCGCCCGACTCCAACGGCGATCTGCTGGCATTCCAGCACTTCAACTCGGCGACCCAGCAGACCGACATCTACGTCCAGGACAGCTTCGGCCGTGGGAGCGCCGGACCCGTCCTGCTCGCGGCCAACGGGGACTCGCCGACCGTCTCGCCCGACGGCAAGACCATCGCGTTCCTGCGCAGGGACTCCAGCGGCTACGAGCAGATCTGGACCGCCGCCTGGCACGGGCAGGACCCGAACTTCCCGCCCGGCACCCCGAAGCAGCTCACCAGCGGCACCAAGAACCACATCGCCCCGACCTACTCGCCGGACGGCACCCGGATCGCCTATGAGGCGAGCACGCAGACCAGCGGCAAGCCGGAAGACGTCGAGTCCATCGCCGCCAACGGCACCGGGCAGCGCGTGGAGTCGAACACCTGGGGCTTCCCGTCCTACCGGCCGTCCAACCCGAACACCATGGTCCGGCTGCAGGGCAGCGACCGGATCGGCACGGCGATCGCCGCCTCGCAGGCCGAGTGGACCACCGCCCCCGGCAACCCGGGTGCGAACAAGTACCCGGCGAACAACGTCGTGCTGAGCCGCTCCGACCAGTTCGCCGACGCGCTCGGCGGCAGCACCCTGGCCACCTCGGTGGGCGCCCCGCTGCTGCTCACCCCGAGCGACCACCTCGACGCCGGCGTCAAGGCCGAGATCGCGCGAGTGCTCGGACCGGCCAAGGCCGGCAAGACCGTCTACGTGCTCGGCGGCGAGCAGGCACTGTCCCCGGCCGTGGCCAACGCGGTGCACGCCATGGGCTACACCGTGAAGCGGCTCGCCGGCGCCGACCGGTACGCGACCTCGGTGGCGATCGCCAACGAGGTCACCCGCACCACCCAGCCCGGCAGCGGCTGGCAGCAGCCGGAGCGGGTCCTGGTCGCCACCGGCAACCTGTCCCCGGACGCGCTGTCGGCGGGCGCCGCGGCGGAGTCCGGCGGCCACAACGGTCCCTTCAGCGGCGTGGTGATCCTGACCGACGACAAGAAGATGCCGGCGTCCACGGCTGCCTACCTGGCGCAGGTCAAGGCGCACAACAACGCGAGCTACCCGACCCCGGTCTACGGCGTCGGCGGAGCGGCGGACACCGCGCTCACCAGCATCGGCTTCCAGCACACCCCGCTGGTCGGCGCGACCCGCTACGAGACCTCGTACCTGGTCGCCCGCACCTTCTTCGGCAGCTGGGACGAGGGCCAGGGCTCGGCGCCCACCAACGTCGGCTTCGCCACCGGCGCCAACTGGGCCGACGCCCTGTCCGGCGGCGCGTTCATGGGCATGAAGGGCGGCCCGCTGCTGCTGGTCAACCCGGCGACCGGCGAGCCGGCCAGCGAGGCCGAGGCGTGGCTGACCGGCTTCTCCTCGAGCATCACCACCGGCTACGTCTTCGGCGGCACGGCGGCCGTGCCCTCGGTCACCGACTCCGGCGTGGGCAACCTGATCGGCGCCATGGGCGGCCAGGTGAACTACGTGGTCAACCCGAAGAACTGATCGCGCACCAGGACTCAGAGCACTCAGGGCACAGCGAAGCCCCGCAGACACCAGGGGGGTCTGCGGGGCTTCGGCTTGTCCGCGGCAGGCGGCGCCGGACTACCGGAACCGGCGCAGCCGCAGGCTGTTGCTCACCACGAACACCGACGAGAACGCCATCGCGGCCCCGGCGATCATCGGGTTCAGCAGCCCGGCGGCGGCCAGCGGCAGCGCCGCCACGTTGTAGCCGAACGCCCAGAACAAGTTCCCCTTGATGGTGCCCAGGGTGCGGCGGGAGAGCCGGATCGCGGTGGCCGCGGTCCGCAGGTCGCCGCCGACCAGGGTCAGGTCGCCGGCCTCGATCGCGGCGTCGGTGCCGGTGCCCATGGCCAGCCCGAGGTCGGCCTGGGCCAGGGCGGCCGCGTCGTTCACGCCGTCGCCGACCATCGCGACCACGCGGCCCTCGGCCTGCAGCCGCTTCACCGCCTCGACCTTGCCCACCGGCAGCACCTCGGCCAGCACCTCGTCGATGCCGACCTCGGCGGCCACCGCGCGGGCCACGGTCTCGTTGTCGCCGGTGAGCAGCACCGGGGTCAGGCCCAGGGCCCGCAGCTCGCGGATCGCCTCGGCGCTGGTCGGCTTCACCGCGTCGGCGACCTCCAGGACCGCCCGGGCCCGGCCGTCCCAGCCGACCGCGATCGCGGTGCGGCCCGCCGCCTCGGCCGCGGCCTTGGCCGAGGCCAGCTCCGGCGTCAGGTGCTGGGCCCACTCGGCCAGCAGCTTCTCCCGGCCGACCACGACCGCGTGGCCGTCCACCACGCCCTGGACTCCCAGGCCTTCGACGTTCTCGAAGCCCTCGACCTCGGGCAGGGCCCCGGTCCGCTCGGCCGCGGCGGCCGCGACCGCCTTGGCGATCGGGTGCTCGCTGGCCGCCTCCAGCGCGCCGGCCAGCCGCAGCGCCTCGTCCTCGGACTCGCCGTCGGCCACGGCCACGCCGACCAGCGCCATGGCGCCGGTGGTGACGGTGCCGGTCTTGTCCAGCACGATCGTGTCCACCTTGCGGGTGTTCTCCAGCACCTCCGGGCCCTTGATCAGGACGCCGAGCTGCGCGCCGCGGCCGGTGCCGACCATCAGCGCGGTCGGCGTGGCCAGGCCCAGGGCGCAGGGGCAGGCGATGATCAGGACGCTGACCGCGGCCGCGAAGGCCGTCGCGACGCCGCCGGAACCGACCAGCAGCCAGAAGGCCAGCGTGGCCAGGGACAGCAGGATCACCGTCGGGACGAAGACCGCGGAGATCCGGTCCGCCAGCCGCTGCGCGGCGGCCTTGCCGTTCTGTGCCTCCTCGACCAGCTTCGCCATCCGGGACAGCTGGGTGTCGGCGCCGACCCGGGTCGCCCGCGCCACCAGCCGGCCGGAGGTGTTCACGGTGGCGCCGGTGACGGCGTCGCCCGGGGCGACGTCCACCGGGACCGACTCGCCGGTGAGCATCGAGGCGTCGACCGCCGAGCGGCCCTGCTCCACCAGGCCGTCGGTGGCCACCTTCTCCCCGGGCCGGACCACGAACAGGTCGCCGACGGCCAGCTCGCCGATCGGGATCCGCACCTCGGCGCCGGCGCGCAGCACCGCGACGTCCTTCGCGCCGAGCGTCATCAGGGCCCGCAGAGCCGCGCCGGAGCGCCGCTTCGCCTTGTGCTCGAAATACCGCCCGGCCAGGATGAACGCGGTCACGCCCGAGGCCGCCTCGAGGTAGAGGGACCCGGAGCCGTCGGTGCGGGAGATCGCGAAGTCGAAGCCGTGCTTCATCCCCGGCATCCCGGCGTCGCCGAAGAACAGGGCCCACAGCGACCAGAGGAAGGCCGCTGAAACACCGACGGACACCAGCGTGTCCATGGTGGCGGCACGGTGCCGCAGGTTGGTCCAGGCCGCCTTGTGGAAAGGCCAGGCCGCGTAGGTGACCACCGGCGCGGACAGCGTCAGCGAGGCCCACTGCCAGTTGCGGAACTGCAGGGCCGGGATCATCGCCATCAGGATCACCGGCACGGACAGCACGACCGCGGTGGTCAGGCGCTGCCGCAGCGCGCCGGCGCGGCGTTCGTCCTCCAGCTCGGCGGCCGTCTTCGGCGGCTCGCCGTCGGCCGACGCCGGCCCGGCGGTCGGCGGCGCCGGCGGCTCGGGCAGGGCGGCGGTGTAGCCGGCCGCCTCGACCACGGCGACCAGATCGGTCGGCGCGTAGCCGGCCGGGAAGGTGACCTTCGCCTTCTCGGTGGCGTAGTTCACGGTGGCCGTGACGCCCTCGAGCTTGTTCAGCTTGCGCTCGATCCGCGACGCGCAGGAGGCGCAGGTCATGCCACCGATGGCCAACTCGACATCGTTCAGAGGGCCGGACTCCGCCGGCACCTCCAGGGTGGTCTCCGCCATCGCTGCCTCCGCATGTGGAACGAGGATCAGTGTCTCATCAGCGCCAACGCTATACCCCATGGGGGTATTCCGCCAGCGGCCGGTCAGCTGATCCGACGATTGGGCCGCCGGGGTTCCTTCGCGTGAGTGCTGCCGCGACACCGGGTAGGCGGTCCGTCATGCGTCTGCTCCGTCTCACCGCCCTGACCGCAGTCCTGACCCTGAGCTGCGGCGAAGCCGCCTCGGCCGCGGTCGGGCCGCTGTCCGGGCTCAAAGCGGTGAGCTACGCGGGCACCACGGTCGAGGTCCCGGTGGGCTGGCCGGTGCACGACCTGACGGCCGCGCCGCATACCTGTATCCGGTATGACCGGCACGCGGTGTACCTCGGCGACCCGGGGCCGGACCAGAACTGCCCGGCGGGCGCCGTGGGCCGCACGGAGACCGTGCGCATCGCCTCGGACGGCAAGGTGACCCGGACCTACGGCTACCGCCGGTCCGCGGACGAGGCGGACGTGCCGGACGGGCCGAACGCGCCGGACGCCGAGCCGCAGACCGCGCCGCGCAGCCGCTCACGCCTCCCCGAGCGCACCATCAAGGCCGCCGCCACCTACTCCGGCCTGGGCTTCGACACCTGCGCGGCGCCGTCCGCCGACGCCATGCAGGCCTGGGCCGGCGCCTCGCCGTACCACGCGGTCGGCATCTACATCGGCGGCATCGACCGCGCCTGCCCGGACGGCAACCTGACCCCGGGCTGGATCCAGACGGTGGCCCGGCAGGGCTGGAAGTTCTTCCCGATCTACGTCGGCCTGCAGGCGCCCTGCTGGAAGGACCCCGGCGGCGGCCACCCGGCGCTGATCGCCCGCAGCCGCCGCTGGACCCAGGGCCAGGAGGCCGCGAACGACGCGGCGAACCGCGCGGCGTACTTCGGCATCGCCCCGGGCAGCCCGATCTACTTCGACATGGAGTACTACCCGCGCAACGACGCCGGCTGCACCCAGGACGTCCAGGCGTTCCTGAGCGCCTGGACCGACCAGCTGCACGCGCGCGGATTCATCTCAGGGATCTACAGCAGCTCCAAGGGCGCGATCGCGGACATGGCGCTGGTGTACGAGAGCGAGGCGGCCTACCGCGCGGACGTGGCGTGGTTCGCGCACTGGGACAAGGTCCCGCAGCTGTTCGGCGACCCGACGCTGAGCGACCGGTACTGGCCCGGGCCGCGGCGGATCAAGCAGTACCAGGGCGGCCACAACGAGACGTACGGCGGAAAGCGGCTGAACATCGACCTGAACATGCTGAACGCGCCGGTGGCGGCGCTGAAGTAGCGCCAGACGTCGAACGGGCCGGACCGCAGTGCGGTCCGGCCCGTTCGACGTCAGATCTCTGAGACTCAGCGCTCCGACGGCCGGCCGGGACGGGTCGCCGGACGGCGCCCCATCGTCCCGCGCTGCGGCGGGTTGGCGGCAGCGGCGGGGCGGCGCGGCTGGACGGGGTTGCGGTCGCTGGAGCGGCCCGGGTCCTGCGGCTCGGCGGGACGGCCGTAGCCGTCGCGGGGCTGCGCCGGACGGGGACGCGGCTGCTGGCCGGAGGCACCGGGGACGCCGGGCACCGGACGCGGGGCGGCCGACTGCGGCGGACGTGGCTGGTGCGAGGATCCGCTGGCGCCGTTGGGACCCGGACGGCGCGGCGCGGCCGCACGCGGCTCCCAGTCGGCGCCGCTCTCGCGGGGACGGCTCGCCGGCGGCAGCGCGGCCTGCGGCGTCGCGCCGCCTCCGTAGCCGCCGCGCCCGGCACCCGGGTTCGAGCTCGAATACGGCTTCGGCGCGGGCGGCGCCGGCGGCTTGGGCGGCGCCGGACGGCCCATGACCGGAGCCGGCGGCACGGCCGGGAACCCGCCGGTGCCGGTCCCGTCCGCGGGCTCGAACCAGCCGCTCTCCGCCGCGCTCGCGCCGGTGGTGACCGGGAGGTAGGACGTCTGGGCCGCGTCGTATGAACTGCTCGCAGTGTACGAGCCGGTCGAGTAAGTGCTCTGACCCAGCGGATCCGACGCGGACGAGTACGAGGACTGATCCAGGGAGTCGGTCAGCGGATCCGCGAGATTCGCGTACGGGCTGGCCGCGTAGGCGCTCGTGGAACTGGACGAGCCGTAGCCGCCGGCGGAGCTCGCCGTGGAACCGTACCCGGACGCAGAGCTCGTAGAAGACCCGTACGCGCTCGATCCGGAGCTGTAGCCGTCCGTGGCAGACGAGCCGTAAGCGCTGGTCGAGCCGTAAGCGCTGGTCGGGCTGTAAGCGCTGGTCGAGCTGTAGGTGCCGCTCGAAGCGGCGCTCGATCCCGCGGTCTCGTAGCCGCTCGACGAGCCGTACCCGCTCGTCTGGCTGTAACCGCCGCTCGCGCCGGAGGAGCTGTAGCCGGTCGCAGGGCTCGAACTCGCCGTGCTTCCGTACAGGGCGTCGCTGCTCGCGCCGTACGTCCCGGAGCTGCTGTACGTCCCGGAGCTGCTGTACGACCCCGAGCTGCCCAGGGCGCTCTGCGAGCCGAACCCGGAACCGGAGCCGAAGGCGTCGGAGGAGCCCGCCGAGCTCGACGCGGAGGAACCGAGCGCCGGGGTGGACCCGAAGCCCGACCCGGACGTCGAGTACCCGCCGGACCCGCTCGCCACGCTGGGCAGCGCCGGAGCCGGGGGCACCGGCGGCCCGCTCTGCGCCACCGCGGCCATCGCCATCGGCAGCAGGTCCATCGAGGTGGTCCCGAGCCCGTCGGCCGGACACACCCGGACCAGCTCGCCGACCGTCAGCGCCAGCTCGGTGGCCAGGTCCAGGGACCGCGGCTGCATCGGGTTCTCCCGCATCCACCAGCAGGCGATCTGCACGATCGAGCCGGCGGCGTGCGGACAGGTGCGGATCGCCCCGCGCAGCTGCAGCGGCTGGGGACCGGACACGGTGATCCGGAACCAGGTGCCCTCGCGGAAGCCCAGCGCCGGGTGGCCCAGGGAGTCCTGCAACACGACGTGGTACTGGCGCTCGAGCTCACGCTGGCCACCGGCCCCGGGGGCGCTCAAGGCCGAGCTGTTCCTCTGCTGCTCGCCGTAGGCGACGCTCATCGGCTGCCTGACCGTTCTCCGGACTGCGAGTCCGGAACCGTGCTCGAAGTCACCATGTATCGCCCGCCTCGGCTCTAAAGAGCGGAATTGAGGCGGCCCCCGTTGCCGCTGTGTCCGCAGTGCTGTGTGTGATCAATGTCCACTGATGTGGTGGGATCGTTGCGCAAACGGTACTCAATACTGGGGCCCAGCGGTAGGGCATCCACTAAGAACAAGCCGTGATTTCTGTGGCCTGCCCACAACTTCCAGATCCGGCCCGTGCGGGTGCGACCCTCGATTGTCATCTCGGCGCCCCCTCGGCATAACGTTGTCGCGTGACGGCGGACAGAGACGAGGAGTTCTCTCGCTATGTCACTGAGCGGTCCGGTGCCCTCCTGCGCGTCGCCTATCTGCTGACCGGGAACCGCGCCGACGCCGAGGACCTGCTGCAGACCGCGCTGGCCAAGACCTATCTGTCCTGGGCCCGCATCCAGGACAAGGGCGCGCTCGACGGCTACGTGCGGCGCGTCCTGGTGAACACCCAGACCTCCTGGTGGCGCAAGCGCCGCGTCGAGGAATACGCCACCGACCAGCTGCCCGAGCAGGTCTGGGAGGACACGCGCCCGGCGGAGATCGAACTGCGCTCCACGGTCTGGAAGTCGCTGGCGCAGTTGCCGCGCCGCCAACGCGCGGTGGTCGTCCTGCGGTATTACGAGGACCTCTCCGAAGCGGAGACCGCCGAGGTAATGGGGATCTCAGTCGGCACGGTGAAATCAACGGCTTCACGAGCCCTTGCCAAACTCCGGACGGACGGCGCATTGCGCGACGCCCGCGTCGCCATCCCCGCGCCACTTCGCCCGCCTGCCCCCGAACCCCTTCCGAAATCCGCCAGGGTCGATGCAGACTGACCGGTGTACCGCCCGGTAACCTCAACCCCTCAGGAGGTCAGCGATGCGCTCGACCATGCAGGAGACACCGCTAGGAATCCCGACGCTCCTGAGGTTCGCCTCGACCGTCTATTCCGGGTCGGAAGTACACACCGTCACCGCCGACGGCCTGCGGACCGCGACGTTCGCCGAGGTCGGCGCGCGCTCCGCGCAGCTGGCCCACGCCCTGCACGACGACCTCGGGATCCGCGGCGACGAGCGGGTCGCCACGTTCATGTGGAACAACCAGGAGCACCTGGAGGCGTACTTCGCCGTCCCCTCCATGGGCGCCGTGCTCCACACCCTGAACATCCGGCTCTTCCCGGATCAGATCACGTACATCGCCAACCACGCCGAGGACAAGGTGGTGCTGGTCGACGGCAGCCTGATCCCGCTGCTGGCCCGGGTCCTGCCCGGCTTCGGGACCGTCGAGCACGTGGTGATCGTCGGCGAGGGCGACCCGGCGCCGCTGGAGCCGGCCGGCAAGCGGATCCACCGGTACGAAGAACTCCTGGCGGGGAAACCCACGACCTACGACTGGCCCGACTTCGTCGAGACCGACGCCGCCGCGATGTGCTACACCTCCGGCACCACCGGCAATCCCAAGGGCGTCGTCTACAGCCACCGCTCGATCTACCTGCACTCGATGCAGGTCACGATGCCGCAGTCGTTCCAGCTCACCGAGGCGAACCGGGTCCTGACCATCGTCCCGATGTTCCACGCGATGGCCTGGGGGATCCCCTACGCGGCGTTGATGTCCGGCGCCAGCGTGGTCATGCCGGACCGGTTCATGCAGGCCCCGGCGCTGGTGCGGGCGATCCACGCCTCCGGCGCGGACTTCGCCGGCGCGGTGCCGACGATCTGGAACGACCTGCTGAACCACCTGGACGCCACCGGCGAGAAGATCCCGACGCTCAAGCGCGCGGTGGTCGGCGGCTCGGCGGTGCCGCCGGCGCTGATGAGCGCCTTCGAGGAGCGCTACGACATGCGCATCATCCACGCCTGGGGCATGACCGAGACCTCCCCGCTGGGCTGCGTCTCCCAGCCGCCGGCCGGCACCGAGGGCGAGGTGGCCTGGTCCTACCGGGTCACCCAGGGCCGTTTCCCGGCCGGGGTGCAGGCCCGGCTGGCCGGCCCGGACGGCACGATCGTGCCCAACGACGGCGAGGCGGTCGGCGAGTTGGAGGTCCGCGGCCCCTGGATCACCGCCTCCTACTACGGCGACGAGGACCCGGAGCGCTTCCACGACGGCTGGCTGCGCACTGGCGATGTCGGCACAATCACCCCCGACGGCTACCTGACGCTGACCGACCGGGAGAAGGACGTCATCAAGTCCGGCGGCGAGTGGATCTCCTCGGTCGAGCTGGAGAACCACCTGATGGCGCACGCGGCGGTGGCCGAGGCGACCGTGGTCGGCGTCCCGGACGAGCGCTGGCAGGAGCGGCCGCTGGCCGCCGTGGTGCTCCGCGAGGGCGCCGAGGCCGCGCCGGCGGAACTTCGTGAGTACCTGTCCGGACTGATCCCCAAGTGGCAGCTTCCTGAGCGATGGACCTTCCTCAACGCCGTCCCGAAGACCTCCGTCGGCAAGTTCGACAAGAAGGAAGTACGCCGCGCGTATGCAGCCGGTGAGCTTGAGGTCACAGTGTTGTAGAAGCGTTGTAGACCCGCGCCTGAAGGCCTCTTCAACAGAAAAGTCCGCAGTGTAGAGTGCCGAGAACTTGAGCACCTGGAACATCAGTAGTAATCGGCAGGGGAGGCACCGCGGACATGCGGATATCTCGGCGGTTTTCGCGCAGCACCGCTGCCGGCGCGGCGTCGGTGCTCGCCGCGCTCGCAATGACAGCGTGTTCCAGTAGCTCCTCCAGCGGCTCCGCGGCTACGAGCGCCGCGCAGTCGCAGTCCGCGGCGGACGCCAACGCGAACGCCAACGAGAACGACGTGCAGGTCCTCAACTCCTTGCAGCTCAATACCCAGGAGTTGGACAGCGCATTCGCCACGGACAGCCAGTGGAAGACGTGGCCCACCGCGGACACCGCGAAGATCCTGCTCAAGCAGACGTGGGCCTGCACCCAGAACATGATCGACACCTCGAAGAAGTCGCTGCAGCCGGTCACCTCGTTCTTCATGGCCGGCCCGCTGCCCAACGACCCGCCGACCACGCCGGCGTCCACGACCTCCTCCTCGTCGTCGAGCCACAACTACAACCACAAGAGCGGCTCGTCGTCGACCCCGACCTCGACCGGGTCCAGCAGCTCCTCCTCGGCGCTCGGCGCCGACGGAAACCCCGTGCACTGGGTGGTCAGCACGGCGATCGCCTACCAGACGGCCGACGCGGCGCAGGCCGCCGTGCAGGGCATGGGCGCCATCGACCCGAACGCGCCCGGCTGCGGCGGGCCCAAGGACGGCGCCACGGACGAGATCGTCGGCGGTGGCGGCGCGGTCGAGCCGTCCTGGGTCAACTCCCAGGGGGTGTTCGTGTTCACCGACACCCACACCAACGTCACGATTTCCGCGGTCGCACAACGCCGGGGACGGTATGTCGTCCTGACGTACACCCGCGGGAGTGCCACGAGCGACGCCGGGTATTACGACCTCGAAGAGGGCTCGGACACCAAGCCCGCGGCCGCCGCCGCCACGGCCGTGCTCGGCCAGCTGACGGCCTCGGTCGTGGGCGCCAACAACTGAACCGCCCGCACCACTTCCGAGCCGCCGGGAGCCACCGACGAGGTCCAGCGCCACCTGAGCTGTCCAAGCACTGTGCAGATCCAGCAAGCTGCCGACACTTGTGAAGGCCACTGATAACGGATGCGGTCGGGAACCGAGGACTTCCGCGAGTTCGTCGCGGCCCGCCAGGGTGCGCTGCGGCGGACCGCGTACCTGCTGTGCGGCGACTGGCACCAGGCCCAGGACCTGACGCAGCAGACGCTGGCCAAGCTGTTCGTGGCGTGGCCGCGGGTGCGCGCCGTGGAGGCCGTCGACTCCTACGCGCGCCAGGTCCTGGTGCGCACGTACATCGACGAGTCCCGCAAGCGCCGCAACCACGAACTGGTCACCGCGGAGCTGCCGGACTCCGGCACCGAGGGCCCGGAGATCGAGACCCGGCTGGCGCTGATGGCCGCGCTCAAGCAGCTCTCGCCGCGCCAGCGTGCCGTCGTGGCACTGCGGTTCTGGGACGATATGAGCGTAGAAGCCACCGCCGAGGCGCTCGGGATGAAGGCCAACACCGTGAAGTCGGACACCGCACGCGCGTTGGCGAAACTCAAAGGGCTGCTCGACTCGTCTGTACACCAGGCGGTCTGAACGATGAGGGCGGAGCCGGCGAAGGGAGGACACGGATGAACGCGGTGAACGCGTCCGCGGGCGAGGACGCGATGCGCGGTCTGATGGAGACCGCCTTCACCGCCGGGGAACCGGCGCTGCCGCACGTCGACGACGTGATGGCGACCGTGGAGGTCCTCGGCGGGCACATCCGGCACCGGCAGCGGGTGCGCAACGGCCTGGCGGCCGGCGTGCTCTGCGTCGCGGGATTCAGCATGGTGGCCGGCATCGCCGCGGTGGCACACTCGAACCACTCGGGAGGGACCAGCGTGGTGACCCCCGGCGGCAGCGGGGGTCCGGTGCCCGCGCCGGTCACGGATACCGATTCGCAGAGCGGCGGCGCGCAGAGCAGCGGGACCAGCGGCGGGACGGTCGCCGTTCCCTGAGGCGGGCTGAGCGCCGGGCATTTCGAGCCCCGGGAGGGCGGATGCGACGGACCTTCGTGCTCGGAGCGGGTCTGACCCTGCTCGGGACCGCACTGCTGGGGACGGCGGCGTGCGGGACCAGGCTGCCGGATTCGGCTTTCGCCGCGCAGAGCCCCGGTGAGAGCCCTGGTGCACCGGGGACATCCGGCGCCTCCGCGAACCCGGCCAGCGATGTCGGCGTCACCCCGGCCTCGATCAAGATCGGGATGATCGACTCGGTGGACTCGCTGCTCGGACCGGACACGTTCTCCGGTCCGATGTACGGCGCGCAGGCCTTCTTCAAGGCGCTGAACGCCGCCGGCGGGGTCAACGGCCGGCAGATCACTTTCGTGACGTGCGACGACCAGGGGGTCGGCGGCACGAACGTGTCGTGCGCGCACACGCTGATCGACCAGGACAAGGTGTTCGCGTTCGCGGGCAACTCGGCCTTCCAGTACGACGGCGCGTCCTACGTCTCGGCCAAGGACGTGCCGGACATCGGCGGCGAGCCGATCAGCAACGCCTACGACCAGTACCCGCACCTGTACTCGATCTACGGCAGCGACTATCCGCGCGACGGCAAGAGCATCGGGTGGCAGGGGAAGCTGTATTCCTCGACCGAGGCCGAGCACTACGCGAAGACGGTGTTGCACGCACACGTCGCCGGGCTCGTCTCGTACAACCAGGCGGACTCGGCGCGGTACGCGTCCTATGAGGCCGAGGCGCTGCGCAAGGAGGGGTTCACGGTCGTCCCGGAGCAGTTGGACATCGCGTTGGCCGACTTCGATTCCGCGGCGCTGGACATGAAGAACAAGGGCGTGGACGTCGTCTTCGACACCATCGACACCGACGGGAACGCCAGGCTGTGCAAGGCGATCGAGGACGCCGGGGTGCCGATCGTGGCGAAGATGACGACGGTGCAGAGTTGGGACGCCACGGTCGCCGCGACGTACAAGGACGCGCCGAAGTGCCGAAACCTGTTGTACGCCAACTCTTCCGACGCCAACTACGAGGACACGTCGAACCCGGCGGTGAAGGCGTTCCGGGACGCGATGGCGAAGTACTTCCCGGACCGGGAGGGGAAGCTGTCGGAGTGGGAGATCGACGGGTGGGCGTCGGCGCAGTGGCTCACTGACGCGGTGGCGTCGTGCGGGGCCGATGTGACGCGGGTGTGCGTCGAGAAGTTCATGAACTCCGGGAAACCCTATGACGCGCACGGGATCATCACGCCGGCGGCCTTCGATGTGAAGGCGCCGACGGGGACGACGCACGCGTGCTTCAACGTCGCGCAGTGGCAGGACTCTGCGAATGGCGGGCAGGGCGGCTGGGTGACGCGGGTGCCCGATATGGACACGAACTGCTACGACGTACCTCAGGTTGCTTATTCGCCGTAGCCGCGGTGTTTTTCGCGGATCAGGTGGACGACAGGTCGTCCTTCGCCATCATCGAGGACTCGCACGCGAGCTCCGTAGTGCTCGGCGATCCGTTGCTCTGTAAGGACTTCGCGGGCCGTGCCGCAAGCGACGACCTCCCCTTCGACGAGAAGAGTCAGCTCGTCGGCGTACTGCGCGGCGAGGCTGAGGTCGTGCAGGGTGCTGATGACGGTCAGGCCCTCGGTCGCGCGCAGCTCGTCAACCAGGTCCAGGACCTGCTGCTGGTGGCCGAGGTCCAGGGCGGTGGTCGGCTCGTCGAGCAGCAGGACGCCGGCCTGCTGGGCCAGCGCGCGGGCCAGGACGACGCGCTGGCGTTCGCCGCCGGACATCGCGCCGAGCCGCCGGCCGGAGAATCCGGCCAGGTCCAGGCGCTCCAGCGCGCTCTCGGCGACCGCGCGATCGGTCCGGGACTCAACACCGAGGTAGCCCAGGTGCGGCGTGCGGCCGAGCAGGACGTACTCGGAGACGGTCATGTCGCCGGGAAGCTGCGGCTGCTGCGGGACGTAGGCGATGAGGCGGGCCCGGTGTTTGGCGGAGAGCTTCGCGACGGCCTCGCCGCCGACGCTGATGTCGCCCTCGTACGGCAGGATGCCGACGATCGCCTTGAGCAGCGTGGACTTGCCCGCGCCGTTCGGTCCGAGCACGGCGTGCCAGGCCCCGGCGGCCACGTCGAGGTCGACGCCGTGCAGGATCGGCTTGCGGTCCAGCCGCACCCGCACCCCGGCGGCCTTGACCGCGCTCACCGGTCACGCTCCCGCGTGGCCCGCAGGATGACCAGGAAGAACGGCGCCCCGACGAACGAGGTGACGACCCCGATCGGCAGCTCGGCCGGCGCCAGCACGGTCCGCGCCAGCAGATCGGCCAACACCAGGAACGCCCCACCGACCAGCAGGCTCATCGGCAGCAGCAGCCGATGCCCGGGCCCGGCGACACGCCGCACGACATGCGGCACCACCAGCCCGACGAAGCCGATGATGCCGCTGACCGCCACCGCCGTCGCGGTCGCCAGCGACGCGGCGGCCAGCACGATCACGCGCGTGCGCACCGGATGCAGGCCGAGCGTGGCGGCCTCGTCGTCGCCGAGCGCGAGGACGTCGAGATGCCGGGCGTGCACAGTGACGATCAGGACACTGATGACGGCATAGGGCAGCGCCAACCGCACCAACGACCAGTCGGCGGCAGCGAAACTCCCGAACAGCCACGAGTACACCTGCCGCACGTCCGCGGTGCTCCGCTGCATGACGAATGCCTGCACCGCCCCGACGAACGAACTGACGGCGACCCCGGCGAGGATGAGCGAAGCGGTGCCCCCGCGACCCACGAACGTGCCGAGCACATAACTGGCGAGCACCCCGCCGAGCGCCCCGACGAACGCCGCGAGCGGCACAGCGCCGATCCCGGCCACGGTGTGCTCAGGCCCGCCGCCGTAGACGATGACGAGCGTCGCGGCCATCCCGGCACCGGCCGAAGCCCCGATGGTCCCGGAATCGGACAACGGATTCCGGAAGACACCCTGATACGCGGCACCGGCCTGCGCGAGCAGCGCCCCGACGAGCGTCGCGAGCACGACGCGCGGCAGCCGAATCTGGTCGAGCACACTCAGCTGCACCGGCCCGAGCCCCGTGCGGAGGTCGACGAAGGGGAGCTTGTCGAGGAGGGCCTTGGCGGTGCCGGCGACCGGGAGGCCCGCCGCGCCGCCGAGGCTGGAGACGAGGACGGCGAGGAGGAGGACGAGGAGGCCGGTGAGGAGGGCGATGGTGGGGCGGGTTGGGTGGATTCGGCGGGTTCGGCGGCGGGCGCTGCTTTCCGCCGCAAGGCTGATGCCCGCAAGCTCCGGTGCGCCAGCCGCAGCTTCCTTCGCCGCACCGCTGGTGCCCGCAAGCTCGGGTACGCCGACCGCAGCTTTCTTCGCCGCACCGCCGCCACTCTCTGCCTGCCCCGCCGCCGCAGCACCGTGCTCGGCGTGCGTGTGCGCGTGCGCGGAGTCGCCGCCGCCCAGGCTGCTCACGTCGGCCGGCACCGGATCCGTCCCTCGCCCCATCTCCTCCCCGCTCAGCCCTGGGCCTGGTTCACGGCCTTCGCGATCTGCTGCACCAGCTGCACCAGGCGCGGGCCCCAGCGCGAGGCGATGTCGTCGTCGAGGCCGACGACGGTGCCCTTCGCGGCGTTCTTCACCGCGGGGATCGCCGACCAGCCGGGGCGGGCGGCGACGGTGGCGGCGGTCTGCTGGCAGCACTTGGTGTCGGCCAGGAAGATCAGGTCGGGCGCCGAGGTGACCAGGTACTCGTCGGACAGCTGGGGGTAGCCGCCGCCGGTCTTGTCCGCCGGATCGGCGATGTTGGTGAGGCCGAACTGCGCGAAGATCGAGCCGATGAAGGTCTTCGAGGTCGCGCTGTAGTTCCCCGGCGTGCCGACCTCGTAGTAGTACTTCAGGGGACTGGTCGGCTTCTTCGTGGCCGCGATGGCTGCGGTGATCTGCTGCTTCATACCCGCGACCGTGGTGGCGGCCGGCCCGGCGTGACCGGTGGCGGCGCCGAGTTCGGTGATCTGGCTGTAGGCGTCGTCCAGCGTGTTCGGGGCGTCGAACCACAGCACCGGCACGTTCAGCTTCCCGAGCTGCTCCACGATCTGCGAGCTGTCGTCGGCGACGACCACCAGGTCCGGGTTGTACTTCGCGATCGCCTCGGCGTTCGGCTTGTAGCCGGACAACGTCGTCTTCGGCGCCGTGGCAGGGAAGTTCGACTGGTCGTCGACCGCGACGACCTGCGAGCCCGCACCGATCTGGAACAGATCCTCGGTGGCCGACGGTGACAGCGACACGATCTTCTTGGGTTCGGCGGCCAGCTTCACCGCACCGTTCTTCGCGGTGATGGTCGCCGGGAACGCGGCCGTGCTGGAAGCGGCGGTCGTCGCGGTGGTCGACGCCCCTGAGCCAGCCGACGCCGACTTCGACGACGAACACCCGGCGGCCAGCAGCGCCGAGGCCGCGACGACGCCGACGGCCACCCGCCGCGTCAGAATGTGCAGACGAGAATGCACGAAGTCAGCTCCTCCGGCTGATCCGCGGTCCGCACAGCACGCACCGACCCAGATGAGGCGTGAAGCGCACAGCCGGACCGCCCCGAACCGCGAGGGCCGAACGTTGGCACACCGCGTGAGGCGACCTGGCTCACTCCGAAGGGCGGAGCTCACAGTTGCGGGACAGCGCCGGACTCCCACCGGCTTCGCTGCACACGTTGTGGACGGCGCACACCGCCGTCGCCCCTGACGCTAGCAAGCGCCAGGGCGCGCGCCTAACGCCGAACGGGGCGACGGCTGGTGATCTGCACTACTCCGAGCGGGTGCTTTCCGGCCCGGTGTCCTTCCGCCGGCGGTTGACCGGGCCGGATACTGGACGCAGGGTGGTGTGATCCCCCGGGAATATAGCGCCGAATCACGGCCAAACCGGCGCCCGCTTCTCCACAAACGCCCGCACACCCTCGGCCCGGTCCGCCGAGAAAGCCGTCGCCCGCCAAGCCCCGTCCTCCACATCCAGCCCCGCGGCCAGCGGCAGGTCGGCGCCGACCTTCAGCGCGTGCTTCGCGTTGCGGACCCCGATCGGCGAGTTCTTCGCGATCTGCTGCGCCAGCTCCAGTGCCGCGTCGCGCGCTGTCGAGGCTCCTGTGATCCGGCGGTCCACCATGCCGAAGCGGTCGGCTTCGTCGGCGTCGATGCGGCGGGCCGTGAAGATCAGGTCGGCGGCGCGGTTCGTGCCGATGCGGCGTACCAGGGTCTGCGTGCCGCCGCCGCCGGGGATGACGCCGACTGAGACCTCCGGCAGGCCGAAGACCGCGCCGTCGTCGGCCACGATCAGGTCGCAGGCCAGGGCCAGTTCGCAGCCGCCGCCGAGGGCGTAGCCGGAGACCGCGGCGATGACCGGCATCGGCAGGGAGCCGAACGCGCCCCAGGTCCGGCGGAAGGCCGGGCGGGTGGCGACCAGTTCCGCGTCGCTCATCTGGTTGCGTTCCTTGAGGTCCACGCCGACGCAGAACGCGTGGTTCTTGCCCTCGGCCTCCGGCGGTGCCGACGACACCACCACCGCGCGTACCGCCGGGTCCTCGGCCAGCTCCGGCGCGACGTCGCGGATCGCCGCGGCCATCGCCGTCGAGATGGCGTTCATCGCCGACGCGCGGTTCAGCACGATCTCCGCGACCACGCCGTTGCCCGACGCGGGGTGCCGCTTCAGGAGTACGCCGTTGTAGTCCTTCACCTGTACCTCAGTCATGCCGCCCACAGTATGAGATCGCGATTAGAAGCCGAAGGGCAGCCACGGCGCGACGTCGCTCACAAACGCCCGCGACGCCGCCGCCAGCGTCCCGGCCCGCAGCTCCTCGACCCGTCCGGCGCGGGCGAGGGCGCTCAGCGACAGGCCGCCTAGGTAGGCGCTGCCGAGTTCGCGCACGCCGAGCACCAGGTCGGCCGGGTCCGTCGTGCGCTCGCAGACCGCGCCGTCGGCGTCGCCGCGGAGCCGCCAGCGGCCGGCGTTCCAGGGGCAGAACGAGTCGGCGACGTCGAACACCACGTCCACCGGCCCCGCGTAGCGGCGCGCCGTGAGCGCCCGGTCCACGTCCACGAGCCGCAGGTACATGTCGTCCTGCAGCCGGGGCAGCGAGCGCCGGGTGTCGGCCAGCAGGTGCATCAGCGGGTCGTCGACCGGCACCTGGGCATGGACCTCGCTGGTCAGGTCCAGGTCGAGCAGGAAGCGCCACATCGCGGCGTAGGAGGCGAGGTCGCGGCCGTAGACCTCCTGCACCCGCACCTTGCAGTCCGGGTGCGCCGGGTTGTCGAAGTCCTCCTTGACCCGGTAGCGCGCGAAGCCCACGGCCCGGCCGTCGGCGTCCTCGGCCAGGACACAGCGCAGCGGGCCCGCCTCGTCCCGGGCGAACTCGTCGTCGGCCAGCGCCGAGTCCCGCCAGCCCTCGCCGACCCGCGGCAGCATCCCCGGCCGGCCCGGCCGGTTCGCCTCGAACACCTCCTGGCAGCGGTCGTATCCGTCGGCCGGAGCCAGCATCCGCAGCCGGAACTTGTCGCTGCCGGGCACCGCCGACAGGCCGTTGTCGCCGCGGGGGACCTTGAGGTTGAGCTGCTGGGTGGCGAGCCCGTAGCCGAAGCGGCCGTAGATCGCCGGCTCGGACGCCTGCAGGGTCGCCACCGGCTCCTCGCCGCGCTCGTGCCAGCCGTGCAGCTGGTGCCGCATCATCGCGGTCAGGATGCCGCGGCGGCGGTGGGTGGGCTTCACGGTGATCATCGTGACGCCCGCGGTCGGCACCGTGGCGCCGCCGGGGACCGTCATCTCGAAGGGGAAGGACCCGCCGGTGCTGACCAGTTCGTCGCCGTCGAAGGCGGCGACCGAACGCTCGCGCGGCAGCAGCCGCATCCACAGGTCGTGCGCCTCCTGCGGCGGGTTCTCGTGGAAGCCGAGGTCGAGTTGCGCGGTGAAAGCCTCGACCTCGCCGTCCGTGATCGGACGGACGGGATGGGAGGCGGCTTCGAAGCTCATAATCCATGGCTAACACCGCTTCGCCCCGACGGCGAACCAATATTCACCCGCCGGACGCTGTCCACCGGGCCGCCGGCGGTGAACGCGGCCCCCTTCGGCCTGCCCCGCGTGGGAGGCTGAACCCATGCAGGATTCCGATCCGATCCGCCTGGCCGGCCCGTGGACGCACCGCGACATCAACGCGAACGGGGCCCGCTTCCACGTCGCCGAGATGGGCGAGGGCCCGCTGGTGCTGTTCCTGCACGGCTTCCCGGAATTCTGGTGGTCCTGGCGCCACCAGCTCCCGGCGGTGGCCGACGCGGGCTTCCGCGCGGTGGCGATGGACCTGCGCGGCTACGGCAGCAGCGACAAGACCCCGCGCGGCTACGACCCGCTGACCCTGACCATGGACGTCACCGGCGTCATCCGCGCCCTCGGCCAGTCCAACGCGACGCTGGTCGGGCACGGCTGGGGCGCCTTCCTCGGCTGGACCGCGGCGGTCTTCCGGCCGGCCGCGGTGAACCGGCTGGCGGTCACCGGTTCGGCCCATCCGCGCCGGCTGCGCCAGGCCCTGCTGACCGACCCCAAGCAGATCTCGGCGGCGCGCTTCATGTGGGCCGCGCAGCGGCCGTGGGCCCCGGAGAAGGCCCTGACCCGCGACGCCGCGATGCTGGTCGAGCAGCTGCTCACGGAGTGGGGCGCGACCGGCTGGCCGGAGCTGGACGTGGCGCAGCGCTACCGCGACGCGATGCTCGTGCCCGGCGCCGCGCACTCCTCGCTGGAGTACTACCGCTGGCTCATCAGGTCCCTGGTCCGCCCCGACGGGATGCGGTACGCGCAGCGGATGCGCACCGAGGTGCGGGTACCCGTGCTCCATCTGCAGGGCGAGCTCGACAGTGCCCTGCTCCCGCACGTCGCACGCGGCTCGGGCCGGTACGTCACGGCGGCCTACCGCTGGCGGCTGCTGGAGGGCATCGGCCACTTCCCGCACGAGGAGGCGCCGATGCGCTTCACCAACGAACTGATCGACTGGCTGAAGAGCTGACCGCGGCCGACCGAAGCCGCGACGCGATGCACAGCGTTCGCGACATCTGGGCGGCGTACTGCGTGACCGGGCCCGCAGAAGGGCCTGGGTCTGCCCTGGACATCCTCAATCAACTGCTCAAATACGACGACAGCGTCATCACTGCGTGCCTCCACGAAGTCCTGAGCCCGAGCGCAGGCGGACGGCGGGCTGCGTTGCTGAAGGCGACCGGTTTCCTCGACGCCACTCATGATCGCACCGATCGCTGGACCGACTGGGTGGTCGCCCTGTTCCCCGACCTCAGCCTGTTCGACTTTCTGCAGGCTGTGGGCTTCCACAATCTCGCCAGACTCGTCGCCCAAGCCGCCGCCGAATCGATGGCCGACGGGGATCTCCCCGGAGCCGGCCGTGATTGGTTTCAAGAGCTCGAAGACGGCATAGAACGCCACTGAGGACAGAGGACACCAGCCCGCGAGCGGCCCCAAGTCCCAGTGCGGCTAAGGCTTCGCAGAAGTCTTCACGTACAACAGCACTGCACACCCGACAGCCATCACCGGCGCCAGGAACCACGTCTCCATCTTGTTGCCGGTCCGCTGGATCAGCGGTATCCCGGTCCGCAGCGTGAACGGCCAGAACAGCCGGCAGCCGTGGTCGGTCAGGCAGTCGCCGGCCAGGTGCGTCAGCGCCCCGAGCCCGATCGCGAACGGCAGCCAGCTCGGCGCGCTCGCTATCCAGCGGTCCATCAGCACCGTCCCGCCGCCGGCCAGCAGGATGCAGGGCCCGTAGGCCTCCAGCTTCTCCCCCGGCGGGCACAGGTTCAGCGCGCGGACCGCCAGCACCAGCATGAAGAACACGAGCCCGAGGGTGAAGTACCGGCCGAGGTACTTCTCGCCGGCCCAGGTGCCGTAGGTGACGGCCGCGACGAAGGCCAGCGAGTGCGTGGCGTGCCGGTGCCCGCCGCTGATCTTCGACACGCCCTTGCACAGGTTGTGGGTGATCGGCCCGACCGAGTGCGCGATGGTGCCGTTCGGGTGGTCGATGTCCGGCAGCAGTGCCGCGCCGGCCGTGATGAAGGTCCCGAACAGCAGGTCCTTGGCCTGGATGTGGGCCGTGGAGCCGTGCATGGCCGGGTAGGCCAGGACGCTCATCGGCAGCGCGGAGGCGGCCGCCGCCCAGGCCAGTCCGCCGCTGGTCGCGTGTGAGTGCCCGAGCATGCCCGATCCGCCCCCTGATGGTTCTGTGCCGTTTCTGGCATGAACGTATCAGGAAGGCGCGACGGAGCCGGGCCCGGCAGAAGCCTGAGATCACCGACGCGCGGCCGGACGGCCGCCGAATCGCCGCCAGGGCCTCAGATCGCGCAGGCCTGGGTGTTGACCGGGACGTCGGTGGCGGCGCCGGCGGCCGCGTCGGAGGAGACCTCCTGCGCGGTCAGCGCGTAGCCGGTGTTCTTGTCCTCCAGGGACTTGGCGAAGACCACGCCGAGCACCTTGCCGTCGGTGGACAGCAGCGGGCCGCCGGAGTTGCCCTGCTGGACCTGCGCGTAGAGCGCGAACACCTGGCGCCGGACGTTGCCGTTGGAGTAGATGTCGGCGCCGGTGGCCGTGATCTGCTCGCGGATGCGCGCGGCGTCGACGGTGAACGGGCCGTCCTCGGGGTAGCCGACGACCAGCGAGGAGTCGTTGGCCTTGCCGGTCAGGTCGAAGTTCAGCGGCGACGCCTTCAGGCTGGGCACGTCCAGCACGGCGATGTCGCGCTTGGGGTCGAAGAGCACCACGGTCGCCGCGTACTGCCGGCCGTTGGACTGCCGCACCACCAGCGAGCGCGTGCCGCCGACCACGTGCGCGTTCGTCATCACCTTGCCCGGCGCGTAGACGAAGCCGGAGCCCTCGATGTCCTTGCCGCAGGACGGCGCCTGGCCGCGGATCTTCACGATCGAGGCCCGGTCCGTGCCGATCACCGGGCTGTTCAGCAGCGCCGGGTCCGGGGCTGGCACGTTCGCCGGGTCCTCGGCCTGGAAGGGCGCGAACACCTGCGGGAAGCCGTTGCGGTTCAGGATGTTGGAGAAGCCGTTGAACCACTGGTTCGCACCCTGCGGCAGCACCTGGGTCATGCCCTTCAGGATGCTGGAGGAGCGCACCTGGTCGCTGATGGTCGGCACCGAGGACGTGAACAGCGCCAGCCCCAGGAACCAGGCCACCATCAGCACCGCGACCACCGACACCACCGCGCCGCTGACCGCGTCCACCATCTGCGCCGGCTGCCAGGTGATGGCCTCGCGCAGCCGGGCGCCCAGCATCGAGCCGAGCACCTGCCCGACGACCGCCAGCGCCAGCACCGCGCACAGCGCGATCACCGAGGCCAGCAGGCTGCTGGAGGAACGGTCCAGGAACGTCGGGACGATCACGAATCCGAGCGCCAGCCCGCCGAGGAACCCGGCGAAGGAGACCACTCCCACGACGAAACCCTGCCGGTACCCGGAGACTGCGAACGCCGCCACGACGAGCAGCAGCAGGATGTCGAGGATGTCCATCTACTTATCTTCTCCCCCCGGCGCCCCGCGGCTGCGGACCGCCAGCGCCAGCACCTCCTGCGGCAGCGGCTCGACCCGCTCGGTGTCCCACGGCTTTTCCCATCCGCCCGCCTTCAGCACCCCGTCCAGGAGCGCGGCGGTGAAACCCCAGATCAACAGCGATCCCGCCTCGAACGCCGGGCTCGAGGTCCCCGAAGGATTGCCGACGCGCAGCCGGTTGGCCGGATCGACCAGATCGCGCACCGCGATCCGGCAGACCGAGGCGACCTCACGCGGATCCCGTACCCGCACCGGACTCGGGACACGCCACCAGCCCAGCACCGGCGTCACCAGGAAGTCCGAGGGGAAGACGTACTGCTCGGGAAGGATTCCGAAGACTTGGACGCCGTCCGGGTCCAGATCGGTTTCCTCGTTGGCCTCCCGCAGCGCGGTGGCCACCGGCCCCTCGCCGGGGTCGACCTGCCCGCCGGGGAAGGCCGGCTGCCCGGGATGGTTCCGCAGCGTCTTGGAGCGCTCGACGAAAAGCACGTCGGGCCCGTTCTCCGGATCCTCCCCGAACAGGATCAGCACAGCGGAGCGGCGCGGCTCCCCGTCCAGATCCGCGGGCCGCTTGAACCGGGGGCCCAGCCCCTTCCCGCTCTCGGCGGCCTGAGCGAGCGGAAGCAACCAGTCGGGCAACGAATCGGCTATCTGAGTTCCCATGTCGGGAGCAACGCTCACAGCGGCAGACCGCCTTCCCCCGGCTTGTACTTGAGCAACGCCGCCGCCTTCACCGGGTCCTGCTCCCCGATCCCCCGGCTGGGGCACAGCTTCGCGATCGGGCACGCGCCGCACGCGGGCTTCTTCGCGTGGCAGACCCGCCGGCCGTGGTAGATGACCCGGTGCGAGAGCAGCGTCCAGTCCTTGCGCGGGAACAGCTCGCCGATGGCGTGCTCGACCTTCACCGGATCCTCGAGGCTGGTCCACCCGAAACGGCGCACCAGGCGCCCGAAGTGGGTGTCGACGGTGATGCCGGGGACGCCGAACGCGTCGCCGAGGACGACGTTCGCCGTCTTGCGGCCCACCCCCGGAAGCTTCACCAGCTCGTTGAGCTTCCCCGGAACCGCGCCGCCGTAGTCGGACACCACGGACCGGGACATGCCCAGCAGCGACTTGGCCTTGTTGTGGAAGAAGCCGGTGGGCTTGATCAGCGCCTCGAGCTCCTCGGGATCGGCGGCGGCCAGATCGGCGGGGGTCGGGTAGCGCTTGAAGAGCGCGGGGGTGACCTTGTTCACGCCGACGTCGGTCGACTGCGCCGACAAGATGACGGCGGTCAGGAGCTGGTAGGGGTCCTCGAAGTCGAGCTCGCACTTGGCGTACGGGTACACGTCGCTGAGCTCGCGGTAGATCTTCCGGGCGCGCCTGACCAGCGCAGTGTGGGTCTCCGGCTTCACCTTCGTCACGTCGGAGACGTCAGCCGCGGCTCGGGTCATGGACTCCACTGTAAGCCGGTGGACCTAAGAGACGGGTGTGAACCCGCAGTCGTCACTCGGCGGTTCCTCGGTCGGAAGGGCTCGCGAGTCAGTCCTTCGGCATGTCGCTGCGAACCCGGCTGACCATCGGGCGCGCGTCGGCGACCTGGAGTCGGGCGAACTCGAGGTTCAGCACGCCGGTGTCCACGATGCCGATGGAGACCCGGTAGGCCTGCGCCACGCCCGGGATCAGCTCATCGGTTATCCAGGCGACCTGGTCGTATGAGTACGTGAGGAGCAGTTCCCTCGGCTTGGCGACGAGGGCGCCGCCGGAGGCGAACACCAGCAGGCGCTGGTTGGTCAGCCCGAAGTAGAACCGCTTCGGCACGTGGATGCTCGTGCCGGGGACGGCGGCGCGCTTCGAGGTGGCGGCCACCGCGGCGGCCGCGGCCGCTCCGGCGATGCCCAGGGCGCCGCCGATCATCGCCTTGCGGACTTCGCCGAACCGCATGCCGCGCGTGCCGTACAGCACCTTCTCCTGCGGCTGCAGGTCGTCCGCCATGAGCTGCCGGATCTTCTCGACGGTCTCCACGCCGTACCCCCTTTTTGTTCGCGGCAGCCTACAAACGGTGATCGACTTCGGGGGCCGGATAAATACCCGCAGGCGCGCGTCGGGTCAGTAGGTGCCGGGTCAGCGGCCCCCGATGGCGTCGAGCTCGGCGACCGCGTCGGCCGGGAGCACCAGTGCCGCGGCGGCGATGTTCTCGCGCAGGTGGGCCGGCGAGGAGGTGCCGGGGATCAGGACCGTGGACGAGGAACGCTGGAGCAGCCAGGCCAGCGCCACCTGCTGCGGTGCGGCGTCCAGGCGCTTCGCCACGTCGGTGAGTGTGTGGGACTGCAGGGAGTTGAAACCGCCGAGGGGGAAGAACGCCGCGTAGGCGATGTTCTCGGCGGCGCAGCGGTCGAGCAGCGCGTCGTCGGCGCGGTTGGCCAGGTTGTACAGGTTCTGCACGGTCACCACCGGCGCGATGCCCTGGGCCTCGGTGAGCTGGACGCCGCTGACGCCGCTCAGGCCGAGGTGGCGGATCAGGCCCTGCTCGCGCAGCTCCGCCAGGGCGCCGAACTGCTCGGCGATGGACGCGGTGCTGCCGCCTTCCATGGACGGAGTGCGCAGGTTCACCACATCCAAGGTGTCCAGGCCCAGATGCCGGAGGTTGTCGTGGACCTGAGCCTTGAGGGCGGCCGGCTCCTGGGCCGGGATCCAGCCGCCGGCGGCGTCCCGGCGCGCGCCGACCTTGGTGACGATCCGCAGGTCGGCGGGGTAGGGGTGCAGCGCTTCCCGGATCAGCTCGTTGACGACGGCCGGGCCGTAGAAGTCGCTGGTGTCGATGTGGGTGATGCCCGCCTCGACGACCGCGCGCAGCACGGCGACGGCCTGGCCGCGGTCCTTCGGCGGGCCGAAGACGCCGGGGCCGGCCAGCTGCATCGCTCCGTAGCCCATGCGCGTGAGGGTCAGGTCGTCGGCGAGGGTGATGGCGGTGAGGGCGGCGCTGTTCGCCATGGTGGGGCGTCCTCTCAAGCGGTGCGGGCCAGAGGTATCTAACTGGATAGTTACACACTAGGCCGCCGCCCCGGGTAAGTCAAAAGTTAGTTACTTCGCCTAGACTGACCGCCGTGACCAGGCCATCGAGCGGCACGCCCGCACCCGCCCCCCGCCCTCGCGACTCCGCGGCGACGACGGAGCTGCTGCTGGCCGCGGCGACGGCGGAGTTCGCCGAGTACGGGTTCGCCGGCGCCCGCATCGACCGCATCGCCGAGCGTGCCGGGGCCAACAAGCGCCTGCTCTACGTCTACTTCGGCGACAAGGACGCGGTCTTCGAAGCCGTGCTGCGACGCCAGATCGGCGAGCTCGCCGAGCAGACGCCGCTCGTCGACGGAGACCTCGCGGCCTTCGGCGCGGCCAGATTCGACTACATGGCGGCCCACCCCGACGCCGCCCGGCTGGCCGCCTGGCGCCGCTTCGAGCGCACCGAGCACTGGAGCCAGACCGAGGCCGAGAGCTACCGGGCGAAGGTGGACGCCGTCGCCGCCGCGCAGCGCGAGGGCCGCCTCGACGACAGCCTTCCGGCGATCGACCTGTTCGCCATCGTCCTGCGCGTCACCGAGAGCTGGCTGGACGCGCCGCCGGCCCTGAAAGCCCTGGCCGACGGCGGCGATCCGACGGCGCAGTCCCGGCTGAGCGAGCATCGCGCCTCGCTGGTCGAAACGCTGCGGCGCCTCACCGAACCGCGCGCACAGGACTAACACCGAACGGGACTGAAGCTAGCGACCGATCTTGTCCAACTCGGCGAGATCGTCGTCGCTGAGGCTGAGTCCCGCGCCGGTGATGTTCTCGCGCAGGTGCGCCGCAGAAGAGGTGCCGGGGATCAGCAGGATGTTCGGCGAACGCCGCAACAGCCATGCCAGCGCCACCGACATCGGCGTCGAGCCGAGCCGGTCGGCGACGGCCGAGAGCGCCGAGGATTGCAGTGGGCTGAAACCACCGAGCGGGAAGAAGGGCACGTAGGCGATGCCCGCCACGGCGAGCGTTTCGATCAGCTCGTCGTCGTGCCGGTAGGCAAGGTTGTACATGTTCTGCACGCACACGATCGGCGCGATCGCGCGCGCTTCGGCGACCTGTTCGGCCGTCGCGTTGCTCACGCCGAGGTGCCGGATCAGACCCTGCTGCTGGAGGTCGACGAGCGCCGCGAAGGCTTCGGCGAGCGAGCCGGGCTGCGGCCCTTGGGCGTTGCCCAGCCTGAGGTTCACCACGTCGAGCGCGTCCAGGCCGAGGGTTTCCAGGTTCTCGTGCACGGCACGGCGCAGCGCCTCGGGCTCCCGCGCCGGCGGCCAGCCTCCCTGCGCGTCGCGGGTCGCGCCGACCTTCGTCACGATGTGCAGCGCCTCCGGATAGGGGTGCAGCGCTTCGCGGATCAGCCGGTTCGTGACCTGCGGGCCGTACGCGTCGGCCGTGTCGATGTGGGTGATACCGAGATCGACGGCCTCACGCAGGACCGCGAGCGCGCCGTCGGGATCGGCGGGCGGTCCCATGACGCCGGGCCCGGCCAGCTGCATGGCGCCGTAGCCGAAGCGGGTGACGGTCAGGTCCCCCAGGGTCCAGGTGCCGCCGGGAAGCGAGGAGAGCGTGCTCATGCCTGTGTCTTTCGTAGAGTGCCGGGAAAGTGGTGCCCGATGGGCTGTTGCTTCAGTATGGATAGGCAACTTCCCGACAGGAAGTACGCACTTCGAAGTGCGTAAGGGACCCACGAGTGCAAGGAGCGGCGCGATGGCCACGATGACGGCGGCCCAACAGCGGGCCCAGGCCAAGGCGGAGTACGACGCCTTCCTGGCGGCCTGCCCCAGCCGCAAGCTGCTCGACCGGATCTCCGACAAGTGGGTCGCGCTGATCCTGTGTGCCCTCGGCAACGACGACGAACCCCGGCCGATGCGCTACTCGGAACTGTCGCGCCTGCTGGCCGGCGTCAGCCAGAAGATGCTGACTCAGACGCTGCGCTCCTTGGAGCGCGACGGCCTCATCACGCGGCAGGCGACGCCGACCGTGCCGGTCACGGTCACCTACGAACTGACCGATCTCGGCCGGTCGCTGCAACAGATGGTGCGGGGCATCAAGAGCTGGGCCGAGACGCACATGGACGATGTCCTCACCAACCGCGCGGCCTACGACGACGGCGCCGCGGAACAAGGATCCTGAGACCGATCACCGCGCCTGATTGAGGCGGAGTCCGGCGACGGGGCTCGCCTGTCCTACGGAACGGCCGCTGAGTTCCGCGTCGAGCGATTCCTGGGCATGGCGCATCTGCTCCTGGTACTCCGGCTCCTCCAGGCGCCGCATTCCCTCTTCCGCGGCAACGGTTTCGACGATCGCGGTGACCCACCAGATGTTGCCGAACGGATCGCGGATCCGGCCGCCACGCTGGCCGAAAGCGTTGCTGCTCAACGCGGTCACTTCCTGCGCACCGGCCTTCAGCGCGGCGGCGAACGCGGCGTCGGCGTCCGGCACGAAGACCCTCAGCAGCGACGGCATGGCCGGCCAGTCCGCGCGCTGGTCGAAGGCGAGCAACACGGTATCTCCGACCCGGATCTCGGCGTGTCCGATGCTGCCGTCCTCCAGCGGAACGCGGCCGAGTTCGACGCCGTCGAAGGCGGCGGTCACGAAGTCGAGCAGCGCTCCGGTGTCCGTGGTGACGATCCACGGCGCGACGGTGGTGTATCCGCTGGGAGTGGTGGTCATGGCGTTTCCCTTCACGAGGTTGTCCCTTCACGGTAGGAGCCGTATAGGTCAGGTTCCGTCCTAGTCGCGACATAGAGTTCGAGACGTGCCCGACACCACCGCACGCCTGCTGTCCCTGCTGTCATTGCTCCAGACGCCCCGGCTCTGGCCCGGCAGCGAACTGGCGCGCCGCCTGGAGGTGAGCGGCCGGACCGTGCGCCGCGACATCGAACGGCTGCGGGACATCGGCTATCCCGTGGAGGCGGTGGAGGGCGGCCAAGGCGGATACCGGCTGGTCGCCGGCTCCGCGATGCCGCCGTTGCTGCTCGACGACGAGGAAGCGGTGGCGATCGCCGTGGGCCTGGCCACGATCGCCGGGCAGGCCGTCAGCGGACTGGACGAGCCGGCGGTGCGCGCCACAGCCAAGCTCGCGCAGGTGCTGCCCGCGAGACTGCGCCGGCGGGTGTCGACGTTGGTGGCCACGACGCTGCCGTTCGTCCTGGCGCCGGCCGCACCGGTCCCTCCGGGCGCGCTGGTCGCGATCACCTCGGCGTGCGCGAACCAAGAACGCCTGCGCTTCCACTACCGGAATCAGGACGGGAGCACGGCGGCGCGGCACGTGGAACCGGTCCGCCTCGTCGCCGCCGGCCGGAAGTGGTACCTGCTGGCATTCGATCTGCTCCGCGACGACTGGCGCACCTTCCGGGTGGACCGGATGACCGAGATACAGGCCACTGGTGCTCGCTTCAAACAGCGCAGGCCTCCTGCCGAGGGAGTCGAGGAGTTCTTGCGAGCGCGCATCCTGGACATGGCGCCGACCTTCAGCGCCGACGTCACCCTTTACGCCTCGCGCACCGTGATCGCCGCCCGGCTCGGAGACCACCTCGGGGACGGCACGCTCAGCGAAAACGACAACAGCGACACCGACACCGACACCGGCGACACATGCCGCTGGCATTCGCACCCCGACACGGTCGAATGGCTGGCGACCCGCCTGCTGTCCCTGGACACCGACTTCCACGTCCACGGCCCGCCGGAGCTCGTCGCCCACCTCGACGCGCTGGCCGGCCGGATCACCCGCTCGCACCGATAGAAAACCCTTATACAAACCACCGGGCCGCGGTCATCATGAACGCGTGTTCCCGACGACGTTCGCGCCGACCGCAGCAGGCATCGCCCTGCCGGTTCCGGCTGCCGTCGTCGCGGCGTTCGCGGTCATCGCGGCATCGGCAGGCGTTGCGGCATCCGCAACCGCCGCCGCACTCATCGGCGTCCGAAGCTGACCCTCCCCGCCCCGGCGGGAACCGAGCGGGGAGGGTGGCTCCCCTTCCGGTTCTCCGGCCCCGCGCGCCTCGGCTGGCGCGCGTGCGGGCCGTCGATCAGCCGACTCTCCAGCGGGACCGAGGCGATGCCGCCTGCCCGCACCAGCTTCAGGGATTCACCATGTCCAAGCAGCAGTTCGCGCGCACCAAGCCGCATCTGAACATCGGCACGATGGGCCACGTCGACCACGGCAAGACCACCTTGACCGCGGCCATCACCAAGGTCCTGGCCGAGCGGTCGGCCGGCTCCGGCAGCGCCAACCACTACGTCGCCTTCGACCGGATCGACCGGGCCCCGGAGGAGATCAGTCGCGGGATCACCATCAACATCGCGCACGTCGAGTACGAGACCGAGCAGCGCCACTACGCGCACGTCGACATGCCCGGGCACGCCGACTACGTGAAGAACATGATCACCGGCGCCGCGCAGGTGGACGGGGCGATCCTGGTCGTCTCGGCGCAGGACGGCGCGATGCCGCAGACCCGGGAGCACATCCTGCTGGCGCGGCAGGTCGGCGTCCCGCACGTGGTCGTCGCGCTCAACAAGGCCGACCTGGTCCAGGACGAGGAGCTGCTGGACCTGGTGGAGCTGGAGATCAGGGACCTGCTGACCGCGCAGGGCTTCCCGGGCGACGAGGTGGCCGTGGTCCGGGTGTCCGGGCTGCGCGCGCTGGAGGGCGACCCGGTGTGGACGCAGCGGGTCCTGGACCTGCTGGACGCGGTGGACACCACCGTCCCGGACCCGGTCCGGGACCTGGAGTCCCCGTTCCTGATGCCGGTGGAGAACGTGCTGACCATCACCGGCCGCGGGACGGTCGTGACCGGCGCGGTCGAGCGCGGCACGCTGGCGCTGGGCGCGCAGATCGAGGTGACCGGGCACGGCGAGGCGTTCACCGCGGTGGTCACCGGCATCGAGACCTTCGGCCGCACCATGGAGGCCGCGCAGGCCGGGGACAACGCGGCGCTGCTGCTGCGCGGCGTGCGCCGGGAGCAGATCCGGCGCGGCCAGGTCCTGGCCGCCCCGCACAGCATCCGGCCGCACCGCCGGTTCCGCGCCGAGGTGTACGTGCTCTCCGCCGCCGAGGGCGGCCGGCACACCGGGTTCGGCGCGGGCTACCGGCCGCAGTTCCACTTCCGCACCACCGACGTGGTCGGGGCGGTGGACCTGGGCCCGGACGGCCTCGCGCTGCCCGGCGACCGGGTCACGATGACCGTCGAGCTCGGGCACGGCGTCGCGATGGAGCCCGGCCTCGGGTTCGCCATCCGCGAGGGCGGCCGGACCGTCGGCGCCGGGACCGTGCTGGAGCTGGTGGAGTAGGCGAGCAGACCGGTAGCGGGCCGCCGATTCGCGGCCCGATCGATGACGTCGATCGGGCCGCGAGCGGCGTTTCCGCACTCGCTACCAGCGCATGACGAAGCCGAAATCGCTCGCCCTGCGTCCGGTCAGCTTGTCGTCGGAAGTGATCCCGCCGGTCGCGATCAGCTTCGCGACTTCGGATCCCGACAGGTCCAGCCCGGTCGCGATCACCGTCGTCACCCGCAGCGGGATGCGATGCGTGAACTCGACACGGACGTCCAGGACGTCCGCCTTCGGCAACTCGAAGGGATCCATGTCCAGCCGCCACGCGTCGCTCCAGTCGAGCGCGACGTCGTTGCGGTGCGGGAGCTGGGGATCGGTGAGCAGCCGCGCCGCGAGCGAGGCGTCGTTCTCGTGGAACCGGCTCAGCATGTCCGGGTCTATCGAGCGGACGTGGGTCCGCTCCATGACCGTCAGCTTGATCGTCTCGCCGCACTGCGCGCACAGCGCCAGCAGCCAGACGTCGAGCAGCTTGTGGTTCGCGTTGACCCGGAAGCGCCCTTGGGTCTGGAACTCCGTGGAAGGGCAGGCCCGGCAACGGCGCCGGATGGTCGGGAGGGCGGTCGGGCGTACGCGCCAGTGCGTCGTGGCGCGCACGACGAAGGTGTTTTCGAGCACCAGGAAAGACCGATCTGCTGCGAGATCATCGTGAGACGTCGGTGCCGCGCGCGAGCGCGCAGCACCGGATCGACCTACGGGTGCCTGGAAGCCGGGCAGCCGGACGCCGATGACCTGCCGAGGACACGCACAACCGCGGCCGTGGCGCTACAGCGCTGCGCGGCCGGGGACCCCTGACGGGTCCGGTGTGTCGTCTCGACGCGATGAACGTCTCAGCTGGTGTACAACGGCCTACCTTTGACGCAGCGGCCCGGTTCGCCGAACTTCGGCCCATCCCGGATATCGGCGTAAGCCTAACGCCGGAGGATTTGGCGTGGCCAGCGATTTATTGCGTTGCGCCGCAGTCCCTCGGCGACGAGGCTGCGGTCCATGACCAGACCCGCCGTCGGCGCGCCGTTGCGACGCTGCGCGGAGTGCGGCGGCTATGAGTACGGCGGTGCGCCTGCGTGTGGCACATGTCGTGAGCTGGTGGACGCCATCGTCGAAGCAGAATGGTCGCTGTTCCTGGCGCGCTGGAACATCGATGCCGTCGATGCCGCCGAGGAGAAGGCGCTCGCCGAGATGGTCACGGCCGAGCCCGACAGGCACGACTGGCGCGTCGTGGACGCCGCCTACGACCGTCTGGCCTGCCCCGAATGCGGCGAGCGGCTGAGCCGGGGACCGGTCGGATGCGCAGCCTGCGATCTCGCGCACGGCTTCCGCTACGCCGCGATCGAGACGGACCGTCCGGGCGCGCAACCGGGCAACGAACACGGGGTCCGGGTCAACGTCTCGGTCGTACGGCGGCCTCAGGTCACATCAGAGGGCGAACTCGTCGCGCGCCGGTTGGTGTTGCCGATGCTCCTGATCGGATGGCTGCTGACCACCGAACAGGCGCAGCGTGCCAGTACCCTGATCAAGAAGGCGGCTCCGGAAGACCGGGTCCGGGTGACCGAGCAAGCCGTCGCCGAGTGGATCGAGCAGGCCGTCAGCCGATCTCGACCGTGACCGTCCGGGTCCCGCCGTCCTTCGAGGTCAGCGTCACCGGCCCGAAGGTGATGATCGGGATCGCGCCGCCGGTCCCGCCCTTGTGGTACCCGGTCGCGCGCGTGATCCGCACCGCGACCGCGACCAGCGCGCCGGCCGTGCTGGCGTCGCCGTGCACCTTGGGCTCAATCAGCGCGCGGTGGCCGTGCGCCTGGCCCCACTCGTGGACGGCCCAGGCGTCGCGGCTCATCTCCGGCAGGACGCTGTCGTTCGCCCAGGCCCACAGCCAGGACTCGGCCTCGGCGTTGAAGCTGCCGAGGATCTGCGCGGGAGCGGTCGCGATCTTGTCCGGGAACGTCCAGGTGATCAGCCCGGTCCGCTGGTCCAGGTCCCAGCGGTCGGCCGTGCCCAGGCCCCAGGCCTTGGCGTGCGCGGCGCCGAGCTGCTCGATCATGTCCTCGCCCTGGAGCAGCAGGGTGTTCAGATCCGAGGTCTCGGGCTGTCCCGGCCCGGGATCGGTGCCGCCATGGAAAGGTCCCATGCGGCGCAGTCTGCCAGGCGACCGACCAGGGCCGCGACGGCGTCGAGCTGTTCCCGCTGGGCGGACAGGCCGATCGCGCCGAGGCGGAGCACCAGGTGGCGTGCCCCGGCGGCGACGTAGCCGCCGAGCCCGGCCGTCACCTGCTCGGCGGTGCCGGTGACGACGGCCTGGATGGTCTCCAGGTCGGCGAGCGGCATGCCGTAGTTGGCCCGGGAGTAGCGGTCGAGCTGCGCGCGCCCCGCCGCCTCGTCGGTGTCGACGCGCACCGTCACGAACAGCGCCGGGGTGACGGCCTCGGCCGAGCGGCCTTCCCGGAGCGCGGTCTCGCGGATCGTCGCCAGACCACTGCGATAGTCGGCGGGATCCGGCGGGTAGGGCAGCCAGCCGTCGTAGAGCTTGGCCGTGCGCGCCAGGGCCGCAGGCGTCGCGCCGCCCAACCAGATCGGTGGTCCTCCGGCACGGAACGGCTTCGTCGCCGGCGGCAGGTCGTCGAAGTGGATGAGCTCGCCGTGGAACGCCGTGTCCCCGGCCCAGAGCGCGCGCCACAGCGCCACCGTCTCGTCCAGGCGCCGGAACCGGCGCTCCCACGGCAGCTCGGACAGCGTGTACATGGGCTGTCCGAACCGCCCCGGGAATCCGGCGCCGACCGCGACCGCCAGCCGGCCGCCGGACAGCAGGTCGATCGAGGCCAGCGACTGCGCGGCCTGCACCGGCCGCCGCAGGAACGGCAGCAGCGCACCGGTCCCGAGCGTGACGCGCTCGGTCGCCGGGGCGAGGGCCGCGAGCATGGTCAGCGCCTCGACGCGCGGGCTGATCAGCGAATCGTTGACGAAGAGCGAGGAGAACCCGAGCTGTTCGGCCCGCACCGCCAGCGCGACGACGTCCCGCGGATCGTCCCCGGATTCCCACTGCGCCTCGCCGGTCGGAAGCAACACACCGATGTCCATGCCCCGATGGTCTCCGGGCGGCTGCGGCGTCTCAATTCCCGGCAGGGAATGACGCAGCTCACCGCGCCATCGCGGTCTCCTCCTCGACCCGCGACAGCTTCTCCGGATTGCGGACCACGTAGATCCCGGTGATCAGGCCGTTCTCGGTGTGCATCGCCACGATCGTGTCGATGACGCCGCCGACCCGCAGGACCACTCCCAGGCCGCCGTTGACGTACGCCGTCTCCATGGTGACGAGACCAGCCAGATGGGACAGGCCGTCGGCCAGGAACCGGGAAACGACGTCCGCGCCCTGGAGCGGCACCGGCGTGGCCTGCACGACGCCGCCGCCGTCGCCGATGAAGACGACGTCCGGGGCGAGCAGGTCGAACAGGCTCTGCAGGTCGCCGGTGGAGACCGCCTTCTGGAACGCCTCGGTGGCGCCCAGGAGCTCGGCCTTGGACGTGACGCCGCGCGGCCGCCGCGCCGCGACGTGGTTGCGGGCCCGGTGCGCGATCTGCCGGACCGCGGCCGGGGTCTTGTCGACGGCCTCGGCGATCTCGTCGTACTCCAGACCGAACACGTCGCGCAGCACGAACACCGCGCGCTCGGCGGGCGTCAGCGTCTCCATCACCAGCAGCATCGCCATCGAGACGCTGTCGGCCAGCTCCACGTCCTCGGCCACGTCCGGCGCGGTCAACAGCGGCTCGGGCAGCCACGGCCCGACATAGGACTCCTTGCGCCGCCCGAGTTTCCGCAGCTGGGTCAGCGCCTGCCGGGTGGTGATCCGCACCAGGTACGCCCGCCGGTCCCGCACCGTGTCCAGGTCGACGGTGGTCCAGCGCAGCCAGGTCTCCTGCAGCACGTCCTCGGCGTCGACGGCCGAGCCCAGCATCTCGTAGGCGACCGTGAACAGCAGGTTGCGATGGGCGACGAAGGTCTCGGTCGCGGACTGCCCCGACGGTTCCTCACTCATGACGGCACCTACCTGTTCGCTCGCGAGTACTTTTACACGGGACTCCACGAACCGCGCGGTTGTGACGTGCCCTCAGAGTGACGTGCGTCACATCGGATCGGAAGCGCGTTGACCCTGACGCAGGGTCAACCTTCCAGCATTGCCGTCATGACGACGACAGCAACCGCCTCCCCCGCGATCAGCGTCTCCGACCTGCGCAAGTCCTTCGGTGAGAAGGCCGTTCTGAACGGCGTGGACCTCAGCGTCCCGGCCGGGACGGTCTTCGCCCTGCTCGGCCCGAACGGCGCCGGCAAGACCACGACGGTCCGCATCCTGTCCAGCCTGATCGCCGCCGATGGCGGCCGGGTCTCGGTCGCCGGCCACGACCTGGCCGAGGCGCCGGAGGCGGTGCGCGCGGCGATCGGGGTGACCGGCCAGTTCTCCGCGGTCGACAACCTGCTGACCGCGCGGGAGAACCTGATCCTGATGGCCGACCTGTACCGGCTGGGCCGACGCCCCGGCCGGGCCCGCGCCGCGGAGCTGCTGGAGCGCTTCGACCTCACCGACGTCGCCGACAAGCCGCTGTCCACCTACTCCGGCGGCCTGCGCCGGCGGCTGGACCTGGCGATGACGCTGGTCGGCGACCCGCGGGTGATCTTCCTCGACGAGCCGACCACCGGCCTGGACCCGCGCAGCCGCCGTGAGCTGTGGGCCATCGTGCGGGAGCTGGTCGCCGACGGCGTCACGATCCTGCTGACGACGCAGTACCTGGAGGAGGCCGACCAGCTCGCGGACCGGATCGCGGTGCTGGACGGCGGGCGGATCGTCGCCGAGGGCACGGCCGCGGAGCTGAAGCGGCTGATCCCCGGCGGGCACATCACGCTGCGGTTCGCCGACCCCGCCCGGCTCACCGCGGCAGCCGTCGCGCTCGGCGCGGACTCCGTCGACGAAGACGCCCTCACCGTGCAGGTCGCGAGCGACGGCGGCTTCGACTCGCTACGGACCGTCCTGGACCTGTTGACGTCCGCAGACCTGGCCGCCGAAGAGCTTTCGGTGCACACGCCGGACCTCGACGACGTCTTCCTCGCGCTGACCGGCAACGCGTGAGCCCTGTTCTTCTCCACCCCTTCCACTCGTCTCAGGAGCCTGCCATGACCACCAAGAGCCACACCCTCGCCGACACCCGCACCCTGCTGCGCCGCAACCTGCGCCACACGATCCGCTACCCCTCGATGACCCTCGGATCGGTCTTCGGCCCGGTCATCATGCTGCTGTTGTTCGTCGGCGTCCTCGGCAAGACCCTGGGCAAGGGCCTGGCATCCGGGGCACACTCCGGCGGATACATCGGCTACATCGCGCCGGGCATCATCATCACGGCCGTCGCCTCCGGCAGCATGGCCACCGCGGTCGCGGTCTGCGTGGACATGACCGAGGGGATCGTCGACCGCTTCCGGACCATGCCGATATCGCGGGTCGCGATCCTCGCCGCGCACGTCCTCAACAGCGTGGTGACGACAGTGGTGTCGACGGGGGCGGTGATCGTCGCGGCCGTACTGCTCGGCTTCCGGCCGCACGCCTCGGCGCTGGAGTGGGTGGCGGCCGGCGGCCTGCTGCTGATCCTGAGCATCGCGCTGACGTGGATGGCCGTGGCCATGGGCCTGGTGTCCCCGACGCCGGAAGCCGCCAGCAACGCGCCGATGCTGATCGTGTTCCTGCCGTTCGTCGGATCCGCGTTCGCGCCGGCCTCGTCGATGCCCGTCGGGGTGCGCCAGTTCGCCGAGTACCAGCCGTTCACACCGGCCATCGAGACCGTGCGGGGCCTGCTCACCGGCGCGCCGATCGGGCACAACGCGGTGATCTGCCTGGTGTGGTGCGCGGTGATCGCGGCCGGCGGGTACGCCTGGGCGGTGGCGTCGTTCCGGAAGCCTCAGGCACACTGATGGCGCTCATGATCGCGTCCCGGCGGCCGGGCCGGCCCGGGAGGACCCTGATGCTCACCATCAGCCAGCTCGCCGACTACGTCGGGGTGACGGTGCGGGCCGTGCGGCACTACCACCAGCGCGGCCTGCTCCCCGAGCCGGAGCGGGACCACTCGGGCTACCGCCGCTACGACGCGCGGGCGGTGATCGACCTGATCCGGGTCAAGACCCTGGCCGAGGCCGGGGTCCCGCTGGCCCGGATCGAGGAGCTGCTGGCCGCCGACACCGAGAGCTTCGCCGAGGCGGTCGACGAGATCGACCGCTCGATGCAGGAGCAGATCCGCGAGCTGAAGGAGCGGCGCCGCCGGGTCGCCCAGCTGGCCTCCGGCGAGCGCCTGTTCCTCCCGCCGGAGATCGCCGAGTACATCGAGGAACTGCGGGCGGCCGGGGTGAGCGAGCGCGGGGTGCTGATGGAGCGCGACGGCTGGGTGATGCTGGCCGCGGCGTATCCGCAGCTGGCACCGCGCTGGATAGCGCAGAAGCGTGCCGACTTGGACGACCCCGAGTACCGGGCCTTCTATGTGGTCTACGACCAGGCGCACGACTGGAAAGTCGACGATCCCCGGCTGGAGGCGCTGGCGGACACCATGGTCGAGCGGTTCCGGGCGCAGCTGGCCGAAGCTGGCGACCAAGCCGACGAACTGCGGATGGAGAAGGTGCTGTCCGTGGAGGAACAGAAGCTGTTCGCGGCGTACGTCAACGACTACTCGCCGGCCTGGATACGCCTGCACGACATGGTCGGTCGGCGGCTTCAGGCCTCCTGACTCCGCCGGACCTCGGCAAGGCGTCTGGTGAGGAACGCGCGCTCGGCTTCGTTGTCGGTGAGCACCAGAGCTTCCTCATAGGCGGTGACGGCTTCCGGCCACTGCCCCAGCCTTCTGAGAAAGTCAGCGCGGGCCGCGCTGAGATAGCGGTAGGTCGCCAGCGCGGGCTCGGCGGCCAAGCGGTCGAGGGCGACGAGGCCGGCCTCGGGACCGTCGCGCATTCCGAGGGCCACAGCCTGGTTGAGCTTGACGACCGGCGAGGGCCACAGGCGGAGCAGGACGTCGTAGAGGGAGACGATCTCCGACCAGTCGGTCGCTTCGAAGGTGGCGGCTTCCGCGTGGACGGCGGCGATCGCGGCCTGGACCGCGTAGCGGGTCGGGGGACCGGCGCGAAGGGACTCCGTCAGGAGGTCGATCCCCTCGGTGATCATCTCGCGGTCCCACCACGACCGGTCCTGGTCTTCGAGCAGGACGGGACGGCCGTCGTCGTCGGTCCGCGTCGCGCGCCGCGCGTCGATCAGCAGCAGCAGGGCCAGCAGGCCGGCGGGCTCGGCGACCGGCAGCAGCCGGTGGAGCGTCCGCGCCAAGCCGACCGCGGAGCCGACGAGATCGTCGCGGACCAGCGTCTCCCCGACCGGCGCGTTGCTCCCGGTGGTGAAGACGAGGTGAACGACGTCGCAGACCGCTGAGACCCGCTCGGGCAGCTCTTCGGCAGTCGGCACGCGATAGGGGATGCGGGCCGCGGCGATCTTCTTCTTCGCGCGGGTGATGCGCGCGGCCATGGTGCTCTCCTGGACCAGGAAGGCCCGGGCGACCTCGGCCGTCGACAGGCCGCAGACCAGGCGCAGCGTGAGGGCGACACGGGCTTCCCTGGAAAGCGCGGGATGGCAGCAGGTGAAGATCAGCCGCAGGGTGTCGTCGGCGACGGCCGGCGGTTCGTCCGCGTCCTGCGGGTCCGGGGCGGTAGCGGTGGCTTCCTCGACGAGCAGCGGCATCGCGCGCCGCCACACCGATTCGCGCCGCAGCAGGTCGCGGGCCCGGTTGCCGGCCACCGTGCGCAGCCACGCGGCCGGATGGTCCGGGACGCCGCCCGACGGCCAGGTGCGCAGGGCTTGGGCGTAGGCGTCCTGGACGCATTCCTCGGCGGTGTCGAGGTCGCGGGTGATGCGGACGGTCGCGGCCAGGACGCCGGCCCAGTGGGCACGGTGAGCGGCCGCGACGGCGTCGCCGGGGGTGCTCACCGTGTGTCTCCTCTCGGGCGTGGTAGCCGTCTCAGCCGTCTCAGCCGTGGTGGACGAGCGGCTTGATCTCGACGCCGGAGTGCGCGTGCCGGACTTCCGCCAGCTCCCGGCTCAGGGCCACGGCCTCGTCGAGATCGGCGGCCTCGATCAGGTAGAAGCCGCCGAGGACTTCCTTCGTCTCCAGGAACGGGCCGTCGGTCACCGCGGGCGCCTCGCCGTCGCCGCGCAAGGTGGTGGCCGTCGAGGACGGCTCCAGCTGGCCCGAGGCGAGGATCCGGTCGCCGGCCCGCTTCTGGAAGGCGACATGGCCGGCGTCGATCTCGGCCATGTCCTCCGCGGAGATGGTCTCCCACTGCTGCTCGTCGCCGTAGATGAGGAGCATGTACTTGGACATCGGCGTTCCCTTCATGGCGGGCCGGTCTTCGACCCTCTCACTACTAGGGACGATCCGCATCGGTGGCGATCGACAGCCGCGCGTGCTCGATCGCCGCGGCGAGTGCTTCGTCCTCCGCGACCGCGACGTCCGGGGCGACGCCGACGCCCTCCCAGTCGGTGCCGGTGAAGGGGCTCTCGGAGCGGCAGTTCGGGACGGTGACCGTCACGTGCTCGGTGAGCTGGTACCAGTCGGTGGGATGCGCACCGCCGCGGGTGGTGGCCCCGACCAGCGTCGCGCGCCGCAGGCTCTGGAGCGTGTAGGCGAGGTCTTCGCCGCCGGAGAAGGTGCGGGCACCGGTGAGGACGTAAACGGGACGGTCGAGGTAGCGCGGGGCGTCGAGGTGTCCGAGCGTCCAGTACTGGCGCGTCCCCTTCACCGTGGAGTGCGAGGTGGTGAGGAGGGTGTCGGCGCCGCGGGTCAGGTAGCTGCACCACAGCTGCACGCCGTCGGTGGAGCCGCCGATGGTGCTGCGCAGGTCCAGGATGAGGGCGCCGGTGCCGGCGACCAGCTGCATCGCGGCGGCGATGGTGGCGCCGCCAGCCTCGGCGGTCGGGATCAGCGTCAGGTCGACGTAACCGATGCCGCCGTCGAGGACCTCGATCTTGCGGACGCCGTTGTTGTGCTCACGGCACAGCGCGGCGAACATGGCCGCGCCGGCCTCCTCGTCGTCCTCGTCGAGCGGCTCGGGCTCCTCGCTCCATATGAGCCGCAGGTGCTTGTCCCGACAGACGTCCGCGAACACTTTGGTCACGGCCGCACACGCTGCGGCGCCGTCCAACTCGGCGTATTCGCCGGCCGCCGCAGCACGCCGGATCTCGGCGGCGGCCCCGGCCGCCTTGTCGGGGTCGATGTACTCCGCCTCGAACCGGACCAGCGCGGCTTCGAGGACCTTCGGCTCCAGGATCATGGCAGGTGATCATAGGGGTGTAACGCATTTCGATCACTAGACGCCTCTTCTACAAGGCACAGGGGAGAGGGCTCAGGCCCGGCACCGTGTCCGAAGGAACGCGTCGCGCCGCACCCCCCGATCGGCGCGGCGCGTTCCGCTTTTTTTGTGTCCCCGTTGAAGTTCGCATCACGAACGACTAGGTTCGTATAGCGAACTAGCTGGCACGGGGAAGCGAGGACCCATGGCTGAGAACACCGAGAACACCGTCCGGTTCGGCATCGGAGTGTCGAACGCGGTACAGGACATCGCGCAGACTGGGGAGATCGTCGCCGGCGCGGACCGAGCGGGGCTGGACCACTTCTCCGTCTCGGACCATCCCTACCTCGGCCGGATGCTCGACGCGTACTCGCTCGTCGGCGTGCTTCTCGGGCGTACGCAGCGGATCAGCGGGATGGTCAACGTCAGCAATCTGCCGACGCGGCCCGCTCCGATGCTGGCGCGCGCTGTCACCTCGCTGTCCGCGCTCACCGGTGGCCGTGTGGTTCTGGGGTTGGGAGCCGGCGGTTCGTGGGACGACATCGCGCGCCTGGGTTTCGCGCGGCTGAGTGGTGGCGAGGCGGTGCGCGCCTTCGAGGAGGCCTTCGCCGTCATCAGGTCTCTGACCGGCGGTGGTGATCCGGTCACCTTCGACGGGGAGTTCTACCACCTGGACCGTGTCGAGCCGGCGGCGGTGGCCGCGCCGCCGATCTGGACGGGCTCGGTCGGGGCGAAGTCGTTGGCGGTCACCGGGCGGCAGGCCGACGGCTGGATTCCCGGCCACGCCGCCGACTGGCTGAGCGTGCGCTACCGCGAGTCGCGGCCGATCATCGACGAGGCCGCGCGGGCCGTGGGCCGCGATCCACATGCCGTCGCGACGATCTACAACCTGCCCGGCCGCATCAGTGCTACGCCGCTGGCGAGCACGCGCGACCAGGACGGCCGTTGGCTCGGGGGGTCGGTGGCGCAGTGGGTCGCGGAGTTGACCGGCGCGGTGTTGGAGCACGGAGCGGGCGGCTTCACCTACTTCCCGGTCGGTGATGTGCCGGTGGAGCACGCGTCGGCGCTGTGGGCGGAGGAGATCGCACCCGGGGTGCGCGAGGCGCTGGCTAAGGCGACGCCCGCTTAGGCCGTGTGCTCCCCGCCATCATCGTCGGCGGCGCCGTCACCGTCCCCATAGTGCAGCCGCGACGACACGTCCTCATGCGCCAACCGCCGTAGCGCCAACAGCACTGGCTCGACCAACACCGTGTAGGCGACCGTCGCCTCGATCGCCTCCTCGATCTGCTCGTACTCGCCGATCGTGGCGTACTCCGTCTCGGCCATGGGGTGAATCGCCTTGGCGTACCCGCGCAAATGCTCTACAGAGGCCTTATAGCCGAGGTCCCGCAGCGTCACCACAGACTGCGTCAGCAAGTCGAGCGCCGGCGCCATGTCCTGGAAGCGCCATCCGAGCGCCCGCAGCTCGTCGCGGATCAGCGCCCGCATCTCGTCCCACGCCGCGCGCTCCTCCGCGTCCTCTGCGGGAGCCTCTACATGCGGCGGCAGCATGTACTGCGCGATGCCCAGGCGTTCGTGGCGCGTAAAGGCCGGGTCGTCGGCCACCGCCAGGACGTCCCGCACCTGGGCGACCGACATCTTCCCGATGGTGAGCATCGCCCGCACGAGACGCAGCCGCCGCACATGCTGGTCGCTGTACTCCGCCTTGCGCGCCGACACCGGCACGCCCGCGGGCACCAGCCCCTCGCGCAGGTAGAACTTGATGCTCGGCACCGACACACCGCTGCGTCGACTCAACTCCGCCAGGTGCACGTCATCTCCCGCTCCGGGTCTCGACAGCCGTCGCGCCGGGTTCTACCCTGAGCCAGAAGGATAGTTCAACTATCCTCCTGCCACGCACCGCCCGGAGCACGTCTCGATGGGGGTACCGTATGCCAGTCCAGAACCCGATGCCCATGCACTGGAGCCGGTCCGCGCCCGGCGCGCCGGACCCCCGCAAGCGCATGCGCGGCCGCTTCATGGCCGACAACACCGAGCCGATCGCCGTACTGCTGATCGGCGCGCGCATCAACAAGTGGTGGGCCGTCCACCACTGGATCCCGGTCTTCCGCGCCATGCCGCGCATGCTCAGGGAACTGCGCAAGGATCCCGACAGCCCTCTGTTGGGCTACCGCATACTGTGGGGTCCCTGGTTCGGCCAGGTGACCGTCGTGCAGTACTGGCGCCGCGCCGGCGACATCCGCGCGTTCTCCCATGACGAGAGCCGCACGCATCGCCCTGCGCAGGACCGCTTCATGGCCCGCTATATGCGAGCCAACGGAGCGGTAGGCATCTGGCACGAGATGCTGTCCGTCCGCGCGGGCTCGTATCAGTGCCTGTACGGCGACATGCCTCCGACCGGCATCGGCGCCTTCCGTGGCCTGGACGCCGTGATGAACCGACCGGACGGCCTCGGCTACGTAAAGGGCGAGGACCCGCAGTTCGCCGCAATCACCAAGCACTGAGGCGCGCCCCGTCGCGACCCGCCGGTTTTGTCAGAGTTCGCGGCTAGCGTTGGAGACGTGGCTACCTACGTCTTGATTCACGGAGCGTCCTCGGACTCCTGGCTGTGGCACCGCGTCGCCCCGCTCCTGCGCGCGGCAGGGCACGACGTCGTCGCCCCCGACCTGCCGATCTCCGACAACGAGGCGGGGATCCCGGAGTATGCCGACGCCGTCGTCGCAGCCCTCGGCGACCGCGCCGCCGCCGACGACCTCATCGTCGTCGCGCAGTCCTTCGGCAGCTTCACCGGGACCGTGCTGACCCACCGGGTTCCGGTGAAACTCCTGGTCTTCCTCTCGGCGATGGCGCCGAAGGAGGGCGAGACGCCCGGCGAGTGGTGGGAGGCGACCGACTACACCCGGGACCGGCAGGCCAGCGACGCGGGCCTCGGCCTGCCGCCGGACGCCGATCTGAAGGTGGTCTTCTTCCACGACGTCCCCGACGACGTCGTGGCAGAGGCCTGGGAGCGCGGCGAGATCCCGCAGAGCGACCGGCCTTTCGCGCCGCCGCCGATGCCGGCGCTGCCGGCCGATCTCCCGATCCGTTTCCTCGCGGGCCGCGACGACCGCTTCTTCCCGATCGACTTCCAGCGCCGCGTCGTGCGGGAGCGGCTGGGCTTCGCCCCGGATGAGATGGAAGGCGGTCACCTGGAACCGCTGGCGCACCCCGAAGAGCTCGTCCGACGGCTGGAGGGCTATCGCGTGGAAGCCGGACTATGACCGCCTGAGAGGCAGTGACGCAGGTCACATCAGATCCTCCCGCACCGCTGTCACAACACCTGCGCGCCACGGGTCTACGTAACGAAAGCAACCGCGAGACCCGAGGAGCACACACCATGGAAGCCCGCTTCAACTACTACGGCACCGCCACCGGCCAGAAGTTCAGCAAGTACATCAACTCGGCGGGCAAGGCGGCCGGCGACTCCGGCGTGCCCTACGCCACGACCCAGCTGGTCCTGCTGCGGGCCAGCCAGATCAACGGCTGCGGCATGTGCACCGACATGCACTACAAGGACGCCGTCCACGCCGGCGACCAGCCCGAGCGCCTGAACCTGGTGGCGGCCTGGCGCGAGGCCACGGTGTTCACCGACGCCGAGCGCGCCGCGCTGGAGCTGGCCGAGGAGGGCACGCGCGTCGCCGACGCGGCCGGCGGGGTCCCGGACGAGGTGTGGGCGAACGCCGCCAAGCACTTCGACGAAGAGCAGCTGGCCGGCCTGGTGTCGACGATCGCGCTGATCAACGCCTACAACCGGATGAACGTCATCGCCCGCACCCCGGCCGGGAGCTACCAGCCCGGCCAGTGGTGACCGCGGCGACCGGCAGGTCAGCAGGTCTTGTAGACGTAAGACGAGCTGCCGGCCGCGCTCACGTTCTGGTCGCGCAGAACGATCGCGATCTTCCCGCCGTCATCGCGGCAGGCGTTGGTGAATCCCGAGTCGTCGTACTCGACGTCCACGACGTGGTTCGCGTACGTACTCGCATACCCGCCGCACTCGCCGTAGTCCCCGCACTGCTCGGAGACTGCGAAGTCGAAACCGATCTGGTGCGCGCGCGACAGGAACTCCGTGGTGTTCTTCTGCGCGATCGCCAGTCCCTTGGCGTGCGCCAGCCGCGCCAACTGCGTGGCCATCGCGACGTCGTTGTCGGCGGTCAGCAAGCCCTGGGAGCGTGAGTACGAGTCAAGGTTGTCGGGCTCGATGGCTTGGAAACCCTTGGCCGCGCAGCTAGCGATCCATCCGCCCTCGACCTGCGCGAGCGCGGCGCGCTTGGCGTCGGTGGACACGTCGAGCAGCTGCTCGTTCCAGTTCTGGTCGATCACCGGCGCGCCGGACGAGGTCTTCAGCAACAGATCCGGATGGTTGCTCTGCCACCAGCCGGTGGCGTCCGGCTGCGCCTGGAACGCGTTGATGTAGCAGATGTTGTAGAGCCCCGGAGCAGGCGACGCGGAGCTGTCGCGGGAGACGACGCGCACGCCGGACGGCGGGGGATAGGCGCCGCCGATCTGGTAGTCCCACTTCACACCGGTCGGCGGCGGCGCGGCCGATCCGGCGGGAGCAGCGGGAGCGGCGGCACTGCTCGGCGCGGTGGACGGCTTGCCCGCCGACGACGACGGCGCATGTGATGCGGACGACGCAGACGAAGCAGCAGACGACGAACGCCCGCTCGCAGATGTGGACGTCGACGACGAAGCGCTCGGATCCGCCGACATCGTGGGCGAACCCGCGGACGAACTCGGCACGGACGACGAATTCCCCGCCGCGGCCTGCGGCGTCGACCCGCCGCCGCTGGAACAGCCCGCCATCACCAGCACCGCAGCCGCTGCCGCGACCGCGATCGTGACCCCGCGCATCCGCCCCACCTCTCCCTCACACCACCGCGCGTCCCACGCGACACGGCGATGCTAGCCGGGTGACCGGACCGCGACGGCCCGCACGATTGGTGCGAGCAGCCGATCTGATTGTTTGATGATCCTGTGCCTACCGTGAACGCCTACGCCGCCGTCTCCCCGACCGCCCCGCTCCAGCCGCTCACCATCGAGCGGCGCGAGGTCGGGCCCCGCGACGTCCGGATCGACATCAAGTACACCGGCATCTGCCACTCGGACATCCACGAGGTCCGCGGCGAATGGGGCGAGGCCCACTACCCGCTCGCGCCGGGCCACGAGATCACCGGCGTGGTCGCCGAGGTCGGGGCCGAGGTGACGCGGTTCGCGGTGGGCGACCGGGTCGGCGTGGGCTGTCTGGTCGACTCGTGCGGCGAATGCGACGCGTGCGTGCGCGGCCAGGAGCAGTTCTGCTCGGTCAAGGCGGTCTGGACCTACGGCGACACCGACTTCGACGGCGCCATCACCCAGGGCGGCTACTCCACGCAGATCGTGGTGACCGAGCGCTTCGTGCTGCACGTCCCGGACGCGCTGCCGCTGGACACCGCCGCACCGCTGATGTGCGCGGGCGTCACGACCTACGCGCCTTTGCGCCGCTGGGGCGCGGGCCCCGGCAAGAAGGTCGCCGTGGTCGGCCTCGGCGGGCTCGGCCACGTCGCGGTGAAGATCGCCCGCGCGCTCGGTGCCGAGGTGACCGTGCTCTCGCAGAGCCTGTCCAAGAAGGAAGCGGGCCTGGCGCTCGGCGCCAGTGACTACCGCGCGACCAGCGACCCGGCGACCTTCGAGGAACTGGCCGGCGCCTTCGACCTGATCCTCAGCACGGTCAGCGCGCCGCTGCCGATGGACGACTACCTCCGCATGCTCGCCGTCGGCGGCGCCATGATCAACGTCGGCTCGCCGCCGGACGAGAGCAGCCTGCACATCCGCCTGCTGAACCGTCAGCGGGTCCTGGCCGGGTCGCTGATCGGCGGGATCGCGGAGACCCAGGAGATGCTCGACTTCTGCGGCGAGCACGGGATCGGCGCCGAGATCGAGGCCATCCCGGCCGAGCAGATCAACGAGGCGTACGAGCGGGTGCTCGCCTCGGACGTGCGGTACCGGTTCGTCATCGACATCTCGACGCTGGCCTGACTGAACTAGCTGTAAAACACGGCCCGACCTCCTGTGGGAGGCCGGGCCGTCGGCGTTCCCGGAGTCGGGCGAGCCGATCACGGCCCGCGTAACGGTTGACTAGTGTTCTAGTTAACCGTAACAATCCTCTCGTGATTGATTTCCACATCGATCGAGCCGGCAGCGTCCCGGCCTACGCCCAACTCGTGCAGCAGGTCCGCGAGGCCCTGCGCCTGGGGGTCCTGCACCCCGGCGACAAACTGCCCACGGTCCGGGAGGTCGTCACCTCCTGCGCGGTCAACGCCGCGACCGTCCTGAAGGCCTACCGCGAACTGGAGCTCTCCGGCCTGGTCGAGGCCCGGCAGGGCGCCGGCACCTACGTCTCGGGCACGCTCGGCGGCGCCGCCGATCCCGCGGTGATGGACGCGCTGCGCGGCCGGCTCGCCGGCTGGGTCGGCGACGCCCGGACCGCCGGCCTGGAGGACGACGACCTGCGGGCCCTGATGACCTCGGTGCTCGCGGAGCCGCCGGGGGAGCTGACGGCTGAGCAGCGCGCGGACGCCGCAGCCCGGTCCACAGCCCGCTCCGATGGCCCGTCCGTTCCCGCCCCCGACGCCCGATCCGAGAGCGGAGCGCGGCCGTGAGCGGGGTCGCCCTGGAGACCACCGGCCTCGGGAAGCGCTACCGCGACCTGTGGGCCCTGAAGGACTTCAGCGTCTCCCTGCCCGCCAACAAGGTCATCGCCCTGGTCGGCGCGAACGGCGCCGGCAAGTCGACGCTGATGTCGATCGCCGCCGGGATCCTGCCGGCCAGCGAGGGCGAGATCCACGTCGACGGCCGCGTGGTGCTGCTGTCCCAGGAGAAGCCGCTCTACCGCTCGTTCAGCGTCTCCGACATGCTCGCCTTCGGCCGGCACCTGAACCGGGTGTGGGACCAGCAGCGGGCGCTGAACTGGCTGGGCCGCTTCGACATCCCGCTGGACCGGCCGTGCGGCAAGCTCTCCGGCGGCCAGCAGACGCAGGTCGCGATGTCTGTGGCGCTCGGCGCGCGGCCCGCGGTCCTGCTGCTCGACGAGCCGCTGGCGAACCTGGACCCGGTCGCGCGCCGCGACGTCACCGGCGAACTGCTCGCCGAGGTGGCCGACAGCGACATGACCGTCGTGCTGTCCACCCACGTGGTGGCCGAGCTGGCCGGCGTCGGCGACCACCTGCTGCTGCTCAGCCAGGGCCGCAGCAAACTCGACGGCGACATCGAGGACCTGCTGGCCCAGCACGCCCGGCTGGTCGGCCCGCGCGCCGCCGCCCCGCCGCTCGAGGGCGAGGTGGTGCAGGAGCAGCACACCGAGCGGCAGTCGACGTTCGTGGTCCGCACGGTGCTCGGGGCGGACACCCCGGTGGCGGAGCCCTGGAAGGCCCAGCCGCTGACGTTGGAGGACCTGGTTCTGGCCTACCTGAAGCCGAATCGCAGCCTCGGGGAGGAGCTGTGAAGGGCCTGATCTGGCTGACCTGGCGCCAGCACCGGTGGCCGATCGTCGTCAGCGCGGTGATCACCGCGGCGATGACCGCGGCCATGGCACTGACCGCTTCCCGTCTCGGGTCGATGGTCGCCAAGTGCGCGACGGCACAACCGCCCTGCACCAATACCGACCCGGAACCTTCGCACGCCAGCTACCTGATGAACTCCCTGGTCTTCCTGCCGGTGCTGATCGCCGTGTTCTGGGGCGTGCCGCTGCTGGCCCGCGAGTTCGAGCAGCGCACGCTGCCGCTGGCCTGGTCGCAGGACGTGAGTCGGCAGAAGTGGCTGTGGGGCAAGACCGCCGTGATGATCGTGCTGGTCGGGGCGATGGGCACGATCCTGGCCGCCGAGTCGGAGCATCTGGCGCACCAGTACCACGCCTACACCGGCGACAGCCTCTTCGACGGCACGCAGTTCCAAGCCGGCGGCTGGATGCCGCTGACCCTGGCGCTGGCGTGGCTGGCGGTCGGCATCGCGGCGGGCGCCGCGACCCGGCGGGTGCTGGCGGCGATCGCGGTGGTCGGCGGACTGTGGATCGTGCGGATGGTGGTGATGGTCAAACTGCGGGGACAGTTCATGACCCCGCTGCACGTGATCAAGCCGTTCAAGGTTTCCGACCGGGGGGCCGACACCGTCCACGCCGTCGTCACGAACGACATGAGCCTGAACGGTGGGAGCCAGTCGTTCATCGACGTCCACGGCGCCACGTACTCTCCGCAGGTCGTGATGGACGGCTGGTGCGGGCGCGCCGACAACATCGGCACCTGCCTCCAGCAGCACGGCATCGTCGGCACCCTGAACAAGTACCAGCCCGCCAGCCGAATGGGCACGTTCCACCTCATCGAGAACGGTATGAACCTCGGGCTGTTCGTGATCGCGCTGGCCGTCGCCTGGTGGTGCGTGAAGAAGACCCGCACGACCGTCGTCTAGCAGCCGGCTAGAAACCCACCGCGCGAAGAGTCCCGGCGAGCGCCGCAAGCGCCGCCGGGTACGCGCGCTCCGATGCCGCCGCATAGCCGATCAGCAAGCCTTGTTCTGCGTTGTCGGCGTTCTGATACAGCTCGGCGAGGCCACGAACGGCCAACCCGCGCGTCTCGCCTTCGGCACGGATCTCGCTCTCCCCCGGCCCGTCGGCCGGCAGCGCCACCACGACGTGGAGACCGGCGGGAACCCCTTTCACCGTCAGGCGTGGGAACTCGTCGAGCAGTTCCACAAGACGCTCACGGCGTCGGCTGTAACGGAGCCGCGCGGCGCGCACGTGCCGGTCGTAAGCATGCGAAGCGAGGAAGTCGGCGAGCACGGCCTGGCCGACACCCTCGCTGAAGGACTCGGTCTCCAGCTTCGCCCGCACGAACGCCTCGACCAACCGCGACGGCAGCGCCAGCCAGCCCAGGCACAGCCCCGGCCCCAGCGTCTTCGAGGCCGAGCCGCAGTAGACGACCTCACAGGTCGCGACGGGCTGCATCGCGCCGACCGGTCTCCGGTCGTAGCGGAACTCGCCGTCGTAGTCGTCCTCGACAACGAGTGCTCCGTTGGTCCGGGCCCACTCGACGACCGCTCGCCGGCGCGGTGGATCGAGCGGCACGCCGGTCGGGTACTGGTGCGCCGGGGTGAGGAAGACCGCGGCCTCGTCGGTGAGGCCGTCGACCATCGCTCCGCCCTCGTCCACAGGCAGCGGTCGCACCTCGAGGCCCGCGCCGGCGACGTACTTCCGGAAGTCCGCGTGCCCCGGTTCCTCCCACGCCACCGTCGTCGCCCCCTGCGATCGCAGCACGCGTGCGATCAGGTGCACGCTCTGGTGGTAGCCGCGGGTGATGACGACGCGGTCGGCCGAGGTCTGGACGCCGCGCGTCCGGCCGAGGTAGTCGGCCAGCGCGGCCCGCAGCTCGTACCGGCCTTGCGGGTCACCGGCGCCGAACAGCTCCGGACGCGCCGCCGAGAGCACCCGCCGGGTCGCGGCGGTCCAACCGCGCAGCGGGAATGCCGCGAGGTCCGGGCTGCCCGGACGCAGATCGTGCTCCGGCCGCACGGCCGCGAACCGGTGCGGCGAGGCGGCCGGCGGCTTCGGGTCGCGGACGTCGGCGACCGCGGTGCCGGATCCGGGCCGCGAGGTGAGGAAGCCCTCGTCGACGAGCTGGCCGTAGGCCGAGGTGACGGTGCCGCGCGAGATGCCGAGCTGGTCGGCCAGGCCACGGCTGGAGGGCAGCGGGACGCCGGGACGCAGACTGCCGTCGCGGATCGCCTCCCGCAGCGCGGCCTCCAGCGCGGCGCGGCGCTTCGCGGGCCCCGCGGCGGTGACGTCGAGGTGGAGGTCTATTCGCGAACCGGTCCAAGCTTTCGCCATGGAAGTGGAGCTTAACCGTGGACCGGTCGGCTGCTTACGCTCGACCCATGCCAGTCGTCATCGCGCATGTCAGCGACATCCACATCGATTCCGAGCCGCGCGCCGCCGAGCGCACCCGCCGGGTCTTCGACCACCTCGACGCCCTGCCCGCCGACCTCGACCTGGTCGTGCTCACCGGGGACATCGCCGACCACGGCAGGACGGCCGAGTACGCGGCGGTCCGCGAAGCCACGGCCACGCGGCATCCGCTGCTGGTCTGCCCCGGGAACCACGACGACCGCGAGGCGTTCCGGCGCACGCTGCTCGGCGTCCCGGCCTCGACCGGGCCGATCGACCAGGTACACCGGACCGAGCGGTTCGTCGTCGCGCTCTGCGACTCCTCGATCCCGAGGCAGGACGACGGTTTCCTCGCCGACTCGACGTTGGAGTGGCTGGCCGGCGAGTTGGACGCGACCCCGGACGACGTCCCGGTCCTGATCGGCTTCCACCATCCGCCGGTGGAGCTGCACGCACCGTACGTGGACCGGATCCGGCAGTTCGGCGAGGAGCGGCTGGCCGAGGTGGTCGCCGGCCGGCCGAACGTCGTCGCCTTCCTGGCCGGACACGCACACACCGCCGCCGCCACGCGCTTCGCCGGGCTGCCGCTGCTGGTCGCGCCGGGGGTGGTGTCCACGGTGCCGCTGCCGTGGGAGGGCGAGCGGTCGGTACACCTGGACCATCCGCCGTCGTTGGCGTTCCACGTCATCGACGACCAGCACCGGATCACCACGCACTATCGCTGCGTCGTGTAATTCGGTTGCCGCCGCCGTCCGGCGGTGCTGCACTGGTCCGGTCCAAGTCTCCGGCCCGGAAGGAACCGCCCATGCGTCGTTCGGCTGCCATGCCCACTCCGATGGTCATGTCTGTCAACGCGAAGGACGCGGTTTCCGGTGCGGTATCTGAACTTGGGCATTCTGGCGCACGTCGACGCCGGTAAGACCTCCCTGACCGAGCGGCTGCTGCACGCCGCCGGGGTCATCGACGAGATCGGCAGCGTGGACCGCGGCACGACGCGGACCGACAGCCTGGAGCTGGAGCGGCGGCGCGGCATCACGATCAAGACCGCGGTCACGGCGTTCCCGTTGGGCGCGACGTCGGTGAACCTGGTCGACACGCCCGGGCACCCGGACTTCATCGCCGAGGTGGAGCGCACGCTGGGGGTGCTCGACGGCGTGGTGCTGGTGGTGTCCGCGGTCGAGGGTGTGCAGGCGCAGACCAGGGTGCTGATGCGGGCGGTCCGGCGGCTCGGGCTGCCGACGGTGTTGTTCGTGAACAAGGCCGATCGCGGCGGTGCGGATCCGGCGCGTGTGTTGGCTGATGTCTCGACGAAGCTGACGCCGGCCGCGTTTCCACTGGGGAAGATCGTGGACGCCGGGACGCGCGATGCGCGGTTCGTCTCCGACGTTCCGGAGCTGCGGCGGCTCGGACTCTGGTCGCAGCTGGTCGCGGACAGCCGTCGCGGTGCGGTGCACCCGGTGTACTTCGGCTCGGCGATCACCGGCGCCGGGATTCCGGAGCTGATGGCCGGTATCGAGCAGCTGTTGCCTCGCTCCGCCGGGGACGACGGCTCGGCCAAGGCTGCCGCCGGCCGGGTCTTCAAGGTCGAGCGCGGGCTCGCCGGTGAGCGGATCGCTTATGTGCGCATGTTCGCCGGGGCGCTGAAGACGCGCGATCGGCTGCCGAGCGGTCGCGTCACGGGGATTTCCGTGCTGTCGGCGGCGGACGGCGCGCCGGTGCCGGCCGATGCTGTCAGCGCCGGGCAGATCGGCGTCGTCCGGGGGCTGACGCGGGTGCGGATCGGCGATCGGCTCGGCGTGCGCGGCGTTGTGGCGGAGGAGGCTGCGATGTACTTCGCGCCGCCGACGCTGGAAACCGTGGTTGAGCCTCGGGATCAGGCGGACCGCGGCCCGATGTTCGCCGCGCTGACACAGCTGTCCGAGCAGGATCCGCTGATCGGGCTGCGCTACGACAAGGTCCGCGCGGAGACGTCGGTGTCGCTTTACGGCGAAGTGCAGAAAGAGGTCATCCAGACCACGCTCGCCGAGGAGTACGGCGTCGCGGTCGACTTCCGCGAGACGACGCCGATCTGTGTCGAGCGGGTGCTCGGCGTCGGCGAGGGGCTGGACGTCATCAAGCTCGGCGACAACCCGTTCCTGGCCACGGTCGGCCTGCGGATCGCCCCGGCGCCGGTGGGTGCGGGGCTGTCGTTCGGGCTGGAGATCGAGCTCGGGTCGCTGATCCCGGCGTTCCTCACCGCGATCGAGGAGACGGTGCACGCCGCCCTCGGCTCGGGGCTGCACGGCTGGCCGGTCCCGGACGCGGTGGTGACGCTGACGCGCAGCGGCTACTGGGCTCGGCAGAGCCATTCGCACGGCACCTTCGACAAGAGCATGTCGAGCACCGCGGGCGACTTCCGGGCGCTGACACCGCTGGTGCTCATGGAGGCGCTGGCGAAGGCCGGGACCGAGGTCTGCGAACCGATGCACCGGTTCCGGCTCGAGGCGCCGAGCGCTCTGCTGGGAACACTCCTGCCGACGCTCGCGGCCTTCCGCGCGGTGCCGGGATCCACGACGGTGGCCGGGGAGACGGCGGTGTTGGAGGGGACGGTCCCCGCCGCGCGCGTGCACGCGCTGGGCCAGCGGATCCCCGGGCTGACGGGAGGCGAGGGGGTGCTGGAATCGGCGTTCGACCACTTCGCGCCGGTGAGCGGGAGCGAGGTGCCCGAGCGGGCGCGGTGGGACGCGAATCCGTTGGACCGCAAGGAGTATCTGATGCGGGTGCAGCGCGGGGTGTGACTACCGGCCGGCCGTCCACCGCGGGTCCCGGCCGAGGTAGCGCAGCAGCTCCGCCTCGGCGTCGTCGCCCGGCTGCGGCGCGATTTCCGCCGCGTAGACCCCGTACTGCCGCAGCGGTTCGACGATCTGGCGCGCGACCTCCAGCAGTTCCGCCGACAGCTCCGGCGTCAGGGGCGAGGGGTTGCCGGCCGCCATCGCTATGTCCCACGCGTGCACTGCTGCGTCCAGGGCGCAGGCCCCGGCGCCGACGCGGGCGCTCAGCTTGTTCGGCGGGACCGGGACCGCGACTTCCTCGGTGTCCGGGTCGACGGCGGCCCAGGCGGCGGCGGAGCGGGTCAGCGCCTGCTCCAGGTGTGCCTTCGGGTCCTGAGGCGGGGTCGGGGAGGGGGCGAAGGGGTCCTCGTCCGGGCCGGGGCCGGCGCCGAGGAAGGCCGCGTAGCCGATCTGGTCGCCGGCCGCGTGCCGCAGGACCTGGGTCACGGACCACTGCGAGCAGGGGGTCGGGCGGTCGAGGTCGCCGGCGGCGAGCGCCCCGACCACGGTGCGCAGGGCGTCGTGCGAGGCGTCGAGGGCGGCGTATCCGGTGCCGGTCATGGCGGATCCCTTCGGTGCGGACCTCGGCTCTGTGCCGTTGTCGTACCTCCAGAGTATCAGAACGGAATGATTCGTTCCACTACTTGCGGCACCCAGACCGGAGCCTCCGGGTAGCGTTCAGCCCGTGGACTTCGACCTCGACGCCTACCTCGCCCGCATCGGGTACACCGGCGAACGCACCCCGACCGCGGCGACGCTCAAGGCCTTGCAGCGCGCGCACATCTACACGATCCCCTTCGAGAACCTGGACCCGGCCCGCGGCGTCGTCCCCTCCTTGGAGGCGGCCGACCTGATGGCGAAGCTCGTCCACGGCACCACGCGCGGCGGCTACTGCTACGAGCACAACATCCTTTACGCCGCCGCACTGCGTGCACTCAGCTTCAAGGTGACGCTCCTGGCCGGCCGGGTCCTGGTCGGCGCGAAGCCCGGAGACCTGCGGCCGCGTACCCACATGCTGCTGCTCGCCGAGGCCCCGGACGACTCGAACCGCTACCTGACCGACGTCGGTTTCGGCAGCGAGGGCGCACTGCTGGACCCCATGCCGCTGGCCACGACAGAGGTCCGCGACGACCCGCGCCGCCACCGGCTCGACACCACTCCCGCAGACGGACCGCTCGAACAGTGGGTCCTGCGCGCCTTCCAGGACGGCGAGTGGCGGGATCAGTACTCGTTCACGGTCGAGCCGTTCTACGCGCCCGACTTCGGAGTCATCAACTACTACATCGCCAGCAGCCCGCGCTCGCCGTTCAGCACCCGCGTCTACGTCTGCCGGACGTTCCCGGACCGCCAGCTGAAGATCGATGCCCACACCTTCACCGTGACCCACGACGACGGCACATCGGTGAAGCGCGAACTCACCGACGACGCCGAGCTCCGGCAGGTCCTGGCCGAGGAGTTCGGCATCATCGCCCCGGAATCCGAGGCCTGAGAAACCGCCGCTAGAACCCGCCGAACGGCCACCATTCGGCGGCCAGCAAAAGCAGCACGAACACCGTCAATCGCCTGCGTACGCCACGCATAACCCCTCCGAGGGGTCTAGGTTCGATCGTTCTCGTACCTCCCCAAGGTACGATGCAATTCGAACCCTGTCGAGAGTCGAAGAGCTGACCGAAGAACCAGCCGAAGAACTAAGGGGGCGCGGATGACCGCGGTGACAGGACTGGCGCATCCGGACATCGACGACGTCGACCTGAGCACCGTGCTGCTCGCGCTCGCCGACCCGCACCGCCGGCAGGTGGTGCTGGAGCTGGCGCGCGACCCGAAGACCGAGCGCCAGTGCGCGACGTTCGTGCTGCCGATCGCCAAGTCCACGAAGACCCACCACTGGCGCGTGCTGCGCGAATCCGGGCTCGTGTACCAGCGCGCGGTCGGCAACGGCCTCTACATCCGCCTGCGCGAGGACGATCTCAAGCGGCGCTTCCCCGGACTGCTCGACACCATCGCCGCGCTGGAAGCGTAGAAAGCCTTACAGCCCCAGGGAATCCGCCAGGTCGATCGCCTCGTCGGCCCAGCGCGCGCAGATCGCCAGCCCCGCAGCGCGCGCCTCGTAGCGGACGTCGGGATCGACCGCCTCGCCGCTGCCGTAGGCCCGGTGCCGGTCGTCCAGCGCGGCTTGCAGGCACCAGGGCATCATCCAGTCGTACTTGACCGCCGACGCCCGGATACCGAGCACCGCCAACCGCGGATCGCCCGACCACCCCGCGGCTCGCAGCCCTTCGAGGTAAGCCTCGGTCACCAGCCCGGGCAGGTCCTCGGCGAACCCCGGCCGCAGCGGCCAGTCGAAGAAGCTGTCCGGCACCAGGTTCCCGGCGTCCTCGCCGACCGCGCCGTCGCCGGTGAAGGCCCAGTCGAGCAGGACCACGGCGCCGTCCGGGCGCCGGATCACGTTGTTCGGCCACACATCCAGGTGGCAGACCGTACGCGGCAGGCGCGTCATCAGGTCCAGCAGCCGTCCCTGGTTGCGGTGCAGGCGGACCAGGGCATCGCGCAGATCCGGCGGGAAGTGCTTGGTGATCAACGGGAGCGACCAGGCGCTGTCGTCGTCCAGCACTGCGAAGTCGGCGGGCCGAGTGGTGCTGTAGTCGGCCAGGAATCCGCGGCTGAACCACGGCTCCGACGGCTGCGGCTCGGCGCCCTGGGCCTCGCCCAACGCGTACGCGACGGCGGCGATGTCCTCCGCTGTCAGATCGCCGCCATGGGTCCCGGCGACGTCCTCAAGCAGCAGCTCGACATCGCCGTCCGGCAGCTCGCGGGCCTCGACGAGCTTCGGCGCGCCGAGGCCGAGGCGCTCCGGCAGGCCGCTGGTGTAGACGTCCGCTTCGCGGCGCCAGTAGTTCCAGAACCGGGGGTCGGCCGATGAGGCCCACTGGCGCGGCGCGTCGGTGCGGCGATGGGTCAGGACCTTGTGGACCAGACCGTCCTCGCCGCGCCACACGCCGCGCGTGACTCCGTTATTGCGGTTGTGGGGCAACTGCAACGGTTCGTCGTCCGACATGGCAGCAGCCTACTGAGACGCGGCGGCCTGAGCCTTCTCGTCGGCGGCGAGCTTGGCGGCCAGCCTGATCTCCAGGCTGTCCAGAATGAGATCGAGCCCGTAGACGAAGTTCCCCAGGCGTGTTTCCGTTGGGTCGTTCTTGAGCTCCTCCAGGTAGATCTCCGCCAACCCGGCATCGTTGGCGGCCGACGCCATCTGCGGGCCCACGACCCGGTACCACTCGTGCTCGCTCATGCCCCGCCGGCGCAGCGCCGACAGCCACCCGGCCTCGGCGGACGTGATGCCGATGACGTAGGAGGACACGGTGCTCATAGCCCGGGCCGACTCGTGCATGTCGAAGCCCGCCGTGGTCAGGATGGCCAGGCTCCGCTGGGTCACCGAGACAACGTTCGGGCCCAGGTAGTTCAGCCCGACCTGGCCCAGCACGTTCATCAGCCACATGTGCCGCAGGCCGACCTGGCGCAGGCTGTGCGCATTGACGTGCAGAGCCAGGCGCCAGCTCGCGGGATCGGTGATCTCCGGGACGTCCAGCTCGCCGTAGACCTCGTCGGTCACCAGCTCGATCAGCTCGTCCTTGCTCGCGACGTGCCGGTAGAGCGAGGTCGCACCGGCGCCGAGGCGCTGGCCCAGGGTGCGCATGCTCAGCGCCTCGATGCCCTCCTCGTCGAGCAGCGAGATCGCCTCGGCGACGATGCGCTCGCGGGTGAGCTGCTCTTTCTGCCGGCGCTGCGGCCGGGTCCAGACCGAGTTCAGCGCCGGGGCCGGGGCGGCGGAGTCGTCGGGGTCGGGGTCGGGGTCGGTGTTCACAGATGGTCCTCGTCTCAAGACGGCAGGTCTTCACTTCACGCCGCCAACGATAGCCCAGAACTGCGCACGCCGTTCGCTGTTGCGCACAGCGTGCGCAGAGGCGTACGGTGTGCGCACCGGGAGAACCGGTCTCGGCACAGGAGGAGGGGACGGAAATGTCAGAGGTCACGGAGTCGAAACAGGCAGGGACAGGCGCCGAGGGCGGACCGGTCGGCGGCCGGCGGCGGTGGCTCATCCTGATCGTGCTGTGCCTGGCCACGCTGGTGCTCGTCGTGGACAACATGGTCCTGACGGTCGCGGTGCCGGCGCTGACCGAGTCGCTGCACGCCAGCGCGCAGAACATCCAGTGGGTGCTCGACTCCTACATCCTGGTGTTCGCCGGCCTGCTGCTGACCACCGGAAGCCTGTCCGACCGGTTCGGCCGGCGCCGGGTCCTGATCATCGGACTCGCGGTGTTCGGCATCGCCTCGGCGGTGGCGACGCTGGCGAACAACCCGGGCGAGCTGATCGCCGCCCGCGTCGCGATGGGCATCGGCGGCGCGCTGCTGATGCCGAGCACACTGTCGATCCTGATCACCGTGTTCACCGACGAGGCCGAGCGGCGCAAGGCGATGGCCGCGTGGACGGTGGTGGCGATGGTCGGCCTGGTCGGCGGCCCGGTGCTGGGCGGCGTGATGATCAGCCACTTCTGGTGGGGGTCGGTCTTCCTGCTGAACATCCCGATCGCGGCGCTGGCCATCATCTCCGCCGTGGTGCTGATGCCGGAGAGCAAGGGCCCGTGGCGCAAACCCGACCCGCTGGGCACCGTGCTCTCGATCGTCGGCCTGACCTCGGCGGTCTGGGTGATCATCGAGCTCCCGAAGGGCTTCACGCGGCCCAGCACCCTGATCGCGCTGGTGGTCGCGGTGGTCGCGCTGGTCTCCTTCGGGATCTGGGAGACCCGCATCGCCGAGCCGATGGTGCCGCTGCAGCTGTTCAAGCAGCGCAACTTCTCCGGCGGCTCGTTCTCGCTGACCCTGGTGCAGATCGGCAACGGCGGCCTGCTGCTGGTGATGACGCAGTACCTGCAGTTCGTGCTCGGCTTCTCGGCACTGAAGGCCTCGCTGTGCTTCATCCCGCTGGCCATCGCCGCCTTGATCTTCAACACCCTGGGCGCCGGTCTGGGCATGAAGTTCGGCAACCGGCCGCTGATGGTCGTCGGGCTGCTGATCTGCGCGGTCGCCTTCGGCGTCCTGGCCGACCTGGGCGTCGACGACGGCCTGAGCAAGCTGTTCGTGGGCTTGTTCCTGCTGGGCGCCGGCTCCGGCCTGGCGATGCCGGCGGCGATCACCGCGATCATGGGGGCGGTCCCGCCGGAGCACGCCGGCGTCAGCTCCGCGCTGAACGACACCGTGCAGCAGACCGGCGCGGCCCTGGGTGTGGCGATCATGGGCACCGTGGTGGCCAGCCGATTCACCGCCGGGATGCCGGCCAAGTACGTGGGCACCGCGAGGCACTCGCTGGGTGAGGCCTACGGCATCGCCAAGACGACGGGCGACAACGCCCTGCTGGACTCGGCCCGCCACGCCTTCACCCACGCGGCGTCGGTCGCGTACATCGCCGGCGCGGTCGGCGTGGTCGCCGCGGCGATCGTGTCCTTCGTGGTCCTGCGGGACGTCAAGCCGCCGACGGCGCCGGCCGCGGGCGAAGACGAAGGCGCGGTCCCGGTGGTGGGCGACGACATCGCAACAGGTGCGACTGTGGCTCTGTGAGCCATATCACAACGCAGAGTAAGAGCCCATTGTTCCCTGCATGACGGAATCCCCCACCAGCACAAACCCCACCACCGAAAGCGCCGGCGACTCCGTCTGGAGAGTCGTCGGCGCTTCCATGGTCGGCACCACCCTCGAGTGGTACGACTTCTTCCTCTACGGCACCGCGGCGGCCGTGGTCTTCCCGAAGGTCTTCTTCGTCAAGAGCGACCCGCTCACCGCGACGCTGCTGTCGTTCCTCACCTACGCCCTGGGCTTCGCGGCGCGACCGATCGGCGGCGTGGTCTTCGGACACGTCGGCGACCGCGTCGGGCGCAAGAAGACACTGATGGTCAGCCTGGTCATCATGGGGATCGCCACCACAGGGATGGCTTTCGTCCCGGGCTACAACTCCATAGGCGTCTGGGCGCCGGTCCTGCTCACCTCGCTGCGCATGATCCAGGGCTTCGCGCTCGGCGGCGAGTGGGGCGGCTCGGTGCTGATCGTGGCCGAGCGCGACAAATCCCGGCGCGGGTTCTGGGCTTCCTGGCCGCAGGCCGGCGCGCCGCTGGGACTGGTGCTCGGGACCGGCGTGCTCATCCTGCTGTCCCAGAACATGAGCGAGAAGTCGTTCCTGGACTGGGGCTGGCGGCTGTCGTTCGGGCTGTCGGCGATCCTGCTGTTGGTCGGCGTCTGGGTCCGCAAGTCGCTCAACGAGACCGAGGCGTTCCGGGCCGCGCAGGCGAAGAAGACGAGCGCGCCGCCGAAGCTGCCGGTCCTGGAGGTCTTCCGCACCTCCTGGCGCGAGGTCCTGATCGCCTTCGGGACCCGCATGGCCGAAAACATCTCCTTCTACCTGGTCGCCACCTTCTCGGTCACCTGGATCACCGAGCACCTGAAGCTCTCGAAGTCCTTCGGGCTGGACGCGGTGATGATCGGCGCGGCGATCGAGACCGTCCTGATCCCGGTGTTCGGCATGCTCTCCGACCGGATCGGGCGGCGGCCGGTCTACCTGGCCGGCGCGATCGGGATCGGGGTGTGGACGCCGATCTTCTTCGCGCTCGTCGATCAGAAGTCGTATCCGCTGGCGGTGCTCGCGGTCACCGTCGCCCTGGCCTTCCACGGCCTGATGTACGGCCCGCAGGCGGCCTTCTTCGCGGAGATGTTCCCGACCGGGGTCCGCTACTCCGGCGCCTCGATCGGCTACCAGGTGGCCTCGATCGCGGCCGGCGCGCCGGCGCCGCTGATCGCCGTGGCGATCCTGCAGCACAACGGCGGGAAGACCTCGGCGTGGCTGACGCTCTACATGGGGCTGGCCTCCGTGGTGACCATCGTCGCGCTCTACTTCGCACGGGAGACGCGGTCGGTGTCGATGAACGGCGAGGCGGACGGTGCTACCGACGGTGCGGCGGGCGCGAACGGAACAAAGCATTCCGTTCAGGTGCTATCCTGACCCCATGCCCGCCCCGAGCACCCCGAGCACACCGCCTGCGCCGACCACGCCGACCGCCCCCCGCACCGGACCGCTGTCCGGCCGCAAGGCCCAGGCGAACCGCAACGACGAGGCCATCCTGCGAGCCGCGCGCGAGGTGTTCGTCGCCGATCCGTCCGCGCCGATCTCCGCGGTCGCCAAGGCGGCCGGGGTCGGGATCAGCGCCCTGTACCGGCGCTACGAGAGCAAGGAAGTGCTGCTGCAGACGCTGTGCGCGGACGGCCTGGCGACGTACATCGAGTGCGCGGAGGCGGCGCTGGCCTCGGAGGCCGGGCCGTGGGAGACGTTCACGGACTTCGTGCGCGCGGTGATCGACGCCGACGTGCACGCGCTGACGGTGAACCTGGCGGGGACCTTCACGCCGACCGCGGAGATGTCCGGCCAGGCCACGCGCGCCGTGGGCCTGGCCGCCGCGATCCTGGAGCAGGCGCACGAGGCCGGGGTGGTCCGCGCCGACTTCGCCCTCAACGACATCGCGATGCTGCTGGAGCAGCTGACCGCGGTCACCGGGCCGGGGCCGGAGCGGACCCGGGAGCTGCGACACCGCTATCTGGCGCTGCACTTCGACGCGCTGCGGCCGCAGACCGCGAAGGCCGGGACCGGGCTGCCCGGGCCGCCGCCGAGCGACGAGGAACTGGGCGCCCGATGGGTCCCGAAGGGGGCCCAGGACAGGGTCCCGACGGTGGCTTGAAAAGAGTGATCCGGCGGCTCCCGGCAAATTTCTGCTACATCTTGTAACAGATTCCGGACAACCCGGGTCGGCGGGCCGCGCTTCTGGGATGATCGGCCGCTATGACGACCGAACTGACCCGGCGGAGCGCGGCCGGCTCGGCCCGCCGGCGCCTGGCATCGACCACCACGCTGAGCAAGGTCCCCGAAGTCACGCTGATCTTCTGGATCACGAAGATCCTCACCACCGGGATGGGCGAGACCACCTCGGACTTCCTGAACCAGAGGTGGGACCCGAAGATCATGGTCTCGCTGTCCGGCCTGGTGCTGGCCGGCGTGATCTGGGTGCAGTTCAAGGCCTCGCGGTACTCGGCGTGGCTCTACTGGGCCGCCGTCGTCATGGTGAGCGTCTTCGGCACGATGTGCGCCGACGTGCTGCACGTCGGCTTCGGCATCCCCTACACGGTGTCCACGGCCTTCTTCGCCGTCGCGCTCGCTGCGATCTTCGTACTTTGGTACCGGGTCGAGGGCACGCTGTCGATCCACAGCATCACCACCCCGCGCCGCGAGCTCTTCTACTGGCTGACCGTGGTGACCACGTTCGCGCTCGGCACCGCCGTCGGCGACCTGACCGCCACGACGCTGAAGCTCGGGTACTTCTCCTCCGGCGTGATGTTCGCCGTGCTGTTCGCGGTGCCCGCGGTGGCGTACAAGTTCGGGCTGAACGGGATCTTCGCGTTCTGGTTCGCGTACGTCGTGACCCGGCCGTTCGGTGCGTCCTTCGCGGACTGGATGGGCGTCTCGGTCAAGCGCGGCGGCCTGGCGTGGGGGACCGGGCCGGTGAGCCTGGTGCTGCTCGGGATCATCGTGGTGCTGGTGGCCGTCCTGGCCGTGACCAAGATGGACATCGCGCAAGGGGATGTTGTGGATGGGGACGTCGCGCAGAGCGACTGACCCCCTACCCCGGTACTACGCGGAGCCTGGCTCCCTGGTGTGACGTGCGGCGGCGGCGGTGGAGCTACCGTCGTCGGCATGACTTCTGTGCCGGGGGCACCACAGAACACCCGCGGGGCCGTCTACGGGCTCGGATTCACCCGCACCGAGCTGCTGACCGTGGCGGCGACGGTCGCCGGACTGGTCCTGTTCGGGTACGCCGACCTGCACGAGCGCTTCGACGAGGCGCACGCGGTGTGGCGGGCCGGGGCCGAGGACGCCTACGTCTGGCTCTTCGCCATCCTGCGCGCGGTGCCCATCCTGTGGTGCCGCCGGTATCCGGTCTTCGGCTTCGCCGCGACGCTCGCCGGGTCCGCGTTCGCCGGCGCGGCCCTGGCCGCGGTGGTCGGGGCGCCGCTGCCGTGGTCGGTCTGGCCGTGGTCGCCGTCGAGCCAGCTGTGCGTGCTGGCGGCGCTGGTGATCGCCGGATGGGAGGTCGGCCGGCGGCGCAGTATCGAGATGGCCACGGCGTACTTCCTGCTGACGCTCTTCCTGGAGACGGTGCGCCCCGGCTACGGCTTCAGCCTCAGCATCGGCTCGGTCCTCGCCGGATCGGCCCTGGCGGTCGGATGCGTGGAGCTGCTGCGCGATCGGCGCGTCACGCGGCAGGCGCTGGCGGTGCAGGAGGAGCGGACCGAGGCCGAGCGGACGCGCCGGACGCTGCTGGAGGAGCGGGCCCGCATAGGGCGTGAGCTGCATGATGTGGTCGCGCACCACATGTCGCTGATCGCCGTGCAGGCGGAGACCGCGCCGTTCCGGATCACCGGGCAGAGCCCTGAGGCGGAGGCGGAGTTCCAGTCGATCAGCGCGGTCTCGCGGGAGGCGCTGAACGACATGCGCAAGCTTTTGGGGCTGCTGCGCGCCGACTCCGGGCAGGCCGAGACCGCGCCGCAGCCGCGGTTGACGGACGTGCCGGGGCTGGTCAAGGAGGCGGGGGCCGGGTTGGAGGTGGTCGGCGACCTGGACGAGGCGCCGCCGTTGATCGGGCTGACCGGGTACCGGGTGGTGCAGGAGTCGTTGTCGAACGCGCGGCGGCATGCCCGGGGTGCCGAGGTCTCGGTGCGGATCGCGCGGACCGAGGACGAGGTGCGGATCGAAGTTCGGAACGGGCCGACGGTCGGGGAGGATCTGCAACGGGCGGCCGACCGGGACGACGATCCGACCGAGGGTCAGGGCATCGCCGGGATGCGTGAGCGCGTGGTCCTGGTCCAGGGCGAGCTCGAGACCGGCCCGACGGCCAACGGCGGCTTCGCCGTCACCGCGACCCTCCCGTTGGGGAGCAGAGCGTGAGCATACGAGTCCTGATCGCCGACGACCAGGCGATGGTCCGGGCGGGGTTCGGCGCGCTACTGGCCGCCCAGCCCGACATCGAGGTGGTCGGCGACGCCGCCGACGGGGCCCAGGCGCTCGCGCAGGTGGCCGAGCACGAGCCGGACGTGGTGCTGATGGACGTGCGGATGCCGGTGATGGACGGGCTGGAGGCGGTGCGGTACCTCCTCGCCGACGCCCCGGAGCGTCCCCGGGTCCTGATGCTGACCACGTTCGACCTCGACGACTACGTCTACGCGGCCCTGCGCGCCGGGGCCAGCGGCTTCCTACTCAAGGACGCCCCGGCCGCGGAGCTGGTGCACGCGGTGCGGGTGGTCGCCGCGGGGGACGCCCTGCTCGCGCCGTCGGTGACGCGCCGGCTGATCGCGGACTTCGCGGCCCGCCGGCCGGTGGACCAGGCGGGGCCGACGACCATCACGGCGCTGACGCCGCGGGAGCTGGACGTGCTGCGGCTGATCGCACGAGGGCTGTCGAACCAGGAGATCGCCGGGGAGCTGGTGCTGGCCGAGCAGACGGTGAAGACGCATGTCTCGCGGATCCTGGCCAAGACCGGGCTGCGGGACCGGGCCCAGGCGGTGGTGCTGGCGTACGAGTCGGGGCTGGTGACGGCGAACAGCCGGTGAGGCTGAGAGACCGATGAGTCCGAGAGACCGATGAGTCCGAGAGACCGATGAGTCCGCACCCGGGATGACCCCTCCGCATCGGGTGCGTGCTCATCGGCTCGGCTGGTTCGCGGGCTGATCCTCAGTCCTGCACGCCGCCGGACAGCTCCCACGGCCGGGCCGTCGCGCCGAGCCGGTTCCACAGGTTGATGATCCCGATGTGCCAGACCAGCTCGGCCAGTTCCTGCTCGGAGAAGTGCGCCGCGGCCTCGTCCCAGACCGCGTCGGACACCTCGCGGTCGGCCAGCCGGGTCACGGCCTCGGTCAGCGCAAGGGCGGCGCGCTCTCGGGCCGTGAAGTACGGGGCCTCGCGCCAGACCGCGACCAGGTTCAGGCGGCGCCAGGTGTCGCCGCCGGCCACCGCGTCGCGGGAGTGCATGTCGACGCAGTAGACGCAGCCGTTGATCTGGGAAGCGCGCAGCTTGATCATCTCGCGCAGCGGCTTCTCCAGGCTCGACTCGCCGGCGGCGCGCTCCAGGCCGTTCATCGCCTTGGCGAGCCCCGGGGCGAGTTCGTCGACGGCCAGGCGGACGGTGGGCTTCACGTATGCGGTCTCTGTCGTGTTCGTTGTCATGACTATGACGGTACGCGGGGTGTGGACTGTTGTTAGGATCCAATCTGATGGCTGAATATTGGTCCACTTTGGACGTCGATCTGCATCTGTCCGTCGACCCCGCGTCCGGGCGCCGGGTCGGGTTGGAGCACGCGCTGCGCGAGGCGATCCGGGACGGCCGGCTCGGCGCGGGGACGCGGCTGCCGTCGACGCGGACGCTGGCGGTGGAGCTCGGGCTGGCCCGGGGGACGGTGTCGGCGGCTTATGACCAGCTGGTCGCCGAGGGGCATCTGGTCGCGGTGCGGGGGTCGGGGACGCATGTCGCCGAGCTGGCGGGGCAGGGTGGTGCGAGCGGGCTGGTTGCTGCGCCGGGCTCGCCGCGCTCGCTGGACGCGCTTGGGGTGTCGAGCGGGCTGCGTCAGGCCGGCATGCCTGGTCAGCCCGGCATGCCTGGTGAGCCCGGCATGCCAGGTCAGCCGGGCGCGCTGGGTCTGCCGGGCGCGTGGGCCGGCGAGCAGGCACGCAGCCGGCCCAAGCCGCTCGGCAACAATCTCCTGCCGGGCTCGCCGGACCTGTCGCACTTCCCTCGCGCCGCGTGGCTGCGCGCATCCCGCCGGGCGTTGAACGCGGCCCCCAACGACGCGTTCGGCTATGGGGATCCGCGCGGCCGGGTCGAGCTGCGCCGGGCGTTGGCCGAGTACTTGGGGCGGGCGCGGGGCGTGCTCGCCGATCCGGAGCGGATCGTCATCGTCTCCGGCGCGGTGCAGGGGCTGGCGCTGCTCGGGCAGGTGCTCGGCGGGGTGGTGGCGATGGAGGATCCGTACATTCCGCTGTTCCACGAGGTGGTGCGCTCGCACGGCGCGGACGTGGTGCCGCTCCCGGTGGATGACGACGGCGCGCGCGTGGATCTGCTCGCCGGCCCCGGCTTCGACCAGGTGGGGACCGTCGTGGTCACCCCCAGTCACCAGTATCCGATCGGCTCGACGCTGCACCCGGCGCGCCGCCAGGCGCTGGTCGAGTGGGCGTGCGAGGGCCGGCGGCTGGTCGTCGAGGACGACTACGACGGCGAGTTCCGCTACGACCGGCAGCCGGTCGGCGCGGTGCAGGGCATGGCGCCCGAGCGCGTGGTCTATCTGGGCACGGCGTCCAAGACCCTGGGCCCGGGCATCCGGCTGGCGTGGATGGTGCTGCCCGGGCCCCTGGTCGGGCCGGTCACCGAGGCCAAGCGGCACGCCGACCACCAGTCCGAGGCGCTGGGCCAGCTGACGCTCGCGGAGTTCATCGCCTCGCACGACTACGACCGGCACGTCCGCGCCGCGCGCCTGCGCTACCGCCGACGCCGCGACCTGCTGGCCGAGCGCCTGCACACCCGGGCCGGACGGCCGGCGGCGGGCTTCGCCCTCGGCGGCATCGCGGCCGGGCTGCACGCGCTGGTCCGCCTGGAGCCCGCGGGGATGACCGAGGCGGAAGTGCTCAAGCGCGCATCTGAGTTCGATCTGGAGTTGGAAGGCCTCGGCGGTCTCTGGCACACCGCCACGGCGAACACGCTAGCGAGCTCCGCCCCACGTCCGCAGGGCATCGTGGTCGGTTTCGGCAGCCCCACCGAGGCGGCGTACCCGCGCGCGCTGGACGCGTTGGTGCGGACACTTTCGTGGAGATGACTACTCATACGGTCTAATGGACATCGCACGATAGCCCGACCCGGCGTGCTGCGCAGGCGCTCCCTGCGTCACACTGGTCTCGGAACAGCACTGCCTTTTAAGAGGAGAAACCCGTGGACGACGTACTGCGCCGTACGCCCCTCTTCGCCACGCTCGACCAGGACGCGGCCGCGTCGCTGCGCGCCTCCATGAACGAGATCGAGCTGGCCCGAGGTGACCTCCTGTTCCACGAGGGCGACCCCGGCGACTCGCTGTACGTGGTCCTGCGCGGCAAGATCAAGCTCGGCCGCACCAGCGGCGACGGCCGGGAGAACCTGGTCGCGGTCCTCGGCCCCGGCGAGATGTTCGGCGAGCTGTCCCTGTTCGACCCGGGCCCCCGCTCCGCCGGCGCCACCGCCCTGGTGGACTCCACCCTGCTGGGCCTGAGCTCCGACGAGCTGACCCCGTGGCTGGCCACCCGCCCCGACGTGGCCCGAGCGCTGCTCCGCGCGATCGCCCGCCGCCTGCGCCGCACGAACGACTCGATGTCCGATCTGGTGTTCTCAGACGTCCCCGGCCGCGTGGCCAAGGCCCTGCTGGACCTCTCGGCCCGCTTCGGCACCCCCGCCGAGGACGGCATCCACGTCGCCCACGACATGACGCAGGAGGAGCTGGCGCAGCTGGTCGGCGCCTCGCGCGAGACGGTGAACAAGGCGCTGGCGGACTTCGCGGGCCGCGGCTGGCTGCGGCTGGAGGCGCGCGCTGTGGTGCTGACGAATGTGGAGAGGCTGAGTCAGCGGTCGCGGTAGTTCTGGTTTGGTTTGTGGCCCGGGCGCCGGATGGCGTGCCGGGCCTGATGTTTTTGGGGCGGGTGCCGCGCGGTCTGATGGCGTGGCCACGCTGGCGGCGTGCCGCGCAGGCGAGCGTCAGTTGCTCCCCGCCAGCAGCTCGCCGGCGAGCCGCAGCCCGTCCAGGTCGTGGATGTCGCCGGACTGCGCCGGGATCTCGGCCACCGCGACGTTCGGCTGCGAAGCCGTGAACCGGTCGGCCAGGCGCCGTTCGCGCGCGCTGAGTCGCATGCGCTCCGCGTGCAGGCGCAGCAGGCCGGCGGCGAGGCGGAGGTCGGGGGAGTCGGCGTCGAGTTCCTCGGCGGCGGCCAGGGCTTTCTCGGCGGACAGCTCGGGGACCGTGACGGGGTGCACGCGGTTCAGGATCAGGCCGGCCAGGGGCATGTTCTCGGCGGCCAGGCGCTCGGTGAAGTAGGCGGCCTCGCGGAGGGCGTCCGGCTCGGGGGCCGCGACGACCAGGAAGGCCGTGCCCTCGGCCTGGAGCAGCTGGTACGTCTCCTCGGCGCGTTGGCGGAAGCCGCCGAACATCGATTCCAGGGAGCCCACGAAGGTCTGGACGTCGTGCAGGAGGCCGGAGCCCAGGAGCTTGTTCAGGGCCATGGTGGCGATGGAGAAGCCGGAGGCCAGGACCTTCAGTGCGAAGCCGCCGCCGGCCTTGGCCGGGGCCATCAGCACCTTGATCAGGCGGCCGTCGAGGAAGCTGCCGAGGCGGTTCGGGGCGTCCAGGAAGTCCAGGGCCGAGCGGCTGGGCGGAGTGTCGACGATGATCAGGTCCCAGCTGCCGGTCTCGTCACCGGTGCGGCGGAGCTGCCCCAGCTTCTCCATCGCCATGTACTCCTGCGTGCCGGAGAAGCCCGCGGACAGCGACTGGTAGAACGGGTTTTCGAGGATCTGCTCGATCCGGTCCGGGTCGGCGTGGTTCTCCACGATCTCGTCGAAGGTCCGCTGCATGTCGAGCATCATCGCGAACAGGCGGCCGGAGCCCTGGACGCCCTCGACCTCGCGCGGGTTGTTGTCCAGCTCGGTCAGGCCCAGGGACTGCGCCAGGCGGCGCGCCGGGTCGATCGTCAGGACCACGACCTTGCGGCCCTGTTCGGCGGCGCGGAGGGCCAGGGCCGCGGCGGCGGTGGTCTTGCCGACGCCGCCGGAGCCGCAGCACACCACGATCGAGGTCGCCGGGTCGGTCAGCAGGCCGTCGATGTCGAGGCGCTTCGGGGTCACACTCATGCGGCCTCCCCGGTCGCCGCCGCCGCGGACAGCGCCGCGGCCAGCTCGTAGAGTCCGCCGAGGTCGATGCCCCCGGCGATCAGCGGCAGCTCCACCACCGGCCGGCCGGCGGAGTCCAGCGCGCGCCGTTCGACCTCCTCCAGGCTGAGGCGTTCGGCGTGCTCGCGGCCGAGGACCGCCAGGGCGTGGGTCTCGGCGGTGTCGATGCCGTAGGGCCGGAGCAGGGCCGCGACCCGCTTCTCGGCCGCCGCGCTGACCGCCGCGCGCTTGCCGATGGCCAGGTGCGCGGTGCGGACCATGTTCACCAGGATCGCGCCGACCGGCAGGCCCGCGGCGTGCAGTTCCTCGACGCCGTCGAGGGTCTCCTGGACCGGCATGTCCTCCAGCACGGTGGTCAGGTGCACCGCGGTCTGCGGCGAGGTCAGGACCCGCATGACCGCCTCGGCCTGGTTCTTCACCGGGCCCACCCGGGCCAGCCCGGCGACCTCGGTGTTCACGTTCAGGAAGCGGGTGATGCGGCCGGTCGGCGGGGCGTCCATCACCACGGCGTCGTAGGCGAAGGCCGCGCCGGGGCGGTCCGGGGCGGTGCGGCGGACCGCCTCGCAGGCCTTGCCGGTGAGCAGCACGTCGCGCATGCCCGGGGCCACGGTGGTCGCGAAGTCGATGGCGCCGAACTTCTTCAGCGCCTTGCCGGCCCGGCCCAGCTTGTAGAACATGTCCAGGTACTCGAGCAGCGCCTGCTCCGGGTCGATGGCCAGGGCGAACACCTCGCCGCCGCCGGGCGCGATCGCGATGCTGCGCTCCTCGTACGGCAGCGGAGCCGTGTCGAAGAGCTGCGCGATGCCCTGCCGTCCCTCGACCTCCACCAGCAGCACCCGGCCGCCGCCCTCGGCCAGCGCCAGCGCCAGCGCCGCGGCGGCCGTGGTCTTCCCGGTGCCGCCTTTTCCCGTGACGATGTGCAGGCGGCACTCCGGCGGCCAGGGTCGGCTCATGGCCCCAGCCTAACCATGCGCCGGACACTCCTGGGACGGCCTACCCCTGGCGCTACTCTGGGGCCCATAAACTTACGACGCGCAGCGTCTCCTCAACGGGTGGCGGTGGGAGACGGGTGGGCGTAGGGGTGGTGCTTATCAGGGAACTTGGCCGAGGGGGGCCCACAGATGAGCGACGACGTCGACACCGCACGCCTGGCACCGCCGGAGCGCGTGATCGCGGAGCGTTATGTTCTGCGCACGGAGCTCGGCCGGGGTGGCATGGGCGTCGTGTGGCGCGCCGAGGACCGGGTGATCGGGCGGCCGGTCGCCGTGAAAGAGATGCGGCTCGGCGAGGGTGTGACCATCCCCGAGCGCGCGGTGTTCGAGCAGCGCATCCTGCGCGAGGCCCGCACCGCCGGCCGGCTGAACGACCCGGCCGTGGTGACCGTCTTCGACGTGGTCCACGACAACGGCTCCGTGTTCATCGTCATGGAGCTGGTCGAGGCACCGAACCTGGCGCAGCTGGTCCGCGCCTCCGGTCCGCTCGCCCCGCGCGCTGTCGCCGACATCGGCCGCCAGGTGCTCTCCGCGCTGGAGGCCGCGCACCAGGCCGGGATCGTGCACCGTGACGTGAAGCCGTCGAACATCATGGTCGGCGGCAACGGCCGGGCCAAGCTCACCGACTTCGGCATCGCGCAGGCCGCCGACGACCCCACCCTGACCAAGACCGGCGCGGTCATCGGCTCCCCCGCCTACCTGGCGCCGGAGCGGCTGTCCGGCCACGAGGCGAGCCCGGCCTCCGACCTGTGGTCGCTCGGCGCGGTGCTGTACTTCGCGATCGAGGGCCGGGCCGCGTTCGAGCGCGACACCACGGCGGCCACGTTCGGCGCGGTGCTGAACGAGGTCCCGTACCTGACGAACGTGCAGGGTCCGCTGGCCGCCGCGGTGTCCGGGATGCTGGCCTCCGCGCCGGAGGGCCGGCTGACCGCTCCGCAGATCCGGACGTTGCTGGACGCGGTGGCTCCCGAGACGTCCACGCCGATCATGCCGCTGAGCACGGTCATGATCACGCCCACCGGGGCCCCGGCCACGCCGCCGGACGCGACGCGGAATCCGGCAGCCGCCCCGCCGAAGCGGTCCTGGGCCAAGATCGCCGGAACGTTCGCGGCGGCGGTGCTGGTCACCGCGGCAGTGGCCGGGTTCGCCGCATACGGCGCGGGATCGAGCTCGGGCAAGAAGCAGGAGAAGAAGGCAGACGTCGCGCCCTCGGACGCCGTATTGGTCTACACGCTCGGCGGCCCCGGGACCGATTTCCCCAGCTTGCCCATCGGCAGCAGCCCGGCCTGCCTGAGCGGCCCGCCCTTCGTCCCCGGCACCCCGACGTACCAGGACGCCGAGTGCAAGAGCCCGCACGATGTGGAGCTCTACTACCAGACCTCTGTCACCAATTCGTCGTTCAGCCAGTACGGCACCGACGGCAACGGCCCGATCCCCTATCCGGGCGTCTCCGAGCTGACGGCGCTGGGCAAACAGCTGTGCTGGGCCGACCGGCTGATCGCGCCGTGGGCGGATCCGGCGGGCAGCCACTATCACTACTACGCGCTCATCCCCAGCACCAACCTGTGGAACGGCAAGAATCTGCCCGCCAACTGGAGCGTCAACCAGAACATCTACTGCGTCATGACGAACACCGAAGGCCAGCTGCCCGGCGACGGCTGACCGGACCGGCCCCGTAGTCTTACCTCATGACGCTGCGTCCAATTTACAATCAATGGGAATACGCAACTGTGCCGCTGCTGGTGCACGCCACCAAGCAGATCCTCGACACCTGGGGCGAGGACGGCTGGGAACTCGTCCAGGTCGTCCCGGGCCCGAACCCGGACCAGCTGGTCGCCTACCTGAAGCGTCCGAAGACGACGGAGTCCTAAGACATGACCCACCCCGAAGAGAAGCTGACCGAGCTCGGCCTGAAGCTGCCGGAGGTCGCGGCCCCGGTCGCGGCCTACATCCCGGTGCTGCGCAGCGGCAACCTCGTCTACACCTCCGGCCAGCTGCCGATGGTCGAGGGCGCGCTGCCGATGGTCGGCAAGGTCGGCGCCGAGGTCAGCCCGGAGGACGCCAAGGCCCTGGCGCAGCGCTGCGCGCTGAACGCGCTGGCCGCGGTGAAGTCCGAGATCGGCGACCTGGCCAAGGTCAAGCGGGTCGTGAAGGTGGTCGGGTTCGTGGCCAGCGCCCCGGACTTCACCGGTCAGCCCGGCGTCATCAACGGCGCCTCGGAGCTGCTCGGCGCGGTCTTCGGCGAGGCCGGCCGGCACGCGCGCTCGGCGGTCGGGGTGGCGGTGCTGCCGCTGGACGCGCCGGTCGAGGTCGAGCTGACCGTCGAGGTCTGAGCCGGCGGCGGTACACGGCGGCTTCTGGTTCCCGCCGCGGCGGGAACCAGACAAGGAAGGGGAACGCATGTCGCAGCAAGGCGGGGATTACATAGCCCCGGCCGGCAGCCGGCTCAGCGCGCGGGTGCCGGAGGGCTGGGAGGAGCAGATCGCCGCCCACGAGCGCGGCGAGTTCACCCCGGTGGCCCCGAAGCACGCCGCGACCGTGGTGCTGCTGCGCGACCGCGCGGACGCGCCCCCGGACGTCTACCTGCTCAAGCGCGCCGCCTCGATGTCCTTCGCCGGCGGCTTCTACGCCTTCCCCGGCGGCCGGGTCGACCCGCGCGACGCCGACGCCGAGATCGCCTGGGTCGGGCCGTCGGCCGCGGACTGGGCCCGGCGCTTCGGCAGCGACGAGGCCGAGGCCCGCGCGCTGCTGTGCGCGGCGGTCCGGGAGACCTTCGAGGAGTCCGGCGTCCTGTTCGCCGGCCCCGACGAGCACTCCGTGGTCGCCGACACCACCGACGAGGACTGGGAAGCCGACCGGCGGGCGTTGGTTTCACGGGAAACATCACTGGCCGGGTTCCTCACAAAAAGGTCGCTCGTGCTGCGCACCGACCTGCTCGGCGGCTGGTCCCGCTGGATCACCCCGGAGTTCGAGCCGCGGCGCTACGACACCGCGTTCTTCGTCTCGGCGCTGCCGGCCGGCCAGCGGACCCGGGACGTCTCGGGGGAGACCGAGTCGACCATCTGGATGCAGCCCCGACAGGCTATTGACGACCACGTCGCGGGCCGGGCCCTGATGCTCCCGCCGACCGTCACCACGCTGCGCGAGGTGCACGGCTTCGGCACCGCCGAGGAGGCGGTGGCAGCCGCGGCGAGCCGCCCGCTGAAGCCGATCATGGCCACGGTGCGACGCCACGGCGACGGGTCCTGGCACCTCGAATGGGAACTCTGACAGAGGCGGGGCGGCGATGAACGACCTGATGAAGCCCGGTGTCCGGCCCGAGGCCGGGACGGAGCGCGCGACCCTGATCCTGGCCCCCAACGCCGACCCGATGACCCTGGACGGCACCAACACCTGGCTGCTCGCCGAGCCCGGGGCGCGCCGCGCGGTGGTCGTCGACCCGGGGCCGCTGCACGAGGACCACCTCCAGCTGGTCCTGGCCACGGCCGAGGAGCGCGAGCAGCGGATCGGGCTGATCCTGCTCACCCACGGGCACTTCGACCACTCCGAGGGCGCGCCGCGGCTGGCCGAGCTGACCGGCGCGCCGGTGCGCGCGCTGGACCCGCGGTTCCGGCTCGGGGACGAGGGGCTGGTCGGCGGCGACGTCGTGGACCTGGACGGGCTGCGCCTGAACGTGGTCGCCACGCCCGGGCACAGCGCGGACAGCCTGTGCTTCGTGCTGCCCGACGATCGCGCGGTCCTGACCGGCGACACCATCCTGGGCCGGGGCACGACCGTGGTCGCGCATCCGGACGGACGGCTGGGGGACTACCTCGACTCGCTGCGCCACCTGCGGGACCTGGCGTCCGCGCACGAGGTGGAGACCGTGCTGCCCGGGCACGGACCGGTGCCGGCCGACGCGCTGGGCGTCGTCGAGTTCTACCTCGAACACCGTCGGCAGCGGCTGGAGCAGGTGCGGGCGGCGCTGGCCGCGGGCGACGAGACCGCCGCCGACGTGGTGGACCGGGTGTACGCGGACGTGGATCCGGCGGTCAGGTTCGCGGCCGAGATGTCGGTGCGGGCCCAGCTGGAGTACCTGGGCGCCGAGTTGGACACGGACTAGGCACCGAACTGGACACTGAGCCGGATACTGAGCTGAACACCGAGCTGCGCACCGCGGGACAGGACAGCTGCCCGTGCGGCTCGCACCGCACGGCAGCAGGCGTCAGCGAGCCCTGAGGACCCGCTTGACCACGGGTGGATGGCCACCGGTGGTTCGCGCTCGCCGGCCGCGGCCGGGTCGCGCGGGGACGGATCAGGCCCGGCCGAAGGAACCGGCCTCGCTGCGCTGCCGAGGGATGGCGGCCTGGGTCGCGGCGGCGAACCGCGCGTCGACCTCCGCCGCGGTACCGAGGTCGCCCCCGGTGCGCTCGGCCCCGTTGCGCTCGTAGTGCTCCTTGGCGGCCTCCAGGAACTGCCGCCAGGAGCGCACCTCGGGGCGCCGGCGCAGCAGCGCACGCCGCTCGCGCTCGGTCATCCCGCCCCACACTCCGTACTCGACGCGGTTGTCGAGCGCGTCGGCCAGGCACTCGGTGCGCACCGGGCACCCCGAGCACACGGTCTTCGCCCGGTTCTGAGCTGCCCCCTGCACGAACAGCTCATCCGGATCCATGCCGCGGCACGCCGCCACAACGGTCCAGTCCTCTACCCAGCTCATCGCCGGTGCCGTCCTCTCGCAAAGATCGAGCTCCCCCAACGGCGGAGCCGACAGCGGCCCTTCCCCTCACCGACAGCCGTCCTCGGACCCGGACGCGCTGGTGATGGCCGGCCCGTCGGTCGGACCGAAACGCATCCGACCTGGTGGAAGGGTCGATCTCGGCAGCCAAACAGCACAATACGGAAGATCGGGAGGGCGCAACAGTCCCCGATGTACTCAATTCCTATGGTCCTTTGTGACTAGATCGCCGCAGATGCCGCACCCTCCGCTCGCGGCGCCGCCGCGGCCCCCCGCGCGGCGCTGAACAGCGGCGGTACGAAGGAGCAGGGCGCGTGCGCCCCGACCGCGCCACCCGCCCACCCGGGTCGAGGTTGACGTCGTAGTCTGTCCCCCATGGCTTCGCACCCGCCCCGGCCCTTCCGCGGCAGCGGTCCGCTGCGCGCCCTGTTCGGCCTGTTGATGATCAGTGCGCTGGCCGGCGTGCTGGTGGCCGGTATGGCACTGCCCTTCGTCGGCACCGCGGGGCTGGCCGCCAAGAGCGCCTCGGACCACTTCGAGGACATCCCGGACGACCTGAAGACCCCCGACCTGCCGCAGCGTTCGCAGATCCTGGCCGCCGACGGCTCGGTGATGGCGACCGTCTGGGGCGACTTCGGCAACCGGGTCATCGTGCCCTTCAACGCCATCAGCCCGAACGTGTGGCAGGCCCTGGTGGCCACCGAGGACTCCCGCTTCTTCTCGCACGGCGGCATCGACATCAAGGGCACGCTCCGCGCGTTCGTCTCCGACCTCGGCGGATCCAACCAGGGCGGCTCCTCGATCTCGCAGCAGTACGTGAAGAACGTCCTGGTGCTGGAGGCCGGCAACAACAAGGCCGCCTACGCCGACGCCACCGGCGACTCGATGGCCCGCAAGGTCCGCGAGCTGAAGTACGCGATCGCGGTCGAGCAGAAGTTCTCCAAGACCGAGATCCTCGAGCGCTACCTGAACCTGGTGCCGTTCGCCGAGAACGTCTCGGGCATCGAGACCGCCGCCGACCGCTGGTTCGGCGTGCACGCCAGCCAGCTCACCGTGCCGCAGGCCGCGACCCTGATCGGGATGCTGAAGAACCCGGTCGCCTACGACCCGGCCAAGCACCCGCAGGCGGCCACCGACCGGCGCAACACCGTGCTGGACCGGATGGCCGACCCGACCGTGCACTACATCACGCCGGAGCAGGCCGCGGCCTTCAAGGCGCAGCCGCTGGGCCTGAACCTGCAGGCGCAGCACTCCGGCTGCATCTACGCGCCGGGCAGCACGGCGTTCTTCTGCGAGTACATCGAGCAGGAGATCCTCAACGACCCGATATACGGAAAGACCACGGCCGACCGCGCGGCCTTCTTCAACCGCGGCGGCCTGACCATCAAGACCACGATGGACCCGAAGATGGAGGCCTCCGCCGAGAAGGCGATCAACGACAACGTGCTGCCCACCGACGTCCCGGGCGCGGCGATCGCGATGATCCAACCCGGCACCGGCCAGATCAAGGCCATGGCGCAGAGCCGGAACATGGGCACCGGAGAGGGCCAGACCTATCTGAACCTGGCCGCCGACCCCTCGCACGGCGGCGGCAACGGCTACCAGGCGGGCTCGACCTTCAAGTCCTTCGTGGCGATGGCCGCGCTGGAGAAGGGTCTGACCCCGCAGTACGTCCAGGACCTGCCGTACCAGATCGACGAGACCCAGAGTAAGTTCACGACCTGCGACACCCCGGCCGGCTTCACCCAGGACCCGAAGTGGAAGCCGACCGACGAGACCCAGGCCGAACAGGGTCCGCAGACCATGACCAGCGCGTTGTGGAACTCGGTCAACAACTACTTCATCAAGATGGAGGAGCAGACCGGCATCTGCGAGCCGGCCCGGCTGGCCGCCGCCGCCGGTCTGACGATCGACAGCGACAGCGGCGCCGGCAAGCGGCTGCAGCAGGTCGGATCGTTCACCCTGGGCACCAACCAGGTGACGCCGATCGCGATGGCGAACGCCTACGCGACCTTCGCCGCGCACGGCATGTACTGCAAGCCGACGGCGATCTCCTCGATCACCGACACCTCCGGCAAGCAGTACCCGGTCGCCACCCCCGACTGCCACCAGACCATCGACCCCTCGCTGACCGACCAGCTGACCGGGATGCTGCAGGGCGTGGTGGACAAGGGCACGGCGTCCAGCATCCGCACCTACTTCTCGGGCCCGGCGGCCGGCAAGACCGGCACCAACGACAGCCGCCTGATGACCTGGTTCGACGGCTACACCCCGAACCTGGCCGCCGCGGTCTGGGTCGGCGTGGTCTCGCCGAAGCCCGGCGACAAGGGCCTGGTCAACGTGAAGATCCACGGTCAGTACTACGACAAGGTCTGTGGTGGCTGTCTGGCCGCGCCGATCTGGGGCCAGGCCGTCAACGGCGCCCTGGCCGGCACCACGCCGCCCGGCTTCTCGATGCCCGAGCTGCCCGGCGACATCCCGCCGCCCACGCAGCCGACGCCGCCGCCGGGCCAGCCCACCCCGCCGCCCGGCCAGGCCAACGGCGGCCAGACCGGCGGCGCCAACGGCGGCACCGGCGGGTTCATCGGAGGATTCATCGGCGGGCAGTAGCCCGACGGGCGACAGCCGCGAAAGGATCACGGCGGGGCACGGAACCGAGCGGTTCCGTGCCCCGTCGAACGTTCATGAAGTCTCCTCGATCGAACCTACGGAACACTCCGGGCTGGATCGGCGCGACTCTGGCAGCGGTGGCCGTCGTGTCCGGCGCCGCGGTGGGAGCACAGGCGTCGTCCTCCGGTCCGGCATCGCCGGCGACCAGATCGATCGTGCCCGCAGGATCGTCCTCAGCGAACGATCCCCATGAGGCGGCGGCCCAGCGCGAGGTCGTCCAGATGCTCGCGGCCTTCCAGCCCCCGCCGGGAGCGGCCAGGGTCGCGAACCAGCCGGATCCGCTGCCGTCCGGCCTGGACCGCCCGCCGACGAAATCGGACGCGCTGACCCAGGTCGCCTCGGTCGGCTGGTACGAGACCTCGCAGAGTCCGGACGAAGTACTGGCCTGGGTCAAGGCGCATCCGCCGACCGGGTCGGCCTTGTCGGGATCGGTCAGCGGGTCCGGGCCCGGCTTCCTGATCTTCGCCTTCCCCGGAGGCACCAACTGGCTGATCGTGACGCCGCAGAGCGCGTCCGACGGCCGCACGATCATCCGGCTCGACGCCTCCGACGTCTGGACGCCGTCGCGCCCTGCGGGCTCGACGCTCGGCTACACCGCGCCGTCCGTGTCCGTGGTCACCGTGAACGCGACGGACCCGCAGTTCACGCTGTCCGCCGACGAGACCGCCACCCGCGTCAGCACCGACCCGGCTGTCGTCCACAAGGTCGTCGACCTGCTCAACGCCCTGCAGCCGCCGGTCCCGGGGACCAAGAACTGCCCGGCCGACGTGGGTGTCACCGTCCAGATCACGCTGCCGGGCCTGGCGGCGGTCGCCGCACAGGCCAGCGGTTGCGGCGAGGTCGTGATCGCCCCGCAGGGCGGCATCCGGCAGTACTACGACGGCGCCGCCGATCTCATCCCCAGGATCTACTCGTTGTTCGGCGTCACTTGGAGCCGATCAACAAGTCTCCCACCAGGTATTGAAAGGCCCGGGGCATTCGGGACCCGGTGACCGTGGCGAACGCCAGCACCCGGCTCGGGATGCACACCGGCTTGCCCGCCGCCACCGCCGCCAGCCCGCGCGCCACGATCGCCTCCGGCGACTGCCAGAACAACTTCGGCAGCCGGTTGTCGAACCCGTGGTCCGTGAGCGGCGTCGGTGACGGGCCGGCCACCAGGGCCGTGACGTGCACGCCGTTCCGGCGGGTCTCGCGGTGCAGGTTCTCGCTGAAGGTCAGGACGAACGCCTTGCTCGCGGCGTAGGTCGTCGCGCGCGGCGTCGGCGAGGTGGCCGCGAGCGAGGAGAGGTTGAGGATGCCGCCGTGGCCGGCCGCGGTCATCCGCGGCAGCGCGGCGTGGCTCAGCCGCATCAGCGCCATGACGTTCAGCGCGACCTTGTTGATCTCGCCCTCGGCCGGCAGCTTCACGAACTCGCCGGTCGTGCCCACCCCGGCGTTGTTCACCAGGAGGTCGACCGGCTTCGCGGTGTCCCGCAGACGCTCCTCGACCGCCGCCAGCCCGGCCGGATCGGTCAGGTCGGCGGGCAGGATCTCGGTCTCGGTGCCCAGCTCGGCGGCGAGCTTCTCCAGCACCTCGCCGCGCCGGGCGACCAGCACCAGCGCGGTGCCGCGGGCGGACAGCTGCCGGGCGAACTGCTCGCCGAACCCGGACGACGCCCCGGTCACCAGGGCTCTGGCATAGGTCTGCTTCATCATCACACCGGCTGGTCGACGTTGTCGGTACGGAAGGCGATCGCGGCCCGGCCGGCCGGGTCGAACAGGTCCAGCAGGCCGGTCAGCGGCTCGTCGGGGACGTCGGGCGTCCACAGCTCCACGGCCATCTCGCCGTGGTAGAGCATCGGCCAGCGCACGTAGGAGCGGGAGTCGCCGGCGTCGTTGATGGCCTGCGAGCGCCGTACGGTCGCGGCGGCGACGTCCACCATCAGGTCGGTTCCGCAGCCGAAGCCGTAGGGGTAGGCGGCGCGGTCCGGCGGGATGCTCTCGATCAGCGTCTCGTCGGCCTCGTCGACACCGACGTGCGCGTGCAGGCCGCCGCGGACCGAAGGCACCTCGACAGTGCCGTCGGGATCGGGGCGCCATATCCCGCTGGCGTCCTTGCTGACCCGGATCTTGGGGGCCGCGGCCATCAGCGCGCAGACTTCCCAGGCCTCGACCGACGGGCCCTTCTGCCCGGCGCCGCCGACCTCGAGCAGCCGCAGCCGGCCGCCGTCCAGCTGGTGGTCGACCACCACGACGTCCTCGGGCCGCAGGTCCCGCTTGTCGACCTCGAAGCTGCCGGACGCGGTGACCACCAGCGCCTGCAGGTCCGGGTCGAAGACGAACATCATGCCCTCGCTGAACCCCTTGATGCCGAGGTAGCGCTGGTAGGCCGAGGCCATGGTGACCGAGACGTAGTCGGAGACGCGGTGCGGCGGAGGCAGCAGGCCCAGGCTGCCCATCCGACGCCCGGCGGTGACCAGCACCTGCGGGGCGTGCGCGGCGTCGAAGGCCGAGGTCTGCACCGAGTCCGGTATCCGGTCCAGGCGGTCGTTGACCTCGGTGGCGCAGGCCGTGGCGACCAGCCGGTCGCGAATGTCCCGGACTATGTCCACGGTGACGGAGGGGTGGCCGCCCTCCATGGTGCACAGGGTGGCCTCGCGGATCTCGCCGGTCTCCGGGTCCGGATAGACGAAGAGCGTCTTCGGCGATCCGACCCGGGCCATCAGGACCCGGGCCAGCTGGACCACTTCCAGGTGCTTGGCCCCGGCCAGCGGCTCGTCGACCTCGAACACCCCGACCAGGTTCCGGACCCCGCCGCGCACGTCGCCGGTGCGCCGCAGACTCACCATCAGCGGCGGGTACTGCTCGGCGACGCGGTCCAGCAGCGTGCCGGGACCGGCCGGGACGGGTATGTGGACCAGCAGCACGTCCAGCTCGACGCGCTTGCCGGCGCCGGCGACCGAGGTGGGCCGGCCGACTTCGTGGCCCTGGTCGGCGAACGCTTTGCACAGGTCGTCGAGGAACGACTGCACCGCACCCTGCCCGGGGGCGACCGCGTCGACGCGGCAGACCCGCCACCAGGGCAGCGCGGTCAGGTCGAAGCGGTCCGCCCCGTGAGTGCCATGCCAGGTATCGAGCATGGACCGTACGCTACCCGAGGGACGGGGATTACTACCCCATTCGGCCTAGCCAATGGCCGCACCGATTGCCAGGAAGCCACAGATCATGACCAACATCACCGCCAGATACGGCAGGATGAACCGGATGTACTTGTCGTAACCGACCTTGGCGAGCGTCAGGCCGCCCATGATGACGGCGCTGGTCGGGACGAAGAGGTTCATGAAGCCGTTCGAGTTGCACCACGCGGTGACCACGAGCGACTTGGGCACGTTGGCGAAGGCGGCGAGCGGCGCCATGATCGGCATCACCAGCGTGGCGTGCCCGGACGTGGACGGGATCAGGAACGCCAGCGGCAGGTTCACCACGAACACCAGGATCGAGAACACCGCCGATGTGGTGCCGTGCACCGCGCCCTCCAGCGCGTGCAGCACCGTGTCGGTGATCTTCGCGTTGTTCATGATCACCGTGATGCCCCGGGCCAGCGCCACCACCAGCGCCGGCGAGATGAAGTCGGCGGCCCCGGAGATGATGGTGCCGGTCAGCTTGGCCTCGTTCATCCGCGCGATCACCCCGATCACCACCCCGGCCAGCAGGAACATCGCAGCCAACTGCGGGAACGACCAGTCCAGCTGCCAGGAGTAGGCGGCCGCGTCGGACTTTCCGGTGATCACCGAGGCCCACGGGATGACCGAGAAGATCATCAGCGCGAAGGTCAGCCCGGTGGCGATCAGCGCGGACTTCTGCGTAGTGGTCAGCGGCGGCGGCTCCTCGGCCGAGCCGGCCGCGACTTCGTGGTCGCCGGGCAGGAAGCCGACGACCGAGTGGGCCGGGTCGGTGCGCACGCGCGAGGCGTAGCGCAGGACGAACGCGATGGTCACGGCGGTGAGCACGACGAGCATGAGACCGCGCAGCACGATGCCGTCGCCGATCGAGATCCCGGCGGCCGAGGAGGCGACGCCGATGGCGAACGGGTTCACCGTCGAGCACAGCACGCCGATGCCGGAACTGAGCAGGATCGCGGCCACCGCGACCATCCGGTCGTAACCCAGCGCCAGCGACAGCGGCACGATCAGGCCGTAGAAGCCGAGCGTCTCCTCCGACCAGCCCTCGACGGAGCCCAGCAGTGCGAACACCGCCATGATCGCGATGATCAGCAGCGCTCCGCGCTCGCGCAGGCGGTGCGCCAGCCGGCCGATGCCGGTGTCCAGGGCGCCGGTGGCGAACAGGACCGTGATGAAGGCGCCGATGGCCAGGACGAAGAAGAACACGCCGACGCTGCCGTACAGGGAGCCGTCGTTCTCGGTGGAGACCTGGCCGGACTTCGCGTCCTGGATGCCATAGAGGCCGTTGACCGGGGACATCGCCAGGTTGCTGACCCGGCCGCCGAAGGACAGGGGCGAGGAGATGCGGTGGTAGGTGCCCTGGACCGGGTTGCCGGCGTCGTTGCGCTCGTACTCGCCGCTCGGGATGAAGAAGGCCGCGATCCAGACCAGGATGGTGACGATCGCCAGGACGGTCATGGCGCTGGGGAAGGAGCGCGTGCGCGCGCCGCCGGCGTCCTGCTCATCCCGTTTGTCCTGCTGCTGGTTGTCCGCCATGCACCGAATGTCACAGAAAGACCGCCCCGAATGGGTGAGGCTCGCAAGCCGGTGCGCTTTCCGGGTGGAACTTTGGAACACATGAGCCACCCGGTCCGCGTCCTGCGCCATGTCTGGATCCCGATGCGCGACGGCGTGCGGCTGTCGGCCCGGGTCTGGCTGCCCGCGGACACCGACGAGCCGCAGCCGGCGGTCATGGAATACATCCCCTACCGGAAGAACGACGGCACGGCGCCCCGCGACCTGACCCTGCACGCCGCCTTCGCCGCCGCCGGCTACGCCGCGCTGCGCGTCGACAACCGCGGCAGCGGCGACTCCGAGGGCATCATGCTCGACGAGTACCACCCCACCGAGCAGGACGACGCGCTGCAGATCCTGCAGTGGCTGGCCGCGCAGCCCTGGTGCGACGGCAGTGTGGCGATGATCGGAAAGTCCTGGGGCGGCTTCAATGGCTTGCAAGTCGCGGCCCTGACCCCGCCCCAACTGAAATGCATTGTGACCGTCTGCTCCACCGACGACCGCTACGCGGACGACGTCCACTACCTCGGCGGATCGCTGGTCGCCTCCGAGGCGCTGCCCTGGGCCTCGACCATGCTCTGCTACAACGCGCGGCCGCCGGACCCGGACGTGGCCGGCGCCGGCTGGCGCACGGAATGGTTCCGGCGGATGGCGGAGACGCCGTCGTATATCGGCACGTGGCTGGCCCATCAGAGGCGCGACGCGTACTGGCGGCACGGCTCGGTGATCGAGGATCCGTCGGGCATCAAGGCCGCGGTCCTGGCGGTCGGCGGCTGGGCCGATCCCTACCGCGGCGCGGTGTTCCGCCTCCTCGACGAACTCACTCCGCTGGGCACTCCTGTCAAAGGTCTGATCGGCCCCTGGGCTCATACATATCCGCACCAGGCGGCCCCCGGACCCGCGATGGATTTCATCGGCGAATGTTTGAAATGGTTTGACCGGTTCCTCCGCGAAAACGCGGACCAGGATGAAGAACTGCCCGCGCTGCGGGCCTGGATGCCGGATCCGGCACCGTTCGGCTCGGACGTGGACGAGCGCCCGGGGCGCTGGGTCGTGGAGCCGACCTGGCCGCCGGAAAACGCGGAGCGGCATGGTTTTCACACCTGTCGGCTGATCGGCCGCCACCTCCACCTGCACGAACCGACCACGGGCTCGCTGACCGCCACCGGCGACGAGGCGGTGCTGCGCTCGCCGCTGGCGATCGGCTCGGCGGCCGGCAACGTCCTGCAGTTCGGCGACGTCGCGGGACGGCCCGGCGACCAGGCCGCGGACGACGGACGGTCGCACACGTTCACGTCCTGCCCGCTGCCCGAGCAGCTGGAGATCCTCGGGCCCGCGAGCGTCGAGCTGCTGGTCGACGCCGACCAGCCCACCGCCCAACTCGCGGTCCGCCTCTGCGAGGTCACCCCCGACGGCACCTCCCGCCTGGTCACCACCGGCGCACTGAACCTGACGCACCGGGAGAGCCACGAGGAGCCGGAGCCAATGGAGCCGGGCCAGGCGTACCGCGTCACGATCCCCCTGTTCGCCACCGGGCACGCCTTCGGCGCGGGCAACCGGATCCGGCTGACGGTGTCAGCGTCCTTCTGGCCCTGGCTGTGGCCCTCCCCCACCTCCACGGCGGTGACCATCCATCCCGAAGGCGGCACCCTGCACCTCCCGTTCCGCACCCCGGACCCGGCCCTGGACGGCACACCGACGGCGCCGCCGCGGCCCGACCCGCCGAGCCCGTTCGACGTGGTGGACGTGCCCGCCACCCGCACGATCACGTGGGACCCGGTCACCCGCACGCAGGTGGTCGAGATGACGTTCTCCGACGGCACCACCACCGACCACACCGACGGCCTGACCCGCACCGAGACCGAACTGAACCGCTTCCACCTCACCGAAGCCGACCCGGAATCCGCCGTCGTGGAGTGCGAGCGCACCGACGCCATCGGCCGCGGGGCGTGGCAGACGGAGGTGCGGACGTTCTCGCGGATGACGTGTACGGGAACCGAGTTCCTGGTGGTGGACCGGCTGGTCGCCTACGAGAACGGGGTGGAGGTCTTCACGAAGAGCTGGACGACTTCGGTGCCCCGCGACCTGGTCTAGCACCTGGTCCAGCCGAAAAACCTGGGCCCTCCTCGGAGCAGTGTCCCAAGGCTCTTACGTAGTCCGTCTCCGCATACCAGCTGATAAATCAGCAGGCGAAGGCGCCTACTCTCACGAATATGCCGAAGAAGTCCCGTCTCCTGTCCGCTGCAGCAGTGCTCAGCAGCGTCATCGCCATGGCGACAGTCAGTCCGTCGGCAGGCGCGAGCCTGCCCGGCGACCTGAGCGGCGTCATCACCTTCCTGCCCGGCTCCCAGCCCTCGAACGGGCCGCTCCTCGCGTCCGTGAACGCCGACGGCTCGAACCCGAGGCAGTGGTGGCCCGCCGGAATGCCGCAGCCGCCCATGACCGGCGGCATGGCCCGGGTGAGTTCGATGGCGTATTCACCGGACGGCTCGAAGCTGGCGCTCGTCGCCACCACCAAGAGCCCGTCGCGGCTGTACGTCATGGCGGCCGACGGATCCGACGCCCACGCGGTCGCCTGGACGAACTCGGCCGACATCGCCTGGAGCGCCGACGGCAAGTCGATCTACATCGTCCAGTACGGCAGCGAGAAGAAGTCCGGGAACCTGGTCGCGACGATCGTCCGCATGTCCCCCGACGGCGGCGGAGCGGTCCCGGTCGTCACCGTGACCGGCCCCGGCAATCCGAACATCGACTCCTTCAAGGTGTCGAGCAAGGGCGACATCGCCTATGACGTCCGTGTCTCCAACGGATCGCTCAGCAACACCAGCTACCTGTTCCACGCCGCGAGCGGCCAGACCACGCAGTTGCCGGCAGCGATATCGGGCTACGACTTCTCTCCCGACGGAACTTCGCTGATGTACCCGCAGGCAGCGGACAAGGTCTGCGTGCTGCCAGTGTCCGGCGGCTCGTGCACGACGATCTCCACCGCCGCCACCGCGTCCGAGGTGGCCTGGTCGCCGGACGGGACCGAGTTCGCCTACGGTTCGGGCGAGGGGCCGTCGGGCACCCTCACCATCGCGGACCTGACGGGTAAGACGGTCGCCAAGGTCGCCCCCGCGTTCGGCGTCGGCAGCAAGCTCACCTGGCAGCCACACGCGTACCACGGCGCCCCGGCCCCGGCGCCCACCGCGGACCGCGTGGCCGGAGCGGACCGTTTCGGCACCGCGATCAACGCCAGCCGCCTGCAGTTCGCGGACCACTCCGCACCAGTAGCCGTACTCTCGCGCTCCGACACCTACGCCGACGCGCTGGCCGGCAGCGCACTCGCCGCGGAGAAGCACGGCCCGCTGCTCCTCACCCCGACCGACAGCCTCGACGCGTCAACGGCGGCCGAACTACACCGCGCCCTGGCCCCCGGCGCCACGGTCTACCTGCTCGGCGGCCCGAAGGCACTGTCCCCCGCAGTCGAGCAGGCGCTCCACAACCAGGGCTTCACCACCAAGCGGCTGCAAGGCCCCGACCGCTACCAGACGAGCGTGGCGATCGCCGAGGAGATCACCCCGGACCCGAGCACCATCCTGCTCGCCACCGGCAACAACTACCCGGACGCCCTAGCGGCCGGCGCCACCGCCGGCGCCCGCACCGGCGCGGTGGTCCTGCTGACGAACGACAGCGTCCTCCCGCCCCAGGTCCGCACCTACCTCACGGCCAGCCTGACGAAGCCCGTCATACCGTCGGTCCTGGCCGTCGGCGGCCCGGCGGACAACGCCGAGAACAGCCTCAACGGCCTACCCTTCACCGACCTCGCCCAGGTCGGAGGCATAGACCGCTACGACACCGCGGCCCGCCTCGCCGCAGAGTACGGAAGCACACAACAGGTCGTGGGCCTGGCCACCGGCAACACCTGGCCCGACGCCCTGGCCGGCGGCGCGATCGCAGCCGCACACGGAGCCCCGCTGCTGCTGAGCAACGGCCCGACGGTGCCGACCACCGAACTGCTGCACATCAGTACCCGACCCTACGAAGCACCCGACGAGATCCTGGTGTTCGGCGGAACCAAGGCCGTCCCCGACGCCGCCGTCGCCACCTTGGAGAACGCGACCGCGCGGACCGGCTGGGTGAGCCACACCAACCGGGTTCTGCCCGAGCTGCCTTAGGGCAGGCCTGGGATGTAGTAGTCGCTCGATGCCCCTTCGGCTGCTGGAGGGACATCGGGTGGCAAGCGGGTAGCGATGCCAAGCAAAGGGGCCCGGAGGATGATCCTCCGGGCCCCTTCTCCTGGAGGGCGCGGCGAACGTACACTCGCCCGCTATGAGGTGTCGTCCATACATCTCACCGTCTTGAGGGGGATTCGGGTGTTCGGTCGGCGTCGAGATGCGAAGGCGCACGAGGAGTGGTCACGCATTGCCGGCTACGCGAGAATGCCGGCGCCGGCTGGTCGTCGGACTCAGACGATGCTTGGACATGTCGAGATGGTCTACCAGCGGGCTCAGCGCGGAACGAAGGTCCTCGTTTGGTTCGATCAAGCTGGGCGCTGCGATACGTGGTGGGAAGGGCAGTGCCCGAAACCCGGAACATGGGTGTTGGTCGACTGCCATCTTTGGGTGCCGCCTGGAACGCACTCCGGAGCGCCGGTCCTTTGGATAGACGCCTGGCGGGGTAGCTGGTCCGATCAGGTCAGGGTGCGCGCAGAACGGCATCATCACCGCACGGTCTAACTGGAAGAGGCCCGCCCCCCTTGAAGGGAGACGAGCCTCTTACCTGGGTCGGGGTGACAGGATTTGAACCTGCGGCCTCTACGTCCCGAACGTAGCGCGCTACCAAGCTGCGCCACACCCCGATCGTGCGTGGACAGTCTACCCAAACGTGGCCGGATAGCGAAAACGACTTAACCGTGCAGGTCAGGGCTTCGTGTGCGGGGTCAGGAGCGGGGCGTCAGGGTGAGCAGGGTGGCCTCCGGGGGGCAGCAGAAGCGGACCTGGGCGAAGCGGCTGGTGCCGCAGCCGGCTGAGACGTGGAGGTGGGACTCCGCGTAGGTGGACAGGCCGGCGGCTCGGCGGCGGTCGAGGTCGCAGTTGGTCACCAGGGCGCCGTAGAGGGGGAGGCGGAGTTGGCCGCCGTGGGTGTGGCCGGCCAGGATCAGGGGGAGGCCGTCTGCCGACATGGCGTCCAGGACGCGGCGGTAGGGGGCGTGGACGACGCCGATGGTCAGGTCCGTGTCGGGGAGGGTGCGGGCGGCGCTGTGGGTGCCGGACGTGCCGGGTGTGCCGGAGGCGGTGGTGGCCCCGGGGCTCTGTGCCTCTTCGGTGGCGGTGGTGAGGGCGCTGGACGCCGTCGCGTAGTCGTCGCGGCGGATGTGCGGGTCGTCGACGCCCACCAGGCCCACCACGGGGCCCGCCGCGCCCGGGAGGGTGAGGCGGTCGGTGCGGTTGGTCAGGTCCAGCCAGCCCGCTTTGGTGAAGCCGTCGCGGATCTTCTGCCAGTCGTTCGCCGGGCCCTGGCCGCGGGTGCGCTTGCTCGGGTCGCCGCCGCGCAGGTACTTCGTCGGGTTCAGGGGCTTGGCCGCCAGGTAGTCGTTGGAGCCCATGACGAAGGCGCCCGGCAGCTCCATCAGCGGCTCCAGGGCGTCCAGGACCGAGCCGACGCCGTCCGGGTGGGACAGGTTGTCGCCGGTGTTCACCACGAAGTCCGGCTCCAGCGCGGCCAGCGAGCGCAGCCAGCGGACCTTGCGGTACTGCTCGGGGATCATGTGGATGTCCGAGACCTGCAGGATCCGGAACGGCCGGACCCCGCGCGGGAGCACCGGGACCTCGTAGCGGCGGAGCCGGAAGAGGTTGGGCTCGACCTTGTGGGCGTACGCCAGGCCGGCTGCTGCCGCGCCGAGGAGGGACACCGGGACTGTCACGAGCTTCCGCATGGATTCCATTATCGGCCTCGGAGGAAATCTCGCGGCCGGACCGGGGGAGTTGGTGACACACTGGTGTGGCAGCCAGAAGGGATGATCATGACCGCGCTGAAGCAAACGCTCCGCACCGATCTCACCGCCGCTATGAAGAGCCGCGACGAGTTGGTGACCGCCACCCTGCGGATGGCTCTGACCGCCGTCGGCAACGAGGAGGTGGCCGGCAAGGCGGCGCGCGAGCTGTCCGACGCCGAGGTCGTCCAGGTACTCACCCGGGAGGCGAAGAAGCGCCGCGAGGCCGCCGAGGCCTTCGAGAACGGCGGCCGCCCCGAGCAGGCCGCCCGGGAGCAGGCCGAGGGCGAGGTCCTGGCCCGCTACCTGCCGAAGCAGCTCAGCGACGAGGAGCTGACCGCGCTGGTCGCCGAGGCCATCGCCGAGACCGGGGCCGAGGGCCCCAAGGGCATGGGCCTGGTGATGAAGGCGCTGAACCCGAAGATCGCCGGACGCGCCGAGGGCGGCCGGGTCGCCGCCGCGGTGAAGTCCGCGCTGGCCTGAGGCCCGTAAGGCACCTCGGAGCTGAGGCTCCCTACGGCAAAGCCGTCACGTTGGACGCGGCGTCGATCGCAAAGCACGTCGATCGACGCCGCTGCCATGTCCGCCCCCGGGCGTTCGGCCGTAATGTTGATCCATGGCGAATCCCGAGACCTTCACGGTCCGCTACCTCGGCGGCCCCTCGGCCCTGCTCGACTACGGCGGCGTCACGATCCTCGTGGACCCGACCTTCGACCCGCCCGGCGATCACCCGATCGGCACGCGGATCCTGACCAAGACCGCCGGACCCGCCCTGACCGCCGACGAGGTCGGCGCCGTGGACGTCGTCCTGCTGTCCCACGACCAGCACCCTGACAACCTCGACGACGCCGGGCGCGACTACGTCGACACCGCCCGCCTGGTCCTGAGCACCCGCTCGGCCGAGGAGCGGCTCGGCGGCGCGGTGCTGGGCCTGCCGAACTGGGTCAGCCAGGAGTTCGACCGCCCCGGCGGCGGCACCGCCCTGGTCACCGGGGTCCCGGCGCTGCACGGCCCGGAAGGCAGCGAGCCGCTGGTCGGCGAGGTCACCGGCTTCGTGCTGACCGGCGAGGACCTGCCGACCGTCTACATCAGCGGCGACAACGCCTCCCTGGACCGGGTCCGCGAGATCGCCGCCCGCTACGCCCCGGTCGACGTGGCCCTGCTGTTCGCCGGCGGGGCCCGCACCCCGCTGCTGGACTTCGCCTACCTGACGCTGACCAGCGCCGAGGCCGCCGAGGCGGCCGGGATCCTGCAGGCCGGCGCGGTGGTCCCGCTGCACTTCGAGCAGTGGGCGCACTTCAGCGAGGGCGGCGAACAGCTCCAGGAGGCGTTCGCCGCGGCCGGCCTGAGCGACCGGCTGCGGCTGCTCAAGCCCGGCGAGTCCGCCGGGTTCTGAGCAGCTACTGAGCAAGCTTCTAAGCAGCTTCTGCGCGGCGGAGGAACCCGGCCGACAACGTTCTAGCCGTTCTAGCCGTTCCAGCCGGCGACCGAAGCGGTCTCGGGGACTGCCACCGGCCCCGGGACCGGCCCGAACCGGTCCAGCAGCGGCACCCGGTACAGGTTGGGCGCGATCCAGCCGTGCCACAGACCGGTGAGGAAGATGATCGCCGCGGAACTGACCAGGACCGACCCCAGCACGTCGAAGGGGTAGTGCGCACCGATGTACAGCCGGTCGAAGCCGATCAGCAGCGTCCACACCGTCGCCAGCGCGACCGTCAGCCCGAACCACCGGGTCCGCGCGGCCAGCAGGCACAGCGCGACGGCGAGCGAGAAGGCGAACGCGGTGTGCCCGGACGGGAACGAGTTCGACCCGGTCTCCGGTGCCAGCGAGTACACCGTCGGCGGCCGGTGCCGGGCCACGATCAGCTTCGCGATCTCCGAGCTGTTCCAGCCGACCGCGATCACCAGGAACGTGGCGGCGGCCTGCACCGGATTGCGCCGCCACAGGAAGAACAGCGTGATCAGCGCCAGGATCACCAGTCCCCCGACCGGCGAGGCGACGTCCGCCAGGTCCAGCATCGCCCGGTTCAGCCAGCCGGTCCGCAGCTGCTGGAGATGTGAGTTCCACGACAGCTCGGTACTCCGCGTCAGCGAAGTGTGCGCGGCGACCAGCCCCAGCGCCAGGGCGGCGGCGAACAGGGCCAGCGGGATCGCCAACCAGTGGCGTACCTTCGGCATCGCGGATACTCCTACGATCGGGGGATGCGGTTCATGGGCCGTGCAGGTCAGACTGGTGAACGCCCGGTGAACGAGACGTTCCCGCGCAGTAATCTACTACAAGCTGTAGCATCTATGCGGACGACACCGCGACCGCGGAGCCGGACGTGTGAGGAGACCGCCTGATGGCCACCGGACGCAGACCCTCCGGAGCACTCGAGCAAGAAGTGCTGGCCGCGCTGTGGGCGGCGGGCGGCCCCCTGACCCCGGCCGCGGTCCAGGAGCAGGTCGGCGGCGGCCTGGCCTACACCACCGTGAAGACGATCCTGGACCGGCTCCACGACAAGAAGATGCTCACCCGAGTCCGTGAAGGTAAGGCCTACGCCTACACGCCGGTCGTCGAGCAGGCCGACCTCGCGGCGGAAGCCATGCGCGCGGCGCTGGAAGGCAGCAACGACCGCCCCGCCGTGCTCTCGAAGTTCCTCGGCGAGATCTCCCCCGACGACGCGGCGATGATCCGCGAGTTGCTGGGGGACTCTCCGTGAACGTCAACGTCTACCTCCCCCTGCTGGCCGCCCTGGCGCTCGGCGCCGCGGGCCCCACCCTCGGCCGCCGCCTGCCACCGGCCGTCGCCACCGTCCTGCTCACCGCCGCGGCCCTGGTCACCGCCCTCACCTCGCTGGCCTCGCTGGCCCTGCTGACCGGCATCGCAGTCCTGCGCGTCCCGGAGATCGCCGCCGAGGGCCGGCTGTCCGACACGGTCCTCAAGGACGGCCCGGTGAGCCCGCTGGCCGGCGCCGTCGCGGGCGTCGCGCTCCTGGCCCTGGCCCCCTTCGCGATCCGGGCCGGCATCCGGCTGTGGCGCGAGTCCGCCCGCACCTACCGCCTCGCCAAAGCCTTCTCGGCCCATCCGGCCAGCATCGCCGTGATCCAGGATCCCCGCGCCCAGGCCTTCGCCGTGCCGGGGATCCCGTCGCTGCCGGGCCACGCCGCGATCCCGACCCGCATCGTCGCGACCGACTCGCTGCTGCGCACCCTCACCGAGGACCAGCGGCGGGCGATGTTCGCCCACGAGCAGGCCCACCTGCACCGACGGCACCACCTCTACCTGCTGCTGACCAACCTGGCCGCGGTCGCGAACCCGCTGTTGTGGCGACTGCCCGACGCGGTCACCGAGGCCACGGAGCGCTGGGCCGACGAGGACGCCGCGGTCGCGGTCGGCGACCGGGAGGTCCTGGCCCGCGCGCTCGGGCGGGCCGCGCTGTCGAACCTCCCGCGCACCGTCCCGGCGATGGCGCAGGCGCATGTGGGCAAGCGTGTCCGCGCGCTCATGGCGCCTCCCCCTCCGCGCCGCCGCACACTGGCCGCACTGCTGGGAATCGCTATAGCGGCGACCGTCTGGGCCTCCATCGACTCCGCGCGCGAGACCGAGGCCTTCTTCGACACCGCGCGCGACGCCTGGCACCTGGCGCACCAGCACAGCGTGGAACACTCGCATGTCACGGTCGCCGACCTCGGCATGCCGGCCAGAACCGCCCCGATCGTCGGCGGCCGGGATTAGCCTGAAGTCATGTGCCGATCGATTAAGACTCTCCGCGAGCCGTATGTAGACGACGCCACCGCAGAAGACGTCCGCGCGGCAGCGCTCCAGTACGTCCGCAAAATCAGCGGCTTCCGCGCGCCGAGCAAGGCCAATACCGAGGCCTTCGAGCAGGCCGTCGCCGCTGTGGCCGCCGCGACACAGGACCTTCTGGACCATCTCGAAGTACGTAAGCAGGCGCCGAGTGCCGCGTAAAGACCGCCGCGGCGGAAACGCTAAGGCGATTCCCACTGCGTGCCCCTGCGGAACCGGGAAGCTGTACACCGACTGTTGTAGCCCGCTGCACTCTGGAGAAGCGACAGCCTCTACGGCGGAGCAGCTTATGCGCTCCCGCTATAGCGCCTTCGTCGTAGAGGACGCGGCGTACCTGTTGAAGTCCCACCACTCCTCAACGCGTCCTGCGTTCATCTACTTCGAGCCGAAGCTCCGCTGGACCAGTCTGGAGATCGTCGGCACCACCGGCGGGACTACGTTCCATACCGACGGCTCCGTCGAATTCATCGCGCGCTATACGGACGCGGGCCGTCCCGGTGCCATGCGCGAGAACAGCTCCTTCGTCCGCGAGGACGGGAACTGGGTCTACCTCAACGCGCTGTAGTGGGCTGGCTCGTACGCTTCTGCCCCGGCGCCTGGAAGTAGGGCGTCACATAGACGGACGCTCCACAGTCGGCCCGGAAACTCACGCTCTGCGCAGCCTGCGATCCGTACACGGAGTACGCGACCGAGTAGCCCGCGGACACCGGCGCGGAGGACGACGCCGGCCCGGACGGCGTCGGCTGGCTCGACGCCGACGTGGTCGGCCCCGTCGGCGTCGGACCGGACGAACTCGCGGTCGTCGTCGGGCTGCCACTGCTGGGTGGCACCGTGGACGGCGGAGTCGTCGGCGGAGGACTCGTCGGACAGCTCGTGGGAACCCACGCGAGCTGGAACTCGAACCGGTCGCCGGCTTGGAGCACCAGCGCCTGCCCGGCCGGGACCGCCGGCAGGAGCGGCGCGACAGTCTGATCCGCCTTGTACACCGGGATCTTCGCGGGCTGGCCGCCGGCCTGGAGCACCGTGAGACCCGGCATCCCCTGCAGGGTGCAGGCCGATTTCGCCGTCCCCACGAAGGTCTCGTAGACCGTACCCCCGGCCGCGCCGCCCTGGGTCGCGACCACCGACGCCAGCGAAGAGTTCTGACACAAGGGGGCCAGCGGGCTCCCGGTCGCCGTGACCGCCTGCGACAGCGTGGCCGACGACGGCTTGGAGCTCCCCGACACCGAAGCGAGCGAGGACGGCGCCTCGGTGCCGACCGCGTCGCCGGAACTCATGTCCTGGCCGCCGGGCGTGGACGGGCCGTGGCCGGAACCGCCGCCGGGCGCGTCGTTCGTCGCCGTGGTCATCAGGTTGCCGATGGCGGTCCCGTTGGCCTGCGAGGATCCGGAGTCGAAGGAACCGCGCGCGGCCAGTGTCGCCCCGGCGCTCACCGCGAAGACCGAGACGGCCGTGGCCGCCAGGGCGGCGTTGCGCCGGCGCCGCCGCGCCGGAACCGCGCGCCGCAGATAGTCCAGCGTCCCGGGCGCCGGTTCCAGCGTCGAGACCGCCTGCTGGAACCGCTCCCGCAGCACCGCGCCGAGCTCGTCGAGGCCCTCGTCCGAAGGCCCCGGATCCCCACGCCTGTCCGCGAAACGCGCGCCCCGCCCCGGGTCCCCGTCCGGCGGCTGCGGCGCCATGTCGTCCTCATGTGGCGCGCTCACCGGAACGCCTCCATCCGTACCCGAAGGGCCTCGATACCCCGAGACCCGTAAGCCTTGACCGACCCGATCGAGATCCCGAGCAGGTCCGCGACCTGCGCCTCGGTCAGGTCCGAGAAATAGCGGAGCACCAGCACCTCGCGCTGGCGCCGCTGGATGCCCCGCAGGGCCTGGATCAGCGCGTCCTTCTCGAGCAGTTCGTACGCGCCCTCCTCGGCGCTGGCCATGTCCGGCATCGGCTTGGGCGCCAGCCGCATGCCTATCAGCCGGCGGCGCAGGGTCGAGCGCGAAAGGTTCACCACAGTCTGGCGCAAATAGGCCAGGACCTTGTCCGCGTCCCGCACCCGCGAGCGCGCACTGTGCACCCGGATGAAGGCCTCCTGCACGACGTCCTCGCACGAGGCGAGATCGTCCAGCAGGAGCGCGGCCAGTTTCAGCAGCGAGCCGTAATGGTCGCGATACGTCTCCGTGAGCAGGTCGACAGTGACGTCGCCGGCTTCTCGGTCAGACGACACCACTGCCCCACCCGTACGCAACGGCGACGTCAACACTCCAGCGGTCACAAACGTTAGACACAGAACACCCCCGTAGAGTTGTACCGTCTACGAGGGTGTTCCGACAGGCACATACCTCTATTCCTACCCGAAGTGACCGGGTGATCAGAACCCTTAGACCCTTCCGGTCAACTCCGCGGCGACCACCTCGGCGATCTGCGCGGTGTTCAACGCCGCGCCCTTGCGCAGGTTGTCGCCGCAGACGAACAGCTCCAGCGACTTCGGGTCGTCCAGCGTGCGCCGGATCCGGCCCACCCACGTCGGGTCGGTGCCGACCACGTCCGCCGGGGTCGGGAACTCCCCGGCCGCCGGGTCGTCGAGCACCACGACGCCGGGCGCGGCCCGCAGTATCTCGTGCGCGCCGGCCACGGTGACCTCGTCCTCGAAGCTGGCGTGCACGGAGACCGAGTGCGTGGTGACCACCGGGACGCGCACACAGGTCGCCGAGACCCGCAGGCCCGGCAGGCCAAGGATCTTGCGCGACTCGTTGCGGATCTTGAGCTCCTCGGAGGACCAGCCGTCCTCCTTCAGCGAGCCGGCCCACGGCACCACGTTCAGCGCCAGCGGCGCCGGGAACGGGCCGAGGTCGCCGACCACGCCGCGCAGGTCACCCGGGTGGGTGCCGAGGTTGGTGCCGGACACCTTCTCCATCTGCGCGCGCAGCGTGTCGATGCCGGGCTGCCCGGCGCCCGAGGCGGCCTGGTAGGACGCGGCCACCACCGAGGCCAGCCCGTAGCGCTGGTGCAGCGCGCCGAGCACCACGATCATCGACAGCGTCGTGCAGTTCGGGTTGGCGATGATGCCCTTGGGCCGGTTGCGCGCCGCGGAGGCGTTCACCTCCGGCACCACCAGCGGCACCTGCGGGTCCATCCGGAACGCGCCGGAGTTGTCCACGGCCACCGCGCCCTTGGCGGCGGCGATCGGGGCCCACTGCGCCGACACCTCGTCGGGCACGTCGAACATCGCCACGTCGATGCCCTCGAAGGCCTCCTCCGACAGCGCCACGACCTCCAGCTGCTCGCCGCGGCAGGCGAGCTTGCGGCCGGCGCTGCGCGGCGAGGCGATCAAACGGATCTCGCCCCAGACGTCCTCGCGGGTGGACAGCAGGTCGAGCATCACGGTGCCGACCGCTCCGGTCGCCCCCACGACCGCCAGGGTGGGCTTCTTTACAGTCATCGGCCGGTGCCTCCGTAAACCACGGCTTCCTCGCTGTCGGCATCCAGGCCGAAAGCGGTGTGCAGCGCGGCGACGGCGTCCTTGACGACGTCGGCGCGGCAGACCACGGAGATGCGGATCTCCGAGGTCGAGATCATCTCGGCGTTCACGCCGACGTTGGACAGGGCCTCGAAGAACACCGCGGTCACCCCGGGGTGCGACTTCATGCCCGCGCCGACCAGCGACACCTTGGCGATCTGGTCGTCGAACAGCAGCGCCTCGAAGGCGATCGCGGGCTGCACCTTCTGCAGCGCGGTGATCGCCCTGCGGCCGTCGGCCACGGGCAGCGTGAAGGAGATGTCGGTCCGGCCGGTCGCTGCGGCCGAGATGTTCTGCACCACCATGTCGATGTTCAGCTCGGCATCGGCGATGGTGCGGAAGATCTGGGCGGCCACGCCCGGCTTGTCGGGCACGCCGACGACCGTGACTTTCGCCTCGCTGGTGTCGTGGGCGACTCCGGCGATGATGGCTTGCTCCACGGTTGCTCCTCCTGCATTCAAATCGGACACAGCTCGTGCGCGGACCCAGGTGCCCTCGTGCTGCGAGAACGAGGAACGGACATGGATCGGGACGTTGAACCGGCGCGCGTACTCCACGCTGCGCAGGTGCAGGATCTTCGCGCCGGACGCGGCGAGCTCCAGCATCTCCTCATAGGCGACCCCGTTCAGCTTGCGGGCCTTGGGCACCAGCCGCGGGTCGGCCGAGAACACCCCGTCCACATCGGTGTAGATCTCGCAGACGTCGGCGCCCAGGGCGGCGGCCAGCGCCACCGCCGTGGTGTCCGAGCCGCCGCGGCCCAGCGTGGTGATGTCCTTGGTGGTCTCCGAGACGCCCTGGAAGCCGGCCACGATGGTGATCGCGCCCTCGTCCAGCGCCGCGCGCAGCCGGCCCGGGGTCACCGAGGTGATGCGGGCCTTGTTGAACGACTGGTCGGTGATCACGCCGGCCTGCGAGCCGGTGAAGCTGCGCGCGTCCCCGCCCATGGAGTTGATGGCCATCGCCACCAGCGACATCGAGATGCGCTCGCCGGCGGTGAGCAGCATGTCGTACTCGCGGCCCTCCAGGATCGGCGCGACCTGCTTGGCCAGGTCGATCAGCTCATCGGTGGTGTCGCCCATGGCGGACACCACGACGCACACCTCGTGGCCGGCCCGGCGCGTCTCCATGATGCGTTTGGCGACACGCTTGATGCTCTCGGCGTCGGCAACGGAGCTGCCTCCGTACTTCTGGACGATGAGGCCCACGCGGTGTCTCCCTCGGGTGAGGCGGTGTGCGGTGCAAAGGGCCGCCCGTAGACGGCCCGCCGCCTTCGAGTCTAGTCGGGGTCGCTGAGACGACCCTGAGCTCTCACCATGTGGGACCGCCGCCTGGCGCAGGTCAGGCAGCCAATCCCGGCGATCAGGCGGATCCGGGCGACCACCGGCGCCTCAGCCGGTGGACGCCCGGTGCTCAGCCAGTGGTCGCGCCGAGGCGGGAGCGGGCCACCACCGACAGCAGCGCCCGCTGCACCGCCGAGGCCGCCGGGCCCCAGCTGGACAGGTAGGAGAACTGCCACCACCACAGCGCCTCGGTGACCCGCTCGGCCTTGTAGTGCGCCAGGCCGTGCGCCAGGTCGGCGCAGACCAGGGCCAGGTCGTCGGAGATGCGGCGGGTCTCGATCTCGGACTTCGGGGCCAGCGGGTCGAACACCTCCTTGTAGGTGTTCACCGGCTTCAGCAGCGCGTTCAGCTTCTCGCGCAGCTCGTCCAGGTCCGGGTCGGGACCGGCGTCGGTCTCGAAGCGCTCGTCGGGCACCACGTCCCGGATGGCGCCCAGGCGCCCGCCGGCCAGCAGCAGCTGCGAGGTCTCCAGGAGCAGGATCGGCACGCTGCTCTCCGGGGCGTCGCCCCTGGCCACCGCGCGTACCGAGAGCAGGAAGGAGGTGACCTGGTCGTGGATCTCGATCGCGAAGTCCGACAAGTCGTCGGAGGTCATCGGTTCAGACATCGAGCTGCCTTCTCCCCTCGAACGCCCGCCCGAGGGTGACCTCGTCGGCGTATTCCAGATCCCCGCCCACCGGCAGGCCTGATGCCAGCCGGGTCACCCGCAGACCCAGGGGCTTGATCAGCCGCGCCAGGTACGTGGCGGTGGCCTCCCCCTCCAGGTTCGGGTCGGTGGCCAGGATCACCTCGGTGATCACGCCGTCGGCCAGCCGCTTGAGCAGCTCCTTGACCCGCAGGTCGTCCGGACCCACGCCGTCGATCGGCGAGATGGCCCCGCCCAGCACGTGGTAGCGGCCCCGGAACTCGCGGGTCTTCTCGACCGCGACGACGTCCTTGGATTCCTCCACCACGCACAGGCTGGCGGGGTCGCGCCGCTGGTCGCGGCAGATCTTGCACTCCTGCTGCTCGGCGACGTTGAAGCAGATCACGCAGAAGCGCACCTGCTCCTTGGCCCGGACCAGCACGTCGGCCAGCCGCCGCACGTCGGCCGGATCGGCCTGCAGCAGATGGAACGCGATGCGCTGCGCCGACTTGGGCCCGATGTTGGGAAGATGGCCGAGCTCGTCGATCAGGTCCTGGACCACACCCTCGTACATGGCAGAATCCCCGACTCGCCTCAGCCGAACAGGTTGCCGAGGTTGCCCAGGTCGGGCATCCCGCCACCGGCCAGCGGGCCCATCGTGTCGGCGGCCAGCTTGTCGGCGGTCGCGCGCGCGTCGCGCACCGCGGCGATCACCAGGTCGGCCAGCGTCTCGGTGTCCTCGGGGTCGGCGGCCTCGGGCTTGATGTCCAGGCCGACCAGCTCCCCGGTCCCGGTCACCTTCGCGGTCACCAGGCCGCCGCCGGCGCTGCCGGAGACGATCGTGTTCTCGAGCTCCTGCTGCGCCTCGACCATGCGCTGCTGCATCTGCATGGCCTGGCCGAGCATGCCCTGCAGGTCCATGCCGCCGAAGTCCGGCAGCCCGCCACCGGGCCCGGTCGCATCCGGGAATGCCACTGTGCGTGCTCCTGTTCCTGCCGCTGTTTCCGCCGCTATGTGAAGTCGTACTCGACCATACGCGCTCCGGGACCAAGGCGGCCAATACCGCGTGTCCCGGTCGAGAACGGCCCGGGTCGGCCCGGGTGACGTGGGACGCCCCGGCCGGCCACCGCTGGAGAACGGTCGGCGGCCGGCGGGGGTTCCGGACCTCCGGTTCGCGGTTCGGTGACTCTCGGTGAGCATCGTCGGGCGATGATCCACCGCGGTCGTTCGCGGTGGAACCGGGTCCGGTACCGGGTCCGATCCCGCTGCGCCGCGCTGAGGTTCGCCGGGACCGTTGAGGTTCGTCAGGGTGCCGCCGAAGGTCGTCTGGCCAATTGCCTGGCCGATTGCCTGGCCGATTGCTCGGTCGATCCGTCCAGCCGATCCAGCCGATCAGTCCTCGCCGTCCAGCCGCTGCGCGCCGAGCTCGCGGACCACGAGTTCGTGGGCTGAGGCGTTGTCCTCGGCCAGGACCTCGTCGTCGTCCGAGACGACGTCATCCTCGGGGCGCACCGCCGGCGTCGCGGGCATCGGGGGCGGGGCCGCCGGTGCCGGAGTCGGCGGCTGCTGACGCTGTGGCTGCTGCTGTGCCTGCTGCTGAGGCGGCGCGGCCGGGCTCGGGACCGGGGCGGCACGCGACGGCTCGGGCTCGTGCTGCGGGGGCGGCGTCGGCTGCGCCGGGGCCTGAGCCTGCGGGGGCTGATACGAGGTCGGCGGCGGGGGCATCTGCGCCGGGGGCGGCGGCGTCATGGAGACGCCGGGCGAGACCTGGGTGCCAGGGGTCTGCGACGGGTCGACGATCGCGTCGACCTGCCACTGGAAGGTGAACAGGTCGCGCACGGCTTGGCGCAGCGTGTCAGAGGTGCCGCGGCTCACGAACCGGTCGCGCGCGCCGGCGCTCACGAAGGCGACCTGCAGGCGGTCGCCGTCCAGACCGAGGACCTGCGCGTTCTGGCTGAGGAGCATCCAGCTCACGCGGCCGTCACGGCGCTTGACCTCTTCGAGGAGGTCGGGCCACATGCGGCGGATGTCGACGCCGGTGGGTGCGGCGGACGGCGCGGATGGGGGCTGGGATTGCTGCTGCGGTTGGGCCTGAGCCTGTGGCTGTGGCGCCGGAGGTTGGGGCGCCGGCGCGGCCTGAGGCGCGGCCGCGTCATTCGAAGGCAGCGAGGGTGTGCTTTCGGCGGCCCACGCCGGGGCTTCGGAGGCGGCGGGAGCCGGGGTGGCGTCGGCGGCCCACGAGGGGGCGGCCTCGGCGGCCGGCGATCCGGGTCCTGCGTTGGCGGCCGGTCCGCCTTGTTCCCACGGCGGCGTGCCGAGGGCGCCTTGGCCCTGGCCCGCGGAGCCCGGCTGCCCGCCCGGCTGTCCCGCGCTGTTCGGCGCGTCGGCACCGGTGCCCGACGGCCCCTGGCTCGGAGCTCCCGAGCCGGAACCCTGTTCCCACGGCGGCGTTCCGAGCGCTCCGCCGACTGCCGCCGGGGCCGACCCGGCACCCTGCTGAGTCTGAGTCTGCTGAGTCTGAGACTGCTGGCCCTGCTGCGGCACACCGCCGCCTGCCGACTGCTGCGGGCTGTCCGCACCGCTCGGCCGCCGCACCGGCGGCTCGTCGAACTCGTCCGCCACCACCCGCGGCCCGGCGGTCATCGGCGCCATCGGCGCCATCGGGGCGGGGGCGGCGGCGCCCAGCACCACGCCGCGGCGCTCCAGCCGGTCCACGCGGGCGGCCAGGCCCTGCTCGGCGTCGTCGGCACCGGGCAGCAGGACCCGGGCGCACACCAGCTCCAGCTGCAGGCGTGGGGCGGTCGCGCCCCGCATCTCGGTCAGGCCGGTGTTCACCAGGTCGGCGGCCCGCGACAGCTCCGCGGCGCCGAAGGCCCGGGCCTGCGCGGTCATCCGCTCGAACTGGTCGTCGGGTACGTCGATGAGGGCCCGGGCGGCGCCGGCGTCGGTGACCGCGTTCAGGACCACCAGGTCGCGGAGCCGCTCCAGCAGGTCGGTCAGGAAGCGCCGGGGGTCGTGGCCGCTCTCGACCACCTGGTCGACCAGGCCGAAGACGGCGGCGCCGTCGTGTCCGGCGAAGGCCTCGACCAGCCGGTCCAGCAGCGCGGCGTCGGTGTAGCCGAGCAGGCCGGTGGCCATCGCGTAGCTGACGCCGTTCTCGTCGGCGCCGGCCAGCAGCTGGTCCAGCACGGACATCGCGTCCCGCGCCGAACCCGCACCGGCCCGCACCACCAGCGGCAGCACCTCGGGCTCCACCTTGATGCCCTCGCGCGCCGTGATGTCGGTCAGGTGCTCGCGCAGCACGCCGGGCGGGATGAGCCGGAAGGGATAGTGGTGCGTCCGCGACCGGATGGTCCCGATCACCTTCTCCGGCTCGGTCGTGGCGAAGATGAACTTCAGATGCGGCGGCGGCTCTTCGACGACCTTCAGCAGCGCGTTGAAGCCCGCCGAGGTCACCATGTGCGCCTCGTCGATGATGTAGATCTTGAACCGGGACGCCGCCGGCGCGAAGAACGCCCGCTCCCGCAGATCGCGCGCGTCGTCCACACCGCCGTGCGACGCCGCGTCGATCTCGATCACGTCGATCGACCCGGACCCCCCGTTGGCCAGCTCGACACAGGACCGGCAGACCCCGCAGGGCGTCGGCGTGGGGCCCTGCTCGCAGTTCAGACACCGCGCGAGGATCCGCGCACTGGTGGTCTTGCCGCACCCGCGCGGCCCGCTGAACAGGTAGGCATGGTTCACCCGGCCGTTGCGGAGGGCCTGCTGCAAGGGCAGCGTCACGTGCTCCTGGCCGACGACCTCCTCAAAGGCGTCGGGCCGATAGCGGCGATAGAGCGCGAGGGACACGTAGCAAAGGTATCGGCTGAGACCGACAACAGGACAAAAAAGAACTCCCATGCACCCGCCAGAGCACACCGACCCTTGCTGCCGTCAAGCCCTGGGGGAGTTGAGTGTGATGACGCCGCATGGGAGTCCGGGGTCAAGCATATAGGAGTGCAGACCCATCCCGAGAGTCGGGTATGCTTCTCGGCGGAGGATTCGCCTAGTGGCCTAGGGCGCACGCTTGGAAAGCGTGTTGGGGGCAACCCCTCACGAGTTCAAATCTCGTATCCTCCGCTTGTAGGACGACCCCGAGCTGCGAGAACGCGGCTCGGGGTCGTTGCTTTTCCGGGCATCGGAACGGTCTTGAGCGGTCGGATTCGGGGCTCGGCCGGGGTTCTGGCGCGGCTGGGACGGCCGTCGCGGTGTGACGAGCGTCACGGGGGCGACACCCGCCGGACCCCGAAAAGACACTTTCGAGTGACCCGGCGGGGTCGGCGGTCCGGCCGAGGACTCGACCGGCGAACCGGATCCGTGGCCGCGTCACACTCCGAGCCGCGCCAGGAATTCCTCAAGCTTCCCGGACATGCGTCCGACCTGTTGGTCCACACTCAGGGTCTCCTCCATCCGGCCGCCGGCTCCGGGCGACTTCGTGCCGCGGATGTAGAGCGAGCAGGCGAGGTCCGCGCACAGGTACAGGCCCGCGGAGTTGCCCTGGCGGCCGGCGTCGCCGGCCTTGCGGCCGGTCATCAGGGACACGCCGCCGCCCGGGTGTGTCGTGAGGCACAGGGAGCACAGGTTGCGGCGCAGGAATCCTTTGCGGCTGGCGGCGCTGCGCAGCATGACGCCGGTCAGTCCGTCGCCGCGCGGCGTCACGAGGTAGGCGCGGTCCTGGGCGCCGAGGTCGCGCCAGCCGAGGAAGTCGAGGTCGGGCCACGGCACGTCGGCGAGGTCGCGGGGCATCGGGATGCGTTTGGCCTCGCCCTGCGAGCAGTTGGCGAAGCTGGCACGGATGTCGTCTTCGGTGACAGGGTGCATGGAATCGAGCTGACCATGACAGGCCCGCGTCGGCAAAGCGGAATTTGCCGGTGTCGCCACAGACGCCTTGGTACGGCAGGCCACACAACAGTGCCCGGGCGCTAAGGGGCCCGGGCACTGTCGCTGTGTCGAGGAGCTACTTCAGCGTGGCCAACAACGAGGTCGTCTTGTTGACGGCCGTCGCCAACTGACCGCTCTGCGCCGCCGCCAGGAACTGGTCCGCACTCACCTGTGCCGGTGCGTACGGTCCGTCGTCCACCGAGTACGTCTGCCCGGGATCAGGCTCGAACTTGCCCGGCAGACCGGTCTGGTCGGCGGAAGTATCCAGCGTCATGGCCAGCGCCGGCTGGCTCATGTCGTCGGGAACGAACCAGTAGTTGTAGACGGACGGGGTACTCGACAGGACCGTCAGCTTGCTGTCGGTCGGCTTCTGCGTCCAGACCTCCAGCGTCCCGCCGGGCACCACCTGCTTCGTGCACGTGACGTTCGGCGGGCACCACCCGAACGTCTGCTGCCTGTACTGCGCGGTCTGCTTGTCGGCTTCCCACTGCAGCTGGTTCTTGCCGCTGGGCCCGGTGAGCATGATCTGCGGCTGCACCGTGGACACGTCGACGCTGACCTTCACCTCGGACGGAAGCGCGGCCGCCGCGGCCGCGACGATCTGTGCCTCGGTGTCCGTGACCTTGGTCTGCGTGTCCTGAGAAACCGCGGTCCGGGGATCGAGCAGATACTCCAGATTCGCCAGCCCCGGCTTGGCCAGCATCCCCATCAGGCCGTCGGCGGAAATCGCCGGCCCCGACGAGTCGGAGGCCGACGTGCCGTCGATGCTCGGCGGAGGCGGCCAGATGCCGCCGGTCATGTAGTCCGAGGGCTCGTGGTCCGCGTACTGGATCTTCGCGGTCGCCGTCGACTCCGTGAAGCTGAACGCGTACTTGGTCCGGTTGTTCGGGACGAACATCATCGACAGGGTCTTGCTCACGATGGTGTTGCCCGTGCCCGGCTTCACGACATCCGTCGGCAGCGACTGCCCGCGCACCGCATCCGTCGCGGTGGTCGCGTTCTCGAAGAGGTACACGGTTCCGCCGTCTACGGCCGTGGTCGTGCAGGTGCCCTGCTTGCTCCCCTTCGGCGCCTGCGGACAAGCGGTCTGGCGGATCACGTCGTCCGTATCCTGGGCAGGCGCCAGACCGACCCACATGGTCGCGCTCGTCGTTCCGTGCGGCCCGATCAGGATGGCGGTCGGCACTCTGGCCGCCCCCATGATGTGCCCCACGGGTTGCCCCGCGGTCACCCCGGCCGGCAGCAGCGGCTGCAACAAGCCGGGCAGCCGCTGCTGGACGTCCTGGACCTTGTCGAGACTGCCGAGCTCCGGTCCGAAGCCCAGATAGCCCTTCGGGCTCACCGCGGTCGGCGAACTCGCCGCAGACGTCACCTGGTCCGCCGGGTTCTGATGCGTACGCCCCGCCGGCGCCGCCCCGGTCACCATGGCGAACGTCCCGATCACCGCCACCGCGCTCAGCGTGGCCCCGCCGGCGGCGACCATCCGGTTCCGGCGCCGCACCGCGTCCCCGCGGGCGATGGACCCGCTCGCGAGGTCGCGCAACGGCGGCTCGGGGTCGGCGAACGCCGTCCCGAGCAGACCGCGCACAGCGCTGTCTTCGTTCTCTTCATTAGTCATGTCAGGTCTGCTTCCTCACTCCTGCTCCTGCTCGGCCTGACGCCTCGGCGAACCCGGCCAGAGGCTCCCGCAACAACCCCAGCCCACGGCTGGCCATGCTCTTCACCGAGCCCTGGGAGATGTTGAGGATCCCCGCGGTCTGCTCCACGCTCATGTCCTCCCAGTACCGCAGCACCACCACGGCGCGGGTACGGGGAGGGAGTTGCTTAAGCGCTTCCATCACCGCGAGGCGGGTTTCGGTCGGGTCCGCCGGCGACGCCCTCTCGGGGAGGTGTTCCAGGGGCACCGTGTCGAGGTGCTTCTTCCTGGAGTCCAGAAAGCATCGGTAGACCACCTGCCGTGCGTAGGCACCAGGGTTGTCCGCGGCCCGGACCCGGTTCCAGTGCCGGTAGATGCGGTCGAACGCCATCTGGACGAGGTCCTCTGCGAAGTGCCAGTCACCGCAGAGCAGGTAGGCCGACCGTCGCAGATGGCCCTGGCTCGCCACCGCGAACTCACGGAACTCCTCCCGGGAATCGGAGTGCTCCGCGGGACGGCTTCCCATTTGGAATCTCACGTGAGTATCGACTTACGTCTTTCGGGCGCGGGTTCGTAAGAGCGGAGAGATTTTTCGCGCCGCCATCCTGCGCGTATACCGCCGCGAAAGTCATCCACAGCCCTGCGAACATCACAGTCCGGTCCCGTTCCGTCACGATTTTGTGTCCTCTTTGCCGATCGGGAGCCGCCTCCCCGAGCCGCTCCGGCTACCCTGGTGCCGTGATCTTCAAGCGCATCGGCGAAGGGCGGCCCTACCCCGACCACGGACGCTCCTTCAAGGAGTGGGCCGAGGTGGCCCCGCGCCAGATCCGCCTGGACCAGCTCATCACCACCAAGCGCCACCTGGACCTGGACGCCCTGCTGTCCCAGGACTCCACGTTCTACGGCGACCTGTTCGCGCACGTCGTGCACTGGCAGGGCGGCTACTACCTGGAGGACGGCCTGCACCGGGCCGTGCGCGCCGCGCTCCAGCAGCGCACGGTGCTGCACGCGCGGGTGCTGGACCTCTCGGAATGAGACAGCGGTCGGCCGCGCTCGGCGGCGCCGTCGTGGTCGTCGCGGTCCTGGCCGGCGTGCTCTGGTACGCCAACCGCCCCGCGCCCTCGCCGGCCAAAGCGGGTGACTGCATCACGGCTCCGTCGGCCGGGAGCTTCAAGACCGTCGGATGCGCCGACAGCGGCGCCGCCTTCAAGGTGGCCGCGGTGCTCGACAACGGCGACAGCAACGGCTGCGACGCCTACCCCGCGGTGATCATGTCCGTGGTGGACAAGAACCGCACCAAGACCTTGTGCCTCGACAGCGCCAAGTAGTCCCGGCAGACCCGGCGCTACAGGCGCCCAGCGCTCCCGGAGCACTACGCTGCGAACGTGAGTGATCTCCGGGAGTTGCTGAGGTCCGGGCTCTTCCGGCGGCTGTTCGCGACCCGCCTGATCGGGCAGTTCGGCGACGGCGTGTTCCAGGTGGCCCTGGCCGCCTTCGTCGTGTTCTCCCCGGAGAAGGAGGCGACCGCCGCCGAAGTCGCGAAGGCCTTCGCCCTGCTGCTGGTGCCCTTCACGGTCATCGGGCCGTTCGCCGGGGTGTTCCTGGACCGCTGGCGCCGCCGGCAGGTGCTGTTCTACGCCAACGTGCTGCGTGCCGGGATCGTGCTGGTCGTGGCGGCCCAGGTCCTCGCCGGACACAGCGGGCTCCTCTTCTACGCCTCCGCGTTGGCCGTCCTGAGCTGCAACCGCTTCATCCTCGCGGGGTTGTCCGCCGCTCTTCCACAGGCTGTGGATAACCAACGGCTGGTCGTCGCCAACGCGGTCTCGCCGACGGCCGGCACCCTCGCCGCGACCCTCGGCGGCTCGGTGGGAGTCGTGGTCAGAGCGCTCGTGGGGGCCGGTGACGGGGCGAACGCGCTCATCCTCGTCGTAGGCGCTGTCCTCTATATGGCGGGCGGTTTGGTGGCGCGCACCATGCCGCGCGACTCTCTCGGTCCCGACGACCGTCCCGAAAGCTCCGCATGGAGCGAGCTGAAGGTCGTCGCCCAGGGACTCTGGGAGGGCTTGGAACATCTCAGGGAGCGCAAGCCCGCGGCCGCGGCGCTCGCCGCCATCACCGCCAACCGCTTCTGTTACGGCCTGACGACCATCATGGTCCTGCTGCTGTTCCGCAACACCTTCAACAACCCGGACGACACCAACGCCGGCCTGCGCGGCTTCGGCACCGCCGTCGCGGTCTCCGGAGTCGGCTACTTCATCGCCGCCTTCGCCTCGCCGATCATCTTGCGCCACGTCGATTTCTCGACCTGGATCACGGTCTGCATGATCGGCTCCGCGGTCGCCCTGGCGGCATCAGCGGGCTGGTGGCGTGTCGTCCCTCTGTTGATCGGCGCACTGGTTCTGGGATTCCTCGCGCAGGGGCAGAAGATCTGCACCGACACCACAGTGCAGCGCAATGTAGAGGACTCCTATAGAGGACGCGTCTTCTCGCTCTACGACATGCTCTTCAACGGTGCCTTCGTCGCGGCGGCCGCAGTGGCCGCCGCAACGCTGCCGGCGTCCGGGAAGTCGACGGCGCTCCTCTACGCGACCGTCGCTGTGTATCTCCTGGCGGGAATCGCTTATGGCTGGTTCCGCGCGGCTTCCCGCTCGGCCCACCAGGACCGCAGCTCCGTCTCCACCGTGTCGTGATCCAGCGGGCCGCGGTCCATGCGCAGCTCCAGCAGGTGCTTGTACGCGGCCCCGACTTCCGGTCCCGGCTTGATCCCGAGGATCGCCATGATCTCGTTGCCGTCCAGGTCCGGGCGGATCGAGTCCAGTTCCTCCTGCTCGCGCAGCTCGGCGATGCGGCGCTCCAGATCGTCGTACGCGTGCTCCAGCATCAGGGCGCGCCGGCGGTTGCGGGTCGTGCAGTCCGAGCGCGTCAGCTTGTGCAGCCGCTCCAGAAGCGGTCCGGCGTCGCGCACATAGCGGCGCACCGCACTGTCGGTCCACTCCGCCTCTCCATAGCCGTGGAACCGCAGATGCAGCTCCACCAGACGGGAGGTGTCGTCGATGATCTCCTTGCTGTACTTCAGCTTGCGCAGCCGCGAAGCCGTCATGTGCGCGCCCACGACCTCGTGGTGGTGGAACGACACACCGCCGCCGGGCTCGAAGCGGCGGGTCTTCGGCTTGCCGATGTCGTGCAGCAGCGCGGACAGCCGCAGGATCAGGTCCGGGCCGTCCGTCTCCAGGTCGATGGCCTGCTCCAGCACCGTCAGGGTGTGCTCGTAGACGTCCTTGTGCCGGTGGTGCTCGTCGATCTCCAGGCGCAGTTTGGGCAGTTCCGGCACCACGATCTCGGCCAGGCCGGTGTCCACCATCAGCGCCAGGCCGGCCCGCGGGTTCGGGGCCAGCAGCAGCTTGGAGAGCTCGACCTGCACCCGCTCGGCGCTGACGATGGTCAGCCGCTCGGCCATCTCCGTCATCGCCTTGCGCACCTCGGGGGCGACGTCGAAGCCGAGCTGCGCGGCGAACCGGGCCGCGCGCATCATTCGCAGCGGATCGTCGGAGAAGGACATCTCCGGCGTGCCGGGGGTCCGCAGCAGGCCCGCTTCCAGATCGGCGAGACCGCTGTAGGGGTCGACGAACTCGAACCGCTCGGGATCGGCGGTCAGCACCACGGCCATGGCGTTCACCGTGAAGTCGCGGCGGAACAGGTCGTCGTCGATCGAGTCGCCGTAGGCCACTTCGGGCTTGCGCGACTCGCGGTCGTAAGCCTCGGAGCGGAACGTGGTGATCTCCAGCTTCGCGCCGTCCTTCTGCGCACCGACCGTCCCGAAGGCGATGCCGACGTCCCACACCGCCTCGGCCCAGCCCTGCAGCAGCTTCAGCACCTGCTCGGGGCGGGCGTCGGTGGTGAAGTCCAGATCGTCGCTGCGCCGGCCCAGCAACACGTCGCGGACCGGACCGCCGACCAGCGCCAGGCTGTGACCTGCGGCGGCGAACCGGCCGGCGAGCTCGGAGAGCACCGGCACGACTCGTAGCAGTTCTGTTACCGCTGCCCGCTGTGCCTGGTCAAGGTGCGGTTCCGGGGGTCGCTGCTGGTCGGTGTGCATGGTGTCCGAGTTTACGTGTCGGGGCGCGGTGGCCGGGCCCGACTACGATTCGTCAGGTGACCAGCCGAGTCTGCCGCGCGCTCTCCGCCTTGGTGCTGTTCGTCGGCGCCGCAAATCTGTTGCCCGGCAGCGCGCACGCCGAGGCGGCGCGCTCGGACCCGATGCCGGTGGAGGTGGGGATCGGCCAGGTCTCGCCGCAGATCCCGGACTTCACCAACACCTCCAAGCCGATCACTTTCGCGGGTCAGATCCGCAACACCGGCGCGAGCACGCTGCGAGGAGTCCACCTCGAAGTGCAGCGCAGCCTGGTCACCGCCCGGTCGAACATGGGCTCGGCCAACGACGGGGGCTACAGCGTGCCGACCAAAGCGGTGAAGTTCACCGAGCTCGCCGCGGGCGCCCCGCAGTCGTGGAAACTCACTCCCACAGAGCTCGAGCTCTTCGGCTCCCACAGCCCGCAGGCCGGCGTCTACGCGATCGACATCGACGCGTTCGACGAGAACGACGTCTTCCTGGGCGGGCAGCGGACCTACATGGTCTGGAAGCCGATGGACATGTCGGGCGCCAAGCAGACTCGGATCGCCCTGATGTGGCCGGTCGTCGGTCAACCGGGACTCACCGGGCAGAAGAAGGCCGACTCCTCGGCACTGCCGATAGTCTCGGACCAGTCTGTGGAGCAGCAGTTCACGCAGGGCAGCCGCCTGACCAGGATTCTCACCGAGGGTTCGACCCTGCCACTGGTCAACTGGCTGGTCGATCCTGATCTGTTGAACACGGCGAACGCACTGTCCGGCGGCTACTTCTATCCCGACCCCAACGCTGCGAGTACCACCAGCGGCAACGGCAGCAGCACGACCAGCGGATCCTCCAATCCGGTCGGAGCCCCCGGTACGGACCCGAAGAACTGGTACAGCCTGGCCACCAAGGTGCTCACCTCGTCGCAGGGCAAGAACTGCTGGAACCTTCTGTACGGCGACCCCGATCTGAACACTCTCTCCCACAGCGACCCCGGCAAGAACCTGCTGAAAACGGGCATGACCGGGCAGCCGCCGCTCAGTCCCTGCCGGGCGAACGGCCAGACCGGCCAGACCATCGCCTGGCCCTCCGACGGCCAGGCCGACGCCGCCACGCTCGCAGGCATCGCCAGCACCGGCATGCCGAACCTGGTCACCCTGGTCGGCTCGACCCAGGTGTCCGGCTGGCCATCGGCGCACGCCTCGCTGCCGGACAGCCCGAACACGGTCGTCTACGACAGCTACCTGTCGGGCTCGAGCGTCTTCGCCGACCCCGCCAAGACCGCCCCGGCGACGCTGAACAGCGCCGGCGTCCTGGCCGGACAAGTGTGGCTGGCGCAGACCGCACTGGCCGACCGCGACAACACCGGCCGCGTCCTGGTGGTGACGCCGCCGCGGGACTTCGACCCGCCCCAGGAACTGCTGCAGGCCATCGACTCCATGAGCGGGGTGCCCACCGCCGACCAGTGGTTCGGGCTGGACGACCTGGGCAAAGTCCTCGACACGCCGGCCACGCTCGAACACGCCTCGGCACTGAGTCCGGTCTCCACCCCGAACTTGTCAACCGACATCGTCGCCTCGGTCTCGGACAGCCAACTGCTCTACCAGGCGCTGCACGCGATCATGCCGGGCCACCAGTTCGACTCCGCCGTCCCGTTGCGGCCGGCGGCGACCTGGTGGCGGAACCACGCCGGCGACGCGGCGTATACCCAAACCGTGTACTCCACGGCGGTCCATGATCACGCTCTGGTGTCCTTCGGCGGACAGACTCCGCCGCTGACCATGTCCGGCAAGTCCGGGACGGTTCCGGTGACCATCAGAAACCAGACAAACGCGACAATCACCGTCTACCTCCGCGCGCACACCTCGCACAGCGTGCAGCTCAAGGTCGATGAGAACCAGGGACCGCACTCCGTGGACCCCGGCCAGTCGGCCACCATCCGGATCCCGGTCAAGGGCGAGGGCAACGGCGTGCAGGTCGACCTGTATGCCACGCTGTACACCTGTAAAGACATGAGCCAGAACTGCACGTATTATCCATCGGGCCTGATCAGACCAACGAACGAGGACGGCGGTCACACCCAGGTCACGGTGAAGGTCAGCCGCATCGGCATCATCGCCCTGAGTCTGATCATCGGGTCGGGGATGCTGCTCGTCCTGTTGATCGGATTGCGCGTCTACCGCGCCAAGCGCACCCATCACGCCCCCGCACAGGACACAATGGCAAGTTGAAACACCGACAATGATCGGACGACGGACACCACGGACGCGGGGAGCGCTGGAGAGATGACGAGCGACGGCAGCGGTCTGTGGCATCCGGATCCGCCGCGCGAGGACGACGACCAGCGGCCGCGCCGGGCCCCGCAGCCCGGCTCAGGCGGACCGCAGAGCAGTGATCCTCGTCACACCCCGGCTCCCGGGCCCGCGCCGCAACAGCCGTGGACCCCGCAGTCGGAGCCCCGTTTCGACCCGCAGACCGGCCGTCCGCTGCATCCCGACCCGCGGGCCGCGCAGGGCCATCCGGCCGGGCCGCCGCAGCCGGGCCCGCAGCATCCGGTCCCGCCCGGCGCGCCGCAGCCGAACCAGCCGCTGAACCAGCCGCCTAATCTGCCGCCGCGCCGAGAGCAGTACGCCGGCCCGCAGGCCTCCTATCGCGGCGGTCAGCCCCCGCAGGGCGGCGGCGAGCAGTACCCGGGCGCCGGCGCGCCCGGACCGGGGCACCGCCCCGACCCGAGGAGCCCGCAGCAGTTCGCCGGCCCCCCGCCGGGCCGTCAGCCCGATCCGCGCCAGCCGGATCCGCGCCAGGGCGACCCTCGTCAGCCCGACCCCCGCCAGGGCGCCCCGCGCCCGGACCAGTTCGGCGGCGCCCCCTCGCACGGCGCCGACCCGCGCCGCGAGCGCTCCGAGTCCTGGCAGCCGGCCCCGCCGAACCAGAACCACGACCCGGGCAGCCACGGCCGCCGGCCGATCGACGACAGCCGCGCCCTGTTCCGCGACGAGGTCCCGGGCCGCGGCGGCGAGCAGCAGCCGCCGTCCTGGCAGCCCCCGCAGCAGGAACAGCGCGGCGCGGCGGCGCCGGAGGAGGACTCCGAAGAGCGCGACTGGCGCGACGACTACGAGGACGCGGTCAGCGCCACCCGCTGGGACCTCTCGCCGATCCCCACGATGACGGTCGCGCCCCGCCGCGCGAACCCCAGCAACCTCGAAGCCCTGATACCACCACGTCGCGGCCGCGTGCAGGGCCCGGCGACGCGCGGGCCCGGCGGCCCGGCCGGCACCGGACCCGGGACGCGCGAGGGCGCCCCCTGGGAGCAGGGTGTCCGGGACCGCACCCCGACCGAGGTCCGCCCGCAGGCCCCGGCCGAGCCCAGCGTCGGCCGCGCCTCGCGGCTGATGGCCCTGGGCACGCTGGCGTCCCGGCTGACCGGCCTGGTCCGGCAGTTCCTACTGGTGGCCGCAATCGGCACCGCCGACATCGCCAACTCGTACACCATCGGCCTGAACCTGCCGAACATGCTGTACATCCTGATCATCGGCGGTGCGCTGAACGCCGTCTTCGTGCCGCAGCTGGTGCGCTCGATGCACCGGGACCGGGACGGCGGCTCGGCCTACGCCAGCCGGCTGCTGACGCTGGTCCTGACCGGTGTGCTCACGCTGACGATCCTGACCGAGATCTTCACCCCACAGCTGGTGGATCTGTTCTCCAGCTTCTCCGGGTCGAACCGGCAGCTGGCGATCGACCTCGGCCGGATGTTCATGCCCCAGATCTTCTTCCTGGGCCTGTTCGTGGTGCTCGGCCAGATCCTCAACGCCAAGGGCCGCTTCGGGCCGATGATGTGGACGCCGGTGCTGACCAACGTCGTGGTCATCGGCTCCACCGGCGCCTACTGGTACATCAACCAGAGCAACGACCTGACCCCCTCGACCATCCCGGCGGCCGACGTCCGGCTGCTGGGCCTGGGCGTCACGCTGGGCATCGCGGTGCAGGCGCTGGCCCTGCTGCCGTACATCAAGTCCGCCGGCATGAACCTCACGCTGCGCTTCGACTGGCGCGGCCACGGGCTGGGCAAGGCGGTCACGCTGGCCAAGTGGACCCTGCTGTTCGTGCTGGTGAACCAGATCGGCCTGGCCGTGGTGATGCGCTACGCCTCCGACGTCGGCAACGACGGCTTCGAGCACTGGGGCGTGGCGGCGTACAACAACGCCTACATGATCTGGGGCCTGCCGCAGGCCCTGATCACCGTCTCGGTGATCACCGCGCTGCTGCCCCGGATGAGCCGCGCGGCGGTGAAGAACGACCTGGACTCGGTCCGCGAGGACATCTCCTACGGCCTGCGGGTGACCGGCGTCGCGATAGTCCCGGCGGCGTTCGCCTTCCTGGCGCTGGGCCCGCAGATCGCCGTGGTGCTGTTCAAGCACGGCGGCATGTCGATGGACAACGCGCACATCATCGGTTACATGCTGTCGGCGTTCGGACTGGGCCTGATCCCGTTCTCGGCCCAGTTCCTGATGCTGCGCGGCTTCTACGCCTTCGAGGACACCAAGAGCCCGTTCACCATCAACATCTGGATCTCGGCGGCCAACGTCGCGCTGAGCACGGCGGTGTTCTACGCCCTGAAGGGCGGCGGCAAGGAACGCTGGGCGGTCGTGGCGATGTGCTCGGTCTACGGCGTCGCCTACTGCATCGGCCTGGCCATCACCGCCCGGAAGCTCAAGAGGCGGCTGCGCGGTCTGGACGGCCAGCGCATCATGCAGACCTACACCCGGCTGATCGGGGCCTCCGCGGTCGCCGCCGGCGCCACTTTTATCGTCGCTTTATACGTGAACCGTATGGTCGGTCAGAGTTGGCTGGGCTCCGCCGTCTCGCTGACGGTCGGCGGCGGCCTGCTCGCGACCCTGTTCGTGCTGTGCGCCCGCTTGATGCACGTGGAAGAAGTCGAGCAGCTGCTCGGCTCGGTGCGCGCGAAACTGGGGAGGTAGCCGCCTGGCGATTTCGCGGTGTCGACCGGTCTAGAGACGTTTTCCAGAAGCAACCGCCCATGGTTCTTAACGGTCTGCACTGATGAGGGTCGGACAACGCGCCACGAGGACGGCACGAAACCTAATACCATGAGGCGGGGATGACGAGACCATGCCACAGAGCATGCACGGACCAGGGAGTCATGTGGCAGCCGCGGACCAGACCACCGATCCGGACGGCGGACTCGGCGCGGACGCCGAGGCGCTGATCCTGTCACTCGGCGTTACCGTGGGCGACCGGCTCGACGGCCGGTACCGCCTGGACCGAGTCCTGCACACCACGGGCCCGGCCATCACCTGGCTCGCCACCGACGAGAAGCTGAACCGGCCCAACCGCATCCACCTGCTGCGCTCGGACCAGCCGCGGGCCGAGGCCTTCATGGCCGCCGCCCGCGCCGCCGCCGCGATGGCCGACAACCACTTCGTGCAGGTCCTGGACGCGGTCCCCGACGACGGCCTCTACTACGTCATCACCGAGTGGCTGCACGACGGACACACCCTGGGCGAGGTGCTCAGCGGCGGCCCGGTCCCGGTCACCGAGGCCGTGCGGATCACCACCGAGCTGGCCCGGGCCATCACCGAGGCCCACGACCAGGGCCTGGCCCACCTGCGGCTGTCCCCCAAGACCGTGCTGCGCACCGACACCGGCGAGGTGAAGATCCTCGACCTGTGCCTGGCCGCGGCGCTGACCGGCACCGTCTCGCGCGACCCGCTGGGCACCGACCTGAGCGCCATCGGCGAGCTGGCCTACGCGCTGCTCACCGGCCGGCGGCCGCAGCAGCCCGAGCCGGTCCCGCCGAGCGAGCTGCGCTCCGAGGTGACCCCGCAGCTCGACGACGTGATCCTGCGCATCCTCGGCGACGGCCCGGCCGGCCCGCAGTACCAGACCCCGACCGAGGTCGCCGACGCCCTGGCCCAGCTGCCGCGCCCGCGCTACGAGGCTCCGCTGCCCTCGACCCCGCAGACCGCGCCGCTGCGCCACCAGCAGACCACGGTCATGCCGGCCATGCCCGCCGGCGCGGCCCGGACCACGGCGATGCCGCAGGTCGCCCCGAGCTACCAGCCGGCGCCGCCGCGCCCGACCGCGCACGGCGCGCCGGCGCGGCCCGGCTCCTACGACGAGGACGAGTACCGTCCGCGCGGCGGGGGCTCCGGCGCCGGCCACGGCGGGTCGCGGGGCAGCGACCACGGCGGCGGAGGCGGCGGCCGCAACAGCTCGGCGCTGATCGGCGTCGGCGCTCTGGCCGCGGTGGTCGCGGTCGCACTGCTGGCCTACACGATGTTCAGCGGCAGCGGCAGCGGCAGCAAGGGCAACCAGAACGCCGGCAACACGAGCACGTCGAACTCCCAGGCCGCCACCACGGGTTCCAGCCAGGCCGCCCCTTCGGCGGGCGTCACGGCCGCTTCGGTGTCGGTCTACGACGAGGACAACGGCAAGGAGGGCGCCGGCTACCTGGTCGGCGGCCAGATCAGCGACAAGGGCTGGATCACCAACCAGTACTGCGGGCCCAACCCGACGCACAGCGGCGACCCGAAGAGCACCGGACTGATCTTCGACCTGGGCTCGGTCAAGACCATCACGTCGGCGACGGTGACCATCGGCACCGCTGGCGCGGCCATGGAGATGCAGGCGGCCGACGCCTCCGTCACCCAGGTGCCCGCCCTGGTCCCGGGCAGCGCGCCGGCCGGCTTCAAGTCGATCGCGACCGCCGACGCCGGCGGCACCACGGTCACGCTGAAGGCCGCCTCCCCGGTGAGCACCCGCTTCGTACTGATCTGGTTCAACAAGTCGCTGCCGGCGGTTCCGAATCCGGACAAGACCATAACTTGTGCCAAGGACAGCGGGAACCGCTACGGCGACTCCATCATGTCCGTGAAGTTCAACGCCTCCTGACCTGGCCGCCATGCCTCCCCAGGGTGCCGACCTCACCCAGCTCGACGACCGGGCCCTGCTGGCCCGGCACGTCGAGGGGGACGGTGACGCCTTCGGCGAGATCTTCCGCCGGCACCGCGACCGGCTCTGGGCGGTCGCGCTGCGCACAATGGGAGAACCGGAGGACGCCGCCGACGCGCTGCAGGACGCGATGATCTCGGCGTACCGCGCCGCCGGCTCGTTCCGCGGCGACTCCGCGGTCACCACCTGGCTGCACCGGGTCGTGGTGAACGCCTGCCTGGACCGGATGCGGCGGCGCGGCAGCCGACCGACGGTCCCGCTGCCGGAGGTGGAGACCGAGTACGCGCGGCCGACGGTCACCGACGACATCACCAACACCGACCTGCGCCTGGCCCTGGAATCGGCGCTGGCGACCCTGCCGGACGAGCAGCGGGTGGCGCTGGTCCTGGTCGACGTCGAGGGCTACAGCGTGGACGAGACGGCCCGCGCCCTCGGAGTGGCCCCGGGGACCGTCAAGAGCCGCTGCGCGCGGGCCCGGGCGAAGCTGCTGCCGCTCCTGAGACATCTCCGCGAGGGAAACCCGACGGAATCTCCGGGGAACACCGCGGCGACCGGGAACCAAGGAGCCGCGGCCCGCGTCAAAGTTGCGACGCCGCAAGATCGCCGGGAAGGAGGCACGGCCGGATGATGACCGATCCCGCCGCTTCCCGTCCCGGGACACATTTGGACCCCGACCAGATGGCGGACCTGGTCGAAGGACTTCTCGACGCCACCGCGGCCGACGAGGCGCGGACGCACCTGGCCTCGTGCCCGCTTTGCTCCGCCGACTTCGCGCTGATCAGCGGGGAAGCAGACCTGGGCGAACTTACCGGCCTGGGTGAACCGGCCGGTCTAGGCGGACTGCTGCCTCCGATGCCGATCCCCCAGGACGTCATGGCCCGCGTCGAGGCCGCGCTGTATCGCGAGCCGCCGCTGGGCACCCCCGCGGCGGCCCCTGCCGCGGCCGCCGCTCCGCCGCGCCGTCGGCAGTTCCGCATGGCCCTCGGAAGTCTGGCCGGTGCCGCGCTCGTGATCGCAGGCGGTGTCGGAGTGGTCACAGCACTGAACAACGGGACCGGTTCCTCGAAGGACAGCAGCAGTAGCGCCGCCGGAAACGCCGCGGGGCCCGACGCCGACGGCTCGCACGCCGCCGGCCAGGTTCCCGGCGCGCAGTCGCAGGTCGGCGGCGCGGAACCCGGCACGAGCCAGGACAACAGCCCGGGCTTCTCGGGCAATATGAGCATCGCTCAGCAAGCCGAGGCCCTGCTCAGCCAGCACCTGATGACCCCGGCCAACGGGACTGGGCAGTCCGCCAGACCCGACTGCCCGCCGCCGGAGGTGCCGGCCGGCACGAAGTTGATCACCAGTGCCCAGACCGAGTACCAGGGCAAGCCGGCGTGGCTGCTGCTCTATCCGCGGCCCGGCAGCGCGACGCTCGTCGAGGTCTACGTCGTCTACGTGGATGCGTGCACTTCGGGCAATCCCGGGCAATCCGTCGACCATGTCGAGATCACGCGCCCTTAACACTGCGCGAGAAACCGCTCACGTGGCACAGCCGGGAATGCATCTTGCCTAGGATCGGTTGAGCCAACCGGCACTGAAGCTGCCCCCCAGGAATTCGAGAGGCCAGGCTCACGTGAGCGAGATCCGTAACGTCATCATCATCGGTTCCGGACCCGCCGGGTACACCGCGGCGGTCTATACCGCGCGCGCGGGCCTGAATCCGCTGGTGTTCGCCGGTTCCGTGACCGCCGGCGGCGCGCTGATGAACACCACCGAGGTGGAGAACTTCCCGGGCTTCCCCGAGGGGATCATGGGCCCGGACCTCATGGACAACATGCAGAAGCAGGCCGAGCGCTTCGGCGCCGAGCTCGTCTTCGACGACGTCACCGCGGTCGACCTGGCCGGACCGATAAAGAAGGTCACCGACTCGGCGGGGACCGTGCACGAGGCGCACACCGTCATCGTCTCGACCGGCTCGGCGTACAAGGAGCTGGGCCTGCCGGACGAGAAGCGGCTCAGCGGCAAGGGCGTCTCCTGGTGCGCCACCTGTGACGGCTTCTTCTTCAAGGGCCAAGACATCATCGTGGTCGGCGGCGGCGACACCGCCATGGAGGAGGCGCTGTTCCTCACCCGCTTCGGGCAGACCGTCACCGTCGTGCACCGCCGCGACGAGCTGCGGGCGTCCAAGGTGATGCAGGACCGGGCCTTCGCCAACCCGAAGATCTCCTTCGTCTGGGACTCCGAGGTCGTCGCCATCGAGGGCGACACCCACGTGACCGGGGTCAAGCTGCGCAACCTCAAGACCGGCGAGGAGACGCTGCGGCCGGCCGGCGCGCTGTTCGTGGCGATCGGCCACCTGCCCCGCACCGAGCTGTTCCGCGGGGTGCTGGACCTCGACGACGAGGGCTACATCAAGGTGGAGTCGCCGACCACCCGCACCAGCCTCCCGGCCGTGTACGCGGCCGGCGACGTGGTCGACCACACCTATCGGCAGGCCATCACCGCGGCCGGCACCGGCTGTGCCGCCGCGCTGGACGCCGAGAAGCACCTGTCGGAGCTGGCGCACCACCAGCCCGTCACCGTCTGACTCGGTTTCCCGTGAAACATCGGGCGATGTTTCACGGGAAACACGCCACCCCGGATTACACATGAGGAGCACACCATGGGCGACATCCGCCAAGTGACCGACGCGACCTTCGAGGCGGAGGTCCTGAAGAACGACAAGCCGGTGCTGGTCGACTTCTGGGCCCCGTGGTGCGGCCCGTGCCGCCAGGTGGCCCCGGTCCTGGAGGCGATCTACGCCGAGCACGGCGACAAGATCGACATCGTCAAGCTGAACACCGACGAGAACCCGCTGACCCAGGCGAAGTACGGCGTCCGGTCGATCCCGACGCTCAACGTCTACCGCGGCGGCGAGGTCGTGAAGACCATCGTCGGCGCCAAGCCGAAGGCTCTGCTGCTCAAGGACCTGGCGGACTACGTCGCCTGATCCAGTAGGGACCTGGTCAAAGGGGCGGTCTTTGGACCGCCCCTTCGGCTTTGCGCAGGACACGAGTGACAGAGTGCGTAGGGTAGAGGACCGTGACCACTGAACCGACCTACCGCCGCGGCGACTCCGGGCCCGCGGTGGCCGCGATCCGTGAACGCCTGGCCCGGCTCGGCCTGATCGACGCGGGGGCCATCCCCGCCCAGGGCGAGCCGGTCTTCGACGAGGCGGTGGAGACCGCGGTCCGCCATTTCCAGCAGACCCGCCGCACCACGGTCGACGGCGTGGTCACCCCCGGGACGATGCGTCTGCTGGAGGAGGCGTCCTGGCGCCTCGGCGACCGCGACCTGATCCCGGCCGACGAGCCCCCGTTCGGCGACGATGTGGCCGAGCTGCAGCGGTCGCTGCTCACCCTCGGGTTCGACTGCGGACGGGTCAACGGGGCCTACGACCCCATCACGGTGACCGCCGTCCGCGAGTTCCAGCGCAACGTCGGGCTCGCCGCGACCGGGGTCACCGACCTGCCGACGGTCCAGGCGCTGAACCGCTTGAACCGCCGCATGGCGCACGGCGGCCTGCTGCACGCGATGCGCGAATCAGAAGCCATCCAGAGCGCCGGGCCGGCACTGCCCGGCAAGACCCTGGTCCTGGACCCCGGCCACGGCGGCCCGGACACCGGGGTCAGCGCCGGCGGGCTGATCGAGGCCGAGGTGGTCTTCGACATCGCCGACCGGGTCAAGACCCGGCTGGAGAAGCTGAGCGTCACGACCTACCTGTCGCACGGCCCCGGCGGCAGCCCGGACGACCGGCGGCGCGCCGAGAAGGCCAACGAGCTCGGCGCGGATCTGCTCATCTCGCTGCACTGCGACGCCCACACGAACCCGGCGGCCTCCGGCGTCGCGGCGTTCTACTACGGCAACGACCGCTTCGGCCACAGCTCCCCCACCGGCGAGCGGTTCGCGGGCCTGGTTCAGCGCGAGGTCACCGCCCGCACGGGGCTGGCGAACCTGGGCACCCACGGCATGACGTGGGACGTGCTGCGCTACACGCAGATGCCGGCGGTGCGGATCGAGCTCGGCTACCTCACCAGCCCGCACGACGCCGCGCTGCTCGCCTCGCAGCGGTTCCGCGAGTCGTGTGCCGACGCCATAGTGGTCGCGGTCCAGCGGCTGTACCTGCCGCCGGAGTCGGACGCTCCGACCGGGGTGCTGCGGCTGGCGGAGCTGCGCTCGCACTGAGCGGCTGGTGACGGGTCCGATCGAGTATCGAGCGAACCGGTCGCCGGGACCGTCGGAATCGGCGGTCCCGGCGAGCGCGGCGGTCCGGACGGCGATGTTTCACGGGAAACCACACCCGGATCACGCCCGGATCATGACGGCCCGGTGGCGATGTTTCACGGGAAACCGCGCCCCGCCGTCCGCTCGCCGCGGGCCGCCTCGCGATCGCGCCCCTACCCTGGAACCGTGCCCCATCCCCACCAAGCCGTCCTCGTCGGCCGCGGCCACCCGGCGATCCGGGCGACCCACGCGAAGACCTTCGAGCTGACCGCGGAGCCGGCCATCACGCCGCGTGCGACGTGCGTGCTCGCGGTCGGCACCGTGCTGGACCCGAATCTGGCCGCGCTGCGCGGCCGCGTCCGGCTGACGCTGGCGACCCCGGGACTGGCCGCCCTCACCGGCGAGGCCACGTTGAACCCGCGCCGCGCGCTCACCGACCGCGCGGTCATCCGCCGCAGCGGCGCGCTCGACGCCGACACTTTGGCCGTCGACTCCACGCTGACCGCGGACGACCTTCCGGAGGAGTTCGCCACCGCGCTCACCGATCCGGAGCGCGAGGTCACCCTCACCGTCGAAGAACTCGGACCGAGCCGTCCTCTGCTTCGCGTGGACTTCGGCGAGCGGACTCATCTGCCGTCCTTGAAGGACTTCGACGCCCGGGACTCCTTCTCGCTCACCCTCGCGCCCGACGCGCCGCCCAAAGAAGCCGCTGCGGCCAACGCAGTACTCGAACGAGTGACAGCCGCGGGGGCCCGGGTCGCCGTGTCGACGCCGTACAAGCCCCTGGAGGCACTGCTGGCCGCCGGCCAGGCTCCCGACCCCTACGCGTACTTGGGAAGCCCTCAGCGCGTCTCCACGCTCCCTCTGACGCCCACGGTGTTCCACATGCCACCGGCCACCGATGCCTCGGTGTTCGCGGGGCGAGAGATCTGGATCGAGGACGTCTCAGAACTCGACATCGGCACCGCGATGACGCTCTCGACGCCGGCCGCCGCCGTCGAGACGCCGGGCGTTCTGACCGTCGTCGGCCCGGCCGCCGCCGACGCCGAACTCGTCGACCTCACAGCTGTGGCCCGTGCCCTCACCGACGCCGGCATCGCCCCTCGAACCCTGACCGAGGCCCTGGCCCCCTTCGGCCTCACCCGCAAACGGCTCTACGCACTTCTCACCGAGCAGGACCAGACATGACCCGCACCGCCGCCCTCAAGGTTCTCGCCGGCAAGAAGCTCACCGATCTCGATCCCGCCGAGTGGGCCGGGATCCGGGCCGCCGCCGAGCGGGTGCTCGTCGATGTCGGCACCGGCGACGCCCGCACCGCCTACCGCCAGGCGATCGCGCATCCGGAGTGGCTCGTGGTCGGGGTCGACCCGGCCTGGCAGCGCATGACCGAGACCGCCGTGCGCGCGGCCCGCAAGCCGGCCAAGGGCGGCGCCCCGAACCTGGTGCTGGTCAACTCGGCGATCGAGACGGTCCCGGCTCCGCTGCACGGAGTGGCCGACAAGGTCACGGTGCTCATGCCCTGGGGCAAGCTGCTGCGCGGCGTCGTGCTCGGCGAGGACGACGTCCTGTCCGGCCTGCGCTCCGTCGCCAAGGCCGGCGCACCGCTGGAGATCTCCATCGGGACCAGCATCTGGCGCGACCCGATCCCGCTGGAGATCCGCGACCTCCCCGAGCTGACCCCGGAGACCGTCGACTCGACGGGTCTAGCCGATCGGCTGGCCGGTTCCGGCTGGAAGGTGGCCGACGTCCGGCTGGTGCCCCACACTGATCTGGACACCATCAGCTCGTCGTGGGCGCGGCGGCTGGGGTCGGGGGCGACGGAGACCGTCCTGCACCTCCGAGCGATCGCGGTCGACCCACGTGACCCGGTGGGGCCGCAGTACACCGCCGCCGAACCCGGCGGCGACGCCCCCGAGGAACCACAGCGCGACGTGTAGCGCGCCCCGGGCCGCCGGCCGACCGCCGAGCCCCGGGACGATCCGACCGCTCATCGACCGACTCCCATCCTGCTGCCTCCCACCGTCCGACCAGGCTGGTGGAAGGCAGGCCCGGACCGCCCCCGCGGCGGTCCGCGAAGGGGATGTTAGTCCTGTCACACGACACCGAAAAGGCGGACAAGCCGCCGAGAAGATGGCTTTGCCTGCTTGACTTGAGGAACAGGCATCCACCCTTCCGACTCCAAGGAGAGTGATATGGAACTCCCGCAGCGTCCGGGTTCCCGGCTCGACTCGTATGTCGACCGTTACGCAGCCAGGACCCGCGGGATGACCGCATCCGAGATCCGAGCTCTGTTCGCCGTGGCCTCCCGACCCGAAGTGGTCTCGCTGGCCGGCGGCATGCCGAACCTCGCGGCGCTGCCGATGGACTCCATCGCCTCGGTGGCCGAGGAGCTGATCCGTGACAACGGCACGGTCGCGATGCAGTACGGCGGCGCGCAGGGCGACGAGACGCTGCGCGAGCAGATCTGCGAGATCATGCGCCTGGAGGGCATCGAGGGCCATCCCGACGACGTCATCGCGACCGTCGGCTCGCAGCAGGCGCTGGACCTGGTCACCCGGATCTTCATCGACCCCGGCGACGTCATCCTCGCCGAGGGGCCGTCCTACGTCGGCGCGCTCGGCGTCTTCGCCTCGTACCAGGCCCAGGTGGTCCACGTGGCGATGGACGACCAGGGGCTGGTGCCGGACACGCTGCGCGCGGCGATCGCCTCGGTGCAGGCGTCCGGCCGGCGCATCAAGTTCCTCTACACGATCCCGAACTTCCACAATCCGGCCGGCGTCACGATGGCCGTCGAGCGGCGTCCGGAGATCGTCGAGATCTGCCGTGAGGCCGGGATCCTGATCCTGGAGGACAACCCGTACGGGCTGCTCGGCTTCGAGGGGGAGACCTACCCCGCGCTCCGCTCGCTCGACACCGAGAACGTCATCTATCTCGGCTCGTTCTCGAAGACCTTCGCCCCCGGCTTCCGCGTCGGCTGGGCCCTGGCCCCGCACGCCGTCCGCGAGAAGCTGACGCTCGCCGCCGAGGCCGCCGACCTGTGCCCGCCGGCCTTCTCCCAGATGATGGTCTCCCGCTACCTGAGCACCCAGCCGTGGCGCGAGCAGATCAAGGCGTTCCGGGCCATGTATCTGGAGCGGCGCGACGCGACCCTGACGGCGCTGTCCGAGCTGATGCCCGCCGGTGTCACGTGGACCAAGCCCGAGGGCGGCTTCTACGTCTGGGTCACGCTCCCGGCCGGACTGGACTCCAAGGCGATGCTGCCTCGCGCCGTCACCGCACGCGTGGCCTACGTTCCCGGCACGGGCTTCTACTCCGACGGATTCGGCGCGTCCTCGCTGCGACTCTCTTACTGCTACCCGACGCCGGACCGGATCCGCGAGGGCGTGCGACGGTTCGCGGATGTGCTGCGCGAGGAGATGGAGCTGCGCGCCGCGTTCGGCCATGAGGCGTCGCGGGCCCTGGACAGCCGCGACGGCGTCGACACGCCCGGGCCCGATCTGGCTTAGCGGCGGTATGTTTCACGGGAAACCGACGTCTGGTTTCCCGTGAAACATCGCTCGGGATCCGAACCGGAGCACCCGGCGTCGGCGTGAAACAGGCCGTGTTTCCCGTGAAACATGGCCCGGCCAGACTCTCGACGAACGATGTTTCACGGGAAACCGACTCCGACTCCGGGGTTTCACGGGAAACATCGAGTTCGATCCCTCCGGCCGACTGGCATGATCGGGGGCGAAGAAACCCGGTGAGAAGGGCAGTGATTGCAATGAGCGACCTCGGTCGTGTCGTCGTCTTGGCCGGCGGCCTCAGCCACGAACGCGACGTCTCGATCCGCTCCGGCCGCCGCGTGGCCGACGCGCTGCGCAGTGCGGGCGTCGAGGTTCAGGTGCGCGACATCGACGCCGCGCTCGTACCGGCGCTGCTCGCCGACCGCCCCGACGCCATCTTCCCGACGCTGCACGGAGCCACCGGCGAGGACGGCGCGGTCCAGGGAATCCTGTCGCTGCTCGGCCTGCCGTACGTCGGCTCGCCCCCAGCCGCCTGCCGCCGCGCCTTCGACAAGCCCTCGGCCAAGGACGCCATCCGCACCGCCGGACTGGCCACCCCCGACTGGGTCGCCATCCCCAAGACGACGTTCCGCGACCTCGGCACCCAGGCCGTGCTCGACGCGGTGACCGCCGCCCTCCCGCTGCCACTGTTCGTGAAGCCGGCCCGCGGCGGTTCCTCGCTCGGCGCCGCCGCCGTCCACACCCGCGAGGATCTACCGTCCGCGATGGTGGCGTGCTTCGCCTACGACGAGACCGCACTCATCGAGCGACACGTCACCGGCCGCGAGATCGCGGTGTCCGTCGTCGACACCGGCACCGGCCCGAAGGCACTGCCCGCCGTCGAGATCGTGGCCGACTCCGGCGTCTACGACTACGCCGCCCGCTACACCGCCGGCATCACCGAGTTCTTCGCACCCGCCCGGCTCACGGCCGACGAGGCGAACATCGTCGAGCGGCTGGCCGTCCAGGCGCACACCACCCTCGGCCTGTCGTGCGTGTCGCGCACGGACCTCATCCTCGACGCGGACGGCACGCCCTGGTTCCTCGAAGTGAATGTGGCCCCGGGCCTCACCGAGACCAGCCTGCTGCCACTCGCCGCCGGTGCGGCGGACCTCGACCTCGGTGTGCTCTACCGCGATCTGGTCCAGGCGGTCATCGCCAAGTAGCGCGATGTTTCACGGGAAACCTCGGCGCTGGTTTCCCGTAAAACATCGCTCGTTTCACGGCCGCGCCGCCGATGTTTCACGGGAAACAGCGGCTGCGGCGAGCGAGTCAGCCGCAGAGCGCGCGGCCAGCAATCTCGAGCACTGCGCCCGAGCCATCCCCGCGACGCTGTTTCCCGTGAAACATCGCGGCCCCGTTTCCCGTGAAACATGACAGAGGCCCGGCGGACACCCGCCGGGCCTCGTCACCTCGCTCCTCAATCAAACACAATCCCGTGAAACATCTACTCCCCGAGGATCGCCTTCGCGATCCGCTTCAGATCCTCTATCCCGGCGTACTCGATGGTGATGCGACCGCGCTTCTGCATGATGTCGACCTTCACGCGAGTCTCGAGCCGGTCCGACAGCCGCTGGCCGTAGTCCTCCAGGATCGGCATCCGGCTCCCGGAGCGGACCCGCTTGCCCTTGGGCTTCTCGGTGAAGTCGAGGTAGTCCTCGGGGGTCTCGGTCAGCGCGGTGTCCAGCGCCGCCGCGTCCCAGCGGCCCATGCCGGCCAGCTCCTCGACCGCGCGCACTGAGAGGTTCTCGCGGACGATGCGCTTGGCGATCTCCTCCTGCTGCTCCACCGACTTCAGGCCGAGCAGTGCGCGGGCGTGCCCGGCGGTGATGACGCCGGCCGCGACCCGGCGCTGGATGCCCGGGGTCAGAGTGAGGAGGCGCAGGGTGTTGGTCACGTGCGGGCGGGACTTGCCGATCTTCTCGGCCAGGACTTCGTGGGTGCAGTCGAAGTCCTTGAGGAGTTGGTCGTAGGCCGCGGCCTCTTCGAGCGGGTTCAGCTGGGCGCGCTGGAGGTTCTCCAGGAGCGCGTCCAGCAGCATCCGGTCGTCGCGGGTGTCGCGGATGATGGCGGGGATCGCCGAGAGGCCGGCTTCCTGGGAGGCCCGCCAGCGCCGCTCGCCCATGATGAGTTCGTAGCGGTGCTCACCCTCGGGCTCGGGCAGTTGCCGGACCACGATCGGCTGGAGGAGGCCGACTTCCTTGATGGAGGCGACCAACTCGGCCAGGGCGACTTCGTCGAACTCGGTGCGAGGCTGCACCGGGTTCGGGCGGATCTGGCCCTGGGGGATCTCGGCGAACGAGGCGCCCGGGACCGGCATCAGTCCGTCCGGGAGGCTGGTGTCGACCAGATCCTCGCGGCTCGATGCGGGGGCCGGGACCGACGCCGAGAACGTGACGCTCCCGGTGTCCTCGTGCGTCCGGTAGTCGGTGTCGATGGGCAGGGTGCCCAGCGCGGTGCGGGGCGGGGCCGTCGCGACCGTTGTTTCACGGGAAACATCGCCGGGCGCCGAGGCGGGCGCCGACTCGGATCTCGTCTTCTCGGACAGTATGGAGGGCGGGGCACCGGTGGGGATCAGAGCGCCCAGGCCCTTGCCCAGTCCTCGTCGGCTACTGCTCACCACTGCTCTCCCATCGTGCCGTTCACTGCCCACCGCTGTGCAGGGACGCCCCACCGTACTCGATGTCGGCCCGGAAATCGTTCATGCCGTCCATCGGGCCGCGGGACGCGCCGCGCTCGGCCATCTCCCGTGCGGCGTCGCGGTAGGCGATCGCGCCGGTCGACACCGGGTCCCACGTCATCACGGTCTGCCCGTACGACGGCGCCTCGGAGACCCGCACCGAGCGCGGGATCGCCGAGGACAGCACCTCGTTCGGGAAGTGCGTACGCACCTGCTCCGCGACTTCGGTGGACAGCCGGGTCCGCGAGTCGTACATCGTGAGCAGGATCGTGGACACGTGCAGATCCGGGTTCAGGTGCCCGCGGATGAGCTCGATGTTGTGCAGCAGCTGGCTCAGACCCTCCAGCGCGTAGTACTCGCACTGGATCGGGATCAACACCTCGGCGCCGGCCACCATCGCGTTGACCGTCAGCAGTCCGAGCGAGGGCGGGCAGTCGATGAGGATGTAGTCCATCTTCTTCGTGTAGCCGGACAGCGCCTTCGACAGCCGGCTCTCGCGGGCCACCATCGAGACCAGTTCGATCTCGGCGCCGGCCAGGTCGATGGTCGCCGGGCAGCAGTAGAGATTCGGGATCTCCGGCACCTGCTGCACGACCTCGTCCATCGTGTAGCGCTCGATGAGGACGTCGTAGACCGACGGCACGTCGGCGTGGTGGTCGACCGACAGCGCGGTCGACGCGTTGCCCTGCGGATCCAGGTCGATCACCAGGACGTCGGCCCCGGCCTGGGCGAGCGAGGCGGCCAGGTTGACCGTGGTCGTGGTCTTGCCGACGCCGCCCTTCTGGTTGGCGACGACCAGCACTCGGGTCTTGTCCGGCCGGGGAAGGCGGGTGACACCGGACAGCGCTTCTATTGCGGCGGCGGCTTGGCGGGCGATGGGGGTGTCCGAGTCGTCGGCGACGGACGGCCCCTGGGCGGGAACAGAAGAAGACGGCATGTGCGGTACCTGAAGGGGTGCAGAGGGAGTGGCTCCCGCGGGAACGTGTCCGGACTCGTACTCGAGGTCCACCGGCGGCGTGGCCATCACGTCGGTGGTCCCGGCGGGGTAGTAGGGCTCGTCGTTCAGGCTGTCCACCACTGACTGCGCGAGCAGCGGGTCGACCCCCTGGTGCTCTCGGTGTTCATTGCCGGGTGCGGCCACGGAAGAACTCCTGTCATGGGACGCGCGAAGGCTGTGCTCAACATGAAGCGAGACGCTACAAACCAACAGTCTGCCGTACTCGATCCCCCCAGAACGAACGAAGGGCGGAGTTTCGGAGTGAAACACCGCCCTCTTTCGTCGGTTTCCCGTGAAACATCGGCCGCGCCGAGCCTCGGGGAGTCATCGGGGGACCTTCGGGAGCCATGGTTTCCCGTGAAACATGAACCGGCTCCGGCAGCCGACGAGCCGCCGCCGCTCATGTTTCCCGTGAAACATCGGTGCCCCGAGGCCCACAGGCCTCGGGGCACCGCAGGCTCAGCGTCCCTGCCGCCGGTTACGCGGCCGCTGCTTCTTCGGCCCGCGAACCTGGATCTCCTGATCGATCCCGACTCGGATCACCGTCGTCGGCGGCTCCACAATGCCGGACCCGACCGTTTCCACGCTCCAGCGCGTGGCGCCCAGCTTCGCGAGCAACTCCGCGCTCTCGGCCAGTTCGCTCTCGGCCGAGCCGCCCTTGAGCGCGACCATCTCCCCGTCGGCCCGCAGCAGCGGCAGGGACCAGCCGGCCAGCCGGTCCAGCGGCGCCACCGCGCGGGAGGTCACCACGTCGAACCGCTCCTTGCCGGCGAACTCCTCGGCCCGGCCGCGGAGCACCCGCACGTTCTCCAGGCCCAGGAGGTCGATCACCTCGTCCAGGAACAGAGTGCGGCGCAGCAGCGGCTCCAGGAGGGTGACCGAGAGGTCCGGGCGGGCCAGGGCGAGGACGATGCCGGGGAGCCCGGCGCCGGAGCCGACGTCACAGATCCGGATGTCGGAGGGCAGCAGTTCGCCGACCACCGCACAGTTGAGGATGTGCCGCTCCCACAGGCGCGGCACTTCCCGAGGTCCGAGAAGACCTCGGGTCACGCCGGGACCGGCGAGGATCTCCGCGTAGCGGGTGGCGTCGGCCGCCCGGGCACCGAAGACCGAGAGCACCGCCTCCGGGGCGGGGCCCAAGACCAGATCGGTCGGCTCGCCGCCGCCGGGGGCGGCGGGGTCGGGCGAAGAAGGTCGCATGTCTCCACTATGTCCCAGCTCGGTCGTCAGACCGACTGCGACATCGAGGGCAGGACGACCACACAGCGGTTGGGCTCCTCGCCCTCCGACTCGCTGCGCAGGCCGGCCGCGGCGACCGCGTCGTGCACGACCTTGCGCTCGAACGGCGACATCGCGGACAGCTTCACCGGCTCGCCGGTCTCGGCGACCTTGCGCGCCGCCTCGGTACCGATCCGGGTGAGCTCGGAGCGGCGGGTGGCGCGGTGGCCGTCGATGTCCAGCATCAGCCGGGACCGCTCGCCGGTCTCGCGCAGCACCGCCAGACGCGTCAGCTCCTGCAGCGCGTCGAGCACCTCGCCCTCGGACCCGACCAGGTGCGAGAGCTTGCCGCCGACGATGGAGACCGAGGCGCGGTCGCCCTCGACGTCCATATCGATGTCGCCGTCCAGGTCGGCGATGTCGAGCAGGCCCTCCAGGTAGTCGGCGGCGATGTCGCCCTCGCGCTCCAGGCGGGCGATGCGCTCGGCCGGCGATTCCGGGGCCCGCTCGGCAGCCTTGTCGGCCCGCTCGCCGCCGGCGTCCGGCTCGGCGTCGACGAGGTCGGCGGGGCCGGCCTCGGTCACCGCGGTGGTGTCGCTCATGCCGTCGCTCCTCTACTTCTTGCGCTTGCTACGAGTGGTACGGACCGGCTGCTGGCGCTGCCTGGAGACCGCCACCTTGTCCTGGGTGTCCGTGCCGTTGGCGCCGGCCAGCGCCTTCGCGGCCTCCGGATCCTTCGCGACCAGTTCCTGGTGCTTGCGCTCCTCCTTGGCCTTGCGGCGGGCGATCATCTCCTTCTCCGCCTGACTGCCGGGCATCGGGGAGTTGCGCAGAGTGTAGAACTGCTGGCCGATCGTCCACACGTTCGTGGTCATCAGATAGAGCACGACGCCGATCTGGACGTTCAGGCTGAAGAACAGCATGCCGAACGGCATGACGTAGAGCATGATCTTCTGGCTCTGCATCATCGGGTTCGGGACGGAGTTGTCCATGTTGGTGTTCTTGGCCATCATCATGCGCTGCGTCAGGAACTGCGACGTGGCGTAGATGATGGCCATGATGACCGCGACGATCTGCAGGTTGGTCACCGAGGTGACGCCGACCGCCTTCATCTGCGCCGACGTGTGGTGCAGGAAGCTCAGCGACAGCGGCGCGCCGAAGAAGTTGGCGTGCTGGGCGCTCACCGAGTCGGTCTTGGACAGCGCGCCGACCGCGTTGCCCGCCGAGACGTGGCTGAGCACCCGGTACAGGCCCATGAAGAACGGCGTCTGCAGCAGGATCGGCATGCACGAGGCGAACGGGGAGGTCCCGTTGTCCTTGTACAGCTTCATCATTTCCTGCTGAAGCTTCTGCTTGTCGAGCTTGTACTTCTTCTGCAGGGCTTGGATCTGCGGCTGGAGTCGCTGCATGTTCTGCATCGACTTGATCTGCTTGCGGAACAGCGGGATCATCGCCGCGCGGATGGTGATCGTCAAGAAGATGATCGACAGCACCCAGGACGCCGAGGAACCACTGCCGAAAATCGCCCCGAACGCCCGGTGCCACAGCATCATCACGAAGCTGGTGGCCCAGATGATCGGGGAGAGGATTGTGTCGATCACGATCGCGCTCCTCGGCTGGACATCAGGTCGGGCCGGACCGCGTCGTGGGTCGGCCTGGTGGGCAAACCGACCATCTCGGTCCGGTCGGAAGTCTGTGTTGTCTCACCAGGGGAACTCGTCTCGTCCACCGAGAGGTTCCGCGCCTGGCCGTCTTTGTCGCCCTCGGAGTGCTTGGGCTCGCGGGGCTTGACTGGATCGTATCCGCCCGAGCTCCACGGATTGCAGCGGAGCACCCGCCACACGGTCATGCCGCCGCCCTTGATCGCCCCGTGGGTGCTGACGGCCTCATAGCCGTAGTGGGAGCACGAAGGCTCGAACTTGCACACCGGGCCGCGCCAGTTCACGACCGGGCTCAAGACTATCTGGTAGAGCCGGATCAGCCCCATCAACACGTACTTCATCGCAACAGCTTCCGCAGGGCCGAGTCGAGGTCGGCGCCAAGAGTGGCCCAGTCCGCACCGGCCGCCGGCGGCAACGCCCGGACCACCAGCCGCGATCCCGGGGGCAGCAGATCAAGCCGGGCCCGGACCAGGTGCCGCAGCCGCCGCTTGACGGCGGTGCGCACCACGGCGGGTCCCACGGCCTTGCTCACGACGAAGCCCGCCAGCACGGCGGAGTCGGCCGAGGGCGGCGGGTCGGTGGGGACCGTCAGGTGCGCGACGAGCGTGGTTCGTCCGGCCCGTCGGCCGCCGCGTACGGCCGCGCCGAAATCCGCCGACCTCCGCATGCGGTGCGCGGAGGAGAGCACGGCGGTCGGAGAGGAAGCGAACCGCGGCTCAGGCCGACAGCTCGCTACGGCCCTTGGCACGGCGGTTGGCCAGGATCGCGCGGCCGGCACGGGTCCGCATGCGCAGACGGAAGCCGTGGGTCTTGGCGCGACGGCGGTTGTTGGGCTGGAAGGTGCGCTTGCTCACTTGGGGGCTCCGCTTGTAGTTGGCGCCCTTCAGGGCGGCGTCACTGCTTAGGTCTGTTCCGAAGTGCGCCAACAGGCTTACGCGCGCAGACGCGCGGCATCGGCAATCGACTTCTCGACCTGCTTACGGTACGTGCCGCCACCCGGAAGGGTCAAACCCGAGGTGGACCGGGCCGTCAGCGGCCGCTCGGACACTATTATCCACAGGACCACCGTACTTGTGGATAACCGGGCCCACCCGCTACCGTCGGCCGGACCGCCGCCGATGCCCGAGTGCGGCATTTTGTGAGGTCCGCACCGCCCCGAAGGGCGCCGGACCTGTGTAAACGACAGATACGACAACCGACGCGACCGCGCCGGGCCTTATCCACAGCTGTACACACCTTCTGCGTACGACCTGTGGAAAGCCTGTGGGAAACGTGATGCAGACCTGTCGGCGCGGTAGGGCCGACAGCACAGAATGGAGCCGCAGGCCGTGTCCGACCCGCAAGGTTACACCCCGGTCCCGCCGCCTGCGGCCGCCCCCGGTGACGCGACCGCGCTGTGGCCCCATTTCCGCGCCCGCGTCGAGTCGGACGGCTCGCTGACCAAGAGCGAGCAGGCCTTCCTGATGATCCCGGAGGCCCGGACGGTGATCGGCGACACGATCGTGCTCGCGGTGCCCGACGACTTCTCCAAGAACTACCTGGAGCAGCGGCTGGAGCCGATGCTCACCACCCATCTGGCCGCCATGTTCGGCCCGGACATCAAGTTCAGCCTGTTCGTCGACAGAGCGATGGAGAACACACCGGCCCCGGCGTCCCCGAGCCCGGTACCGCCGCCGGCCCCGGTCATCCCGCAGCTCGCGCCGCCCCCGGCGCACTGGACCCCGCCCCCGGTGCCGCCGGCCGGGCTGGACCAGTCCGCTCCGGCGGCCTTCCACAGCGAGCCCCCGGCCTTCGCCCCGGAGCTGCCCCGGCCCCCGATCGGCGGCGTGGCCCTGCCGCCGCCCCGCATCTCCGAGCCGCAGCCCGAGGAGAGCGACCCGATAGCGGCCACGCTGTCGCTGTCCACCGGCAGCCCGGGGGCCCGCTCCTCGACTCCCGACGACGGCGCCAAGGCCCAGCAGGCCAAGCTCAATGAGAAGTACGTCTTCGAGACCTTCGTCATCGGCTCCAGCAACCGGTTCGCACACGCCGCCGCGGTCGCCGTCGCCGAGGCCCCGGCCAAGGCCTACAACCCGCTGTTCATCTACGGCGACTCCGGCCTGGGCAAGACCCACCTGCTCCACGCGATCGGCCACTACGCGCGCAACCTCTACCCGGGGACCCGCGTGCGGTACGTGTCCACCGAGGAGTTCACGAACGACTTCATCAACGCGATCCGCGACGGCGCCGGCAACCACCTGCGCAAGCGCTACCGCGATGTCGACATCCTGATGGTCGACGACATCCAGTTCCTGGAGAACAAGGAGGGGACGCAGGAGGAGTTCTTCCACACCTTCAACACCCTCCACAACGCCTCGAAGCAGATCGTCATCTCCAGCGACCGGCCGCCCAAGCAGCTGAACACCCTGGAGGACCGGCTCCGCTCGCGCTTCGAGTGGGGCCTGATCACCGACATCCAGCCGCCCGAGCTCGAGACCCGGATCGCGATCCTCCGCAAGAAGGCCCAGCAGGAAGGCCTGAACGCACCGCCCGAGGTCCTGGAGTTCATCGCCTCCAAGATCTCCACCAACATCCGCGAGCTCGAGGGCGCGCTGATCCGGGTCACCGCGTTCGCCTCGCTGAACCGGGCGCCTGTCGACTTGTCGCTGGCCGAGGACGTCCTGAAGAACCTGATGCCGGACGCGGCCGGTCCCGAGATCACCGTCTCGACGATCATGGCCCAGACCGCGATGTACTTCGGGATCACCATGGAGGACCTCTGTGGGACTTCTCGCAGCCGCATCCTCGTGACCGCCCGGCAGATCGCCATGTATCTGTGCCGCGAGCTCACCGACCTTTCCCTGCCCAAGATCGGACAGGCTTTCGGCGGCCGCGACCACACCACGGTGATGCACGCCGACCGCAAGATCCGCTCGCTGCTCCCGGAGCGCCGGGCCATCTTCAACCAGGTGACCGAACTCACGAACCGCATCAAGCAGTCCGGCTGACCTGCTCTTTCCTGCTAGGCCCGGCACGCCCTCGCGCGTGCCGGGCCTTTTTGTCGTGGGCGGCGGACCGGCGAGGCGACACGCCGGAAGTCGAGAAAACCCGTACCTCCCACCTTTCATAGCTCCTTGTCGACTAATGTCCTGCATGTCCGCTTCGAAGCTCTATGTCGCTAAGGAGACGGGCGGCAAAGGTTCGGACGCATGACGTTCCGCAGGTTCAACATGTCACCCACTTGGCAGATCGCATGATCGCCGCCGGTTGGGGACAACCCGGGGAAAAACTGGGGATAACCTGTGGACAACGCTGTGCGTAACTGAGTGGACGTGTGGATACCGGCGAGTTATCCCCAGAGTTGAATTGTTTTCCACAGCTGAACACACAGGCAATGTGGACTAACATAATAGGTATGAGCTGCGGAAACAACGGTTATCCACAGTATCCACAGCCCCTACTACTACTACGAGAACAGATAGCTACGTCGGCCGATTTGAATCGTCTCGGCCCACATCTGTGGAAAACTCGCGGGCCACTCATTGGACGTCCGAAGGCGCCGAAGCCGGATTCACTCTTTCAGGGCCCTCTGACACTCCTTCCCCCGTTGTCGCCGTTTCCACTCCTCCCCAAGCTCGTTTCAGGCACACTGGAACCTCTCAACACGCAGCGCCGATTCACAGCCTGTGGGTCGCAGACGGCATGATGGGACGCTGGTTCCGATGAGCAGCGAGTAAGCAAGCAGGAGGCGGTGTCCGGTGAAGTTCCGGGTCGAACGCGACGTCCTTTCCGAGGCCGTGGCATGGACTGCGCGGTCCCTGCCCAGCCGCCCGGCCGCCCCGGTGCTGGCCGGCCTGGTCTTCGAGGCCGTCGAAGGTGATGGTGGGGACAGCGGCTCGGTCACGCTGTCCGGCTTCGACTACGAGGTCTCCTCCCGCGCCCAGATCAGTGCCGACGTCACCGAGCCGGGCCGGATCCTGATCCACGGCAAGCTCCTGGCGGACATCGCCAAGTCGCTGCCGAACCGCCCCGTGGAGTTCTCCACCGAGGGATCGAAGGTTCTCGTCAGCTGTGGATCCAGCCGCTTCACGCTGCAGACCCTGCCGGTCGAGGACTACCCGGCGCTGCCGACCATGCCCACGGCCACCGGCGCCGTCACCGCCTCCGGCCTGGCCGGCGCGGTCTCCCAGGTGGCCATCGCCGCCGGGCGCGACGACACCATCCCGATGCTCACCGGCATCCGGGTGGAGATCGAGGGCGAGCGGGTCACCCTGGTGGCCACCGACCGGTTCCGGCTGGCCGTCCGCGAGCTCCAGTGGAAGCCGGAGCAGCAGGACATGTCGGCGACCGCGCTGATCCCCTCCAAGGTCCTGTCCGACACCGCCAAGGCGCTCACCGGCGGGGACTGGGTCACCCTGGCGCTGGCCGGCAGCGACGCCGGCGAGGGTCTGATCGGCTTCGAGTCGGGTGAGGGCGCGTCCAGCGGGGCCAAGGGCTCGCGCCGGATGACCTCGCGGCTGCTGTCCGGCGAGTTCGTGAAGTACCGCTCGCTGTTCCCGAACGAGTACAACATCACCGCGACCGTCGAGACCGCGCCGTTCCTGGAGGCCGCCAAGCGCGTGTCCCTGGTGGCCGACCGCACCTCGCCGATCAAGCTGGCCTTCACCCAGGGCGAGGTGACCCTGGAGGCCGGCGCGGGCGACGAGGCGCAGGCCTCCGAGGCCATGGACGCGGTCCTGGACGGCGAGGACATCAGCGTCTCGTTCAACCCGAGCTTCCTGCTGGACGGCCTGCAGGTGATCGACACGCAGTACGCTCAGCTGTCGTTCACCGTGGCCTCCAAGCCCGCGGTGCTCATGGGCCGCCCGGCCCTGGACGCCCCGCCGCAGGAGGAGTTCCGTTACCTGATGATGCCGCTGCGTGTCCCCGGTCAGTCCGCGGGCTGACCCGGAAAGCACTCGTCACGCAGGCCCCGTAAGGTCGGTTCTGACACGATCAGGTGAAGGTGACGGAAGAAACAGAGGGAAGACCATGGAGATCGGTCTTGTCGGCCTGGGCAAGATGGGCGGCAACATGCGCGAGCGCATCCGCCAGGCCGGGCACACCGTCGTCGGCTACGACCGCGACCCCAAGCTGGCCGACGTCGGCTCGCTGAAGGAGCTCGTCGAGGCGCTGCCGGCGCCGCGCGCGGTGTGGATCATGGTGCCGGCCGGCGACCCCACCGACGCCACCGTGCGCGAGCTGTCCGATCTGCTGGACGCCGGCGACCTGGTGATCGACGGCGGCAACTCGCGCTGGACCGAGGACGTCAAGCACGCCGAGCTGCTCAAGACCAAGGACATCTCCTTCGTCGACGCCGGCGTCTCCGGCGGGGTCTGGGGCCTGCAGAACGGCTACGCCCTGATGGTCGGCGGCGCCGAGGCCGACATCGCGCGCGTGCAGCCGATCTTCGACGCGCTCAAGCCCGAGGGCGACAGCGGGTTCGTGCACGCCGGCGAGGTCGGCGCGGGCCACTTCTCGAAGATGGTCCACAACGGCATCGAGTACGGGATCATGCAGTCCTACGCCGAGGGCTGGGAGCTGCTGGAGTCCGCCCCGAACGTGACCAACGTGCGCGAGGTCTTCCGCTCCTGGCAGGAGGGCACCGTCATCCGTTCGTGGCTGCTGGACCTGCTGGTCCGCGCCCTGGACGACGACGAGCACCTGTCCGGCATCCGCGGCTACGCCGACGACTCCGGCGAGGGCCGCTGGACCGTCGAGGCCGGTATCGACCTGGCCGTGCCGACCCCGGCGATCACCGCCTCGCTCTACGCGCGCTTCAGCTCGCGTCAGGAGGACTCGCCGCAGATGAAGGCGGTCGCGGCGCTGCGCAACCAGTTCGGCGGGCACGCCGTGAAGAAGGAGAGTTAGGACCACCCATTGCGGGTCACGCATCTGTCGCTGGCGGACTTCCGTTCGTACGCCTCCCTCGAGATCGCGCTCGGGGGAGGCGTCACCGCCTTCGTCGGGCCGAACGGGCAGGGGAAGACCAACCTCGTCGAGGCGATCGGCTACATCGCCACGCTCGACAGCCACCGCGTGGCCACCGACCAGCCGCTCGTGCGCTTCGGCGCGCCGCGCGCCATAGTGCGCGCGAACGTGGAGCGCGAAGGCCGTACACAGCTTGTGGAAATCGAGCTGAACCCGGGCGGTGCGAACCGCGCCCGGCTGAACCGCAACCCGGTTCCGCGTCCCCGCGAGATCCTCGGCGTGCTGCGTACCGTGCTGTTCGCGCCGGAGGACCTCGCGCTGGTGAAGGGCGATCCGGGGGAGCGCCGCCGGTTCCTCGACGAGCTGCTGGTGTTGCGCTGGCCGCGGTTCGCCGGGGTCCGCGCCGACTACGACAGAGTTCTGAAGCAGCGGAACACCTTGCTGCGTACGGCTGCGATGGCCCGACGTAACAAGACCTCCGGCCCGAACCTCACCACGCTCGACGCCTGGGACCACCACCTCGCGCTGGCCGGCGCCGAACTGGTCGCCGCGCGCCTGGCGCTGATCTCGGCGTTGTCCCCACTTGTGGACAAGTGTTACGTCGAGATCGCCGAGGGCGGCGCGACCCGCATCGGCTACCGCTCGACGGTGGCCGCCGAACCCGACCCGACCGTCGCCGTCCTGACGGAACAGTTCATGACGGCCCTCGGCGAGGCCCGCGCTAACGAATTGGACCGCGGGATCACCCTGGTCGGCCCGCACCGCGACGAAATGGTGCTGGAGCTGACCTCCTCCTCGGGTGAGAACATGCCGGCCCGCGGCTACGCCAGCCACGGCGAGTCCTGGTCGTACGCGCTGGCCTTACGTTTGGCCGCCTACGACCTGCTGCGCTCCGACGGCTCCGAAGGCGGCGAGCCGGTCCTGATCCTCGACGACGTCTTCGCCGAACTCGACGCCAAGCGCCGCCGCCGGCTCGCCGAGCGCGTCTCCGGCGCCGACCAGGTGCTCATCACCGCGGCCGTGGACGCCGACGTCCCCGAGCAGCTGATCGGCCAGAAGTTCACGGTGGCCGGAGGGCAGGTGAACCCGGGGTGAATCCACAGCCTGTGGACAGCGGATCCGACGCCGGGGGCTCCGAGGGGGCCGACGCCAAGGGCTCCGGCATCGACCTGGCCCGCGCCGCGTTCGCCGCCGCGCGGTCCCGCAGCAAGGACGGCGGCGCCGGATGGAACGGCAGCCGCCGTCGTAACAACAACCCCGGCCAGCGCTCGGGATCCGGTCCCGACGAACGCGATCCGCAGCTGCTGTCCTCGGCGATCCCCAGGCTGATCGAGGACCGCGGCTGGAGCGTGCCGGCGGCGGTCGGCGGCGTCATGGGCCGCTGGGGCGAGATCGTGGGCAGCCACATCGCGGCGCACTGCACCCCGACCGAGTTCAACGACGGCATCCTCACGGTCCGCACCGATTCCGCGGCCTGGGCCACCGAGCTGCGGATGCTGGCCCCGCAGTTGCTGGCCAAGCTGAACGCCGAGCTGGGGACCTCCCGCGCGGCTCACGGCGGCCGCGACACCGCCGGCGCCATCTCGAACCTGAAAGTGGTCGGGCCCGGCGGCCGGTGACCGATCGGCGCCGGTTGCCTGTCTTTTGACCTTGTTGCCGCTCTCGGGGATCGTTAGGTTCGCGCGGGGTGGTCGACGCCCGTCCCATCGGCCCCATCGGCACCAGGCGTCTCAACAGCCACGATCCCCTGGTCGTCCGGCACGAATCGGCCACGGCACGGCGGACCATAAAGGTCCATATCTGTGACAATCACCCTCTCGCATCCTCAGACCGTGCCGGACGCTGTCGTGAGCCGTTCGCAGGGCGGCTCGTATGGGGGGACTTCAAAGACGGGCAAAAAATGTCTCTCAAGGCCTCACAGGGCCGTATGAGGGCCACTTTGGTCAGCCGGGCAGGGTAGAATAAAGCTCGTAAGTCTTCCCCTTCGCGGCTCGCGTCGGGCCGCGACTGTCCGGTGGGTTCCTCCGACGGCGCGCTCCGAACGCTCAGGCCGTGTTTTGAGAAAGGGCCAGCGCGCCGTGGCGGACGTAGAACCGACCGGGGACATCACCCCGAGCCCCGATGGCACCTATAACGCTGACTCCATCAGTGTCCTGGAGGGGTTGGAAGCCGTCCGGAAGCGGCCGGGCATGTACATCGGCTCCACCGGGGAGCGCGGCCTGCACCACCTGGTCTACGAGATCGTCGACAACTCGGTGGACGAGGCGATGGCCGGGTACGCCGACACCATCGAGGTCCGGCTGCTGGCCGACGGCGGGGTGAAGGTCGTGGACAACGGCCGCGGCATCCCGGTCGGCATCAACACCAAGACCGGCAAGTCCGCGCTGGAAGTCGTGATGACGATCCTGCACGCCGGCGGCAAGTTCGGCGACGGCGGCTACAAGGTCTCCGGCGGTCTGCACGGCGTCGGCGTCTCGGTCGTGAACGCGCTGTCCACCCGGGTCGAGGTCGAGGTGCACACCGACGGTTTCGTCTGGAACCAGGTGTACAAGCACGGCGTGCCCGAGTCCGAGGTGTGCAAGGGCGGCCCGGCCGAGGACACCGGCACCTCGACGATCTTCTGGGCCGATCCCGACATCTTCGAGACCACGGTCTACACCTTCGAGACCCTCTCGCGCCGGTTCCAGGAGATGGCCTTCCTCAACAAGGGCCTGACGATCTCGCTGACCGACGAGCGTCCGGAGTTCCTCGACGAGAACGGCGAGCAGCGCTCGGTGAAGTACCACGCCGAGGGCGGCATCGCCGACTTCGTGCGGCACATCAACTCCCGCAAGGGCGAGCCGGTCCACCCGAACGTCATCGACTTCGAGGGCGAGGACAAG